>JBGSQB010000098.1:0-7804 GCA_041738285.1 Pseudomonadales bacterium | reverse complement strand
TCGGCGCGCCGAGATGATCGCCATGATGGAACCTGGCGACATGTTCCGCTGCGTGCGAGCCCTCGAAGTCGATGACCGGGAGGACTTGATCGAGTCCTTACCGGCCGGTGTTCGGCGCGAGGTGGAGCGGGTACTGGCGGTCCCCGAGGATTGCGCAGTGGCGCTGATGGAGATCCAGGCATTGCGCGTGCCGAGACAGGCGCGCGTCGCCGAGATTGTGACGAGAGCACAACACACGGCTGCGCGTCTTCCGCGAACGATCTATGTCGTCGAGGACGACGATACGCTGGCCGGCATGGTGGATCTTCAGCTGCTGCTCTCCTCCGCCCAGGATGCAAGCGTCGGTCAGGTCATGCGACAGGTGCGGTTCGCAATCGGTGAGCTGACCAGTCGCGAAGACATCGCCGCTCAGATCGGTCAGTACAATCAGAACACCCTGCCCGTGGTCGATGGTGAACACCGATTCATCGGCATCATCCGCAGCGAGAATCTGTTCGACGCCGTCGAAGAAGATGCGTTGAAGGACATGCAGACGATGGTAGGCGCAGGCAAGGACGAACGCGCACTGTCGAGCGTCTGGTTCTCGGTGCGTAAGCGCCACCCCTGGCTGCAGATCAACCTGCTGACCGCGTTTCTCGCCGCATCCGTGGTCGGACTGTTCGAATCGACCATCGCCCAATTTACCGCGCTTGCGGTTCTGTTGCCGGTCGTTGCCGGTCAATCCGGTAACTCAGGTGCGCAGGCGCTGGCTGTGACGATGCGCGGTCTCGCATTGCGCGAAATCGGCATCAACGGCTGGCAGCGGGTACTGAGAAAGGAAGCAATGGCGGGCCTCGCCAACGGCGTCGGCATCGCAACGATCACCGCGCTCGGCGTCTATTTCTGGAGCGATTCTCCGGGCCTCGCGCTGGTGATCACCATCGCGATGATCAGTTCCATGGTGACTGCCGGCATATCGGGCGCGCTGATTCCGATCGCGCTGGTGCGCATCGGCCAGGATCCGGCGACATCCTCGAGTATCGTGCTGACGACGGTGACCGATGTAGCCGGGTTCTTTTCGTTTCTCGGGATTGCGACGCTGCTGAGCTTTCTGCTGTAGAGATTGAAACTGTGGGAGCGGGCTTGCCCGCGAACATTTGCTCGAGTCGCCTGAGAAAATGCGCGGGCAAGCCCGCTCCCACACCTAATCACCGATAGAGAGCCGGACAGTGTGTTTACTTGTTCAGGTTCCGACCTAGTCACCGATTCCCTTCAACAACCGCCCGAGCAGATCCGCGCCCGTGATGATGCGCGGTTCATCGGTCCATACCAGCACCACGTCGTTTTCCAGCACGCCATCAGCGGGGCTGCGACTGGCGCGCTTCAACTTGAAGATGATCGAACCGAGACTCTGGCCGGCATCGCGAACCACGATCGGGCGATGGCAATAGTCGTAGATGTTCGTTGGCCCACCCGACGACAGCGCCGAGCGCAGAAATCCATCCGCATCGAGCACCAGCCGCGGCTCGCCACGCTCGTTGGCAAGAATGACCCAGCTCTTGCCGGATGCGTGGATGCGCTTCAGGAATGGATCGTCCACGGAACGCGCGAACAACGGCACACGCGGCAAGTCGATGTCGACCGGCAGTGTGATGATGCTGTCGGGGTCGACCGGCTCGCCTTCCTCCATGGCGCTCAAGTCGTCGATGTCGAGGAAGTTCATCGCGCCGATACCCTCGACGTGATCGACGTCTGTCGTCTCCTCCTCCAGGTGGCGCGAGAGCATGTCGCGCAACGCGTGTTCACGCAGAAACTGAGCGCTCTCGCGGCCGAGCCACAAGTCGAGCATCTTCGCGGTGGGTTTCGCCACCGGATAGAGGATGAATTGATACACACGCAGCAGTGGTGCCAGCAGCGACGCCATGCGCAGGGGATTTCTCGAGAAGTACGCCTGCGGCACGATTTCACCGAGCAATGTGATCAATACGGTCGAGAACAGAAATGCCGATACGCCCAGTAGTACCGAGTTGGTCAACAGCGTCAGCAGCACATTGATGCCGACGTTGCCCCATAAGATGGTGGTGAGCAGAAAGTTCGAGTCGCCGCGCATGCGCAGCACGCGTGCAGCCTTTTCATCGGTGCGCGCTTCCACCTCGAGGCGCAGTCGGCTGACGCCGAAGAACGCGAGATTCAAGCCGGAGAACATCGCCGATTGCGACAGGCAAAAGGCGACTCCGATCCATGTTGTCAGATCGTCCACGAGACCATCCTGCGGGATATCGTGTGGGGCTGGAGGCGATAGGAATCATCACGGAGCCGCGACAAGATGCCACGACCCCGTGATTCACTCAAACGTCAGTGGTGGTCATGACCGTGATGGTCGTGGCCGCCGCCCTTCTTCGGCTTCTCCGGCTCGTCGGAGATGAGGGCTTCTGTGGTGAGCATCAGGCTCGCAACGCTCGCCGCATTCTGCAGCGCGAGACGAGTGACCTTGGCGGGATCGAGAATGCCCATCGCGATCATGTCGCCATACTCACCACTGGCAGCGTTGTAGCCAAAGTTGCCCTTGCCTTCTCGCACCTTGTCGGCAATGACCGATGCTTCGAGCCCGGCATTCACCACAATCTGACGCAGCGGCTCTTCGACCGCCCGCTTCAAGATCCGAATGCCCGCCGTCTGATCGTCATTTGCGCCTTTGAGCTTGTCGAGGCCCTTGGCCGCCCGCAGCAGCGCAACGCCGCCACCCGGCACAACACCTTCTTCGACCGCAGCACGGGTCGCGTGCAGCGCATCTTCGATGCGGGCTTTCTTCTCTTTCATTTCCATCTCGGTCGCGGCCCCGACTTTGATCACGGCAACACCGCCCGCGAGCTTCGCCAGACGTTCCTGCAGCTTTTCTTTGTCGTAGTCGGAGCTCGTGTCTTCCATCTCGCGACGGATCTGACCGATTCGGCCTTCGATATGCTTGGCATCGCCGGCACCGGCAATGATGGTGGTGTTCTCCTTCGACAGCTCCACGCGCTTGACCGAGCCGAGGTCTGCGAGCGTCGCCTTCTCGAGCTGCATGCCGGTTTCATCGGAGATGACCTTGCCACCGGTCATCACGGCGATGTCTTCCAGCATCGCTTTGCGTCGATCGCCAAAACCTGGCGCCTTCGCCGCCGCCACGTTGACGATGCCGCGCAGCTTGTTGACCACCAGGGTCGCCAGCGCTTCACCTTCGATGTCTTCGGCAATGATCAGCAGCGGCCGACCCGAGCGCGCAACCGCCTCGAGGATCGGCAGCAGCTCGCGAATGGTCGAGATCTTCTTGTCGCGCAGCAGAATCGCTGCATTTTCGAGTACCGCCATCTGGCGATCGGCGTTGGTGATGAAGTACGGCGACAGGAAGCCGCGGTCGAACTGCATGCCTTCCACCACGTCGAGCTCGTTCTCGAGCCCCGAGCCGTCTTCGACCGTGATCACGCCTTCCTTGCCGACCTTGTCCATCGCTTCGGCGAGAATCGATCCGATTGCTTCATCGGCATTGGCGGAAACAGCCCCGACCTGGGCAATCGCAGCGGAATCGGTGCAGGGGATCGACATCTTTTCGATCGCCGCAATCACGGATTTGACCGCGGTATCTATACCGCGCTTCAAATCCATTGGATTGACGCCTGCCGCAACGCCCTTCATGCCTTCCTTCAGTATGGATTGCGCGATCACCGTGGCCGTGGTCGTGCCGTCGCCGGCTTCATCCGACGTCTTGCTTGCGACCTGTTTGACCAGTTGCGCGCCCATGTTCTCGAACTTGTCCTTCAGCTCGATTTCCTTGGCGACCGATACGCCGTCCTTGGTGACGGTCGGTGCACCCCAACTCTTGTTCAGAACGACATGGCGGCCTTTGGGGCCAAGGGTGACCTTGACTGCATTGGCGAGCACGTCCACGCCTCTGGCGAGACTCGCGCGTGCCTTCTCATCGAATATGACCTTCTTCGCACTCATCGTTGCGTCTTCCTTCAAACACGATTACTTGGAAATCACACCCAACACGTCTTCCTCTTTGAGGATGACGTAGTCGGTACCATCGATCTTGATCTCCGCACCCGAGTATTTGCCGAACAGCACGCGATCCCCTTTTTTCACGTCCAGGGCGCGCACCTTGCCGTTGTCCAGCGGTGCACCGGGGCCGACCGCCATCACTTTGCCTTGGGTGGGCTTTTCCTGGGCGTTATCGGGAATGACGATGCCGCCAGCGGACTTCGTGTCCTCGGCCACCCGCTCTACCACGATTCGATCGTGCAACGGCTTGATTTTCATTGAAATTTTCTCCTACCAATGGTTGAAAAACTGCGCCAACGCGACACGGCTCGGGGCGTTCGATCTCGCCCCGCCAATGTGGGTGCGAATCTGCCGGTTTCAAGGGCCCGGGCCGCTGCGTCAGCCGCGCATGACCTCCGCGAGCCGCTCGAGCAATACGCTGCGGGTTGCGCTGTCCCGCCATGCCAGCCCGATTTCTCGGTGCGGCACACTACCGCGAAAGGGAAGGTAACGAACAGGGCCCGTGCGGGCGCCGATGGCCCGCTCCGGCATCAGGGTAACGCCGATGTTGGCCGCCACCATTTGCCGCAGGGTCTCGATCGAGGTCGCGCGGAAGTTCGTATTCTCCACCGCCTTGTGGGATTTGCATATCTCGAGCGCCTGGTCGCGCAGGCAGTGGCCTTCCTCGAGCAGCAGCACCTGCTCATCTTCGAGATCGTCGATCGAGACGGACTTCTGCCCTGCCTTGGCGTGCAGCTTGCTGGCGGCGAAGAAGAATGGTTCATCGTAGAGGGACACCACCCGCACGTGATTTTCCTCCACGGGTAGCGCCAGGACGATGGCATCGAGTTCACCTTCGCGCAACATGCGGGAGATGACCGCGGTCTGGCCTTCGGTCAGGCGCACGTGGAGCTTAGGCAACGCCTTACGAATGGCGGGCAGGATCTTGGGCAGGAGATACGGAGCCACAGTGGGGATGATACCGAGACGCAAGCTGCCGCCGTACGGATCACGGTGCTGCTCGGCCACCTGCTCGAGATCGTCGACCGCGCGCAGCACCCGTTCGGCCTGTGCCACGACCGCGGCGCCCACCACCGTCACCATGACGCCCTTCGGCGAGCGCTCGAACAGCGTGACTTCCAAATGTTCTTCGAGCTTCTTGATCTGGGTCGACAGCGTCGGCTGACTGACAAAACACGCTTCTGCCGCCCGCCCGAAATGCTGGTGATGGGCCACTGCAACCAGGTAGCGCAGGTCGCGCAGATTCATCGGCGGCGCCAGGGCTCGACGATGATCTTGGCATGCGCCTCCGGATTGCCGAGATCACGAAAGGCATCGGCCACCCCGTCGATCCCAACCGTGCCGGTGATGAGCGCATCCACATTCATGCTGCCCTCGGCGATCAGCGCCAGCGTCCGGGCGAACTCCTCCGGGGTATAAGCCAACACGAACTGAAGACTCAGTTCTTTGGATACCGCGAGCAGCGGGCGGATCTGATCCGCCTCCATGCACACCCCGACGATGACGAATCGACAGCCGCGCTCCGCGCCCACCATCATCTGATCGATGACACCCGGAATGCCCACGCACTCGAAAAAGACACCAGGACGCAGGCTCGGCGTGCCGCTCAGCGGGTTCTCCGCCACGCGCTCCCCGGCCACGCTCAGACTTGCGAGTTCGCGCCAGGTTGCATACGGCGAGCGCTCCGCAGGATCGATGACGATGTCGGCACCCTGCCTTTCAGCGAGTTTGCGCCGCAGCGGTGAGTAATCCGCCGCAATGATCGGCCGCGCATCCCGCGCCTTGAGCGCGGTGATGACTGCAAGACCGATCGGACCGCAGCCGATCACCAGCGGAATGTCGTCGTGACTCAGTCGCGCCATTTCCACCGCATGCAATCCCACCGCCAACGGTTCCGTCAGGGCGGCGCGCTGACTGGGCAGACCATTCTTGACCGGCAGGAGCAGCGGCTCCATCAACACCATGCGTTCGGCGTAGCCACCCGGCACGTCATTGGAGTAACCGACGGTGGCAGGCACGCCCCCGCGTAGCAGAACCGGCATGGCACAGACCCGGGCGCCAACCGGCAGCAGCTTCGAGCAGCCCGGGCCGTAGTCGAGAATTTCCGCGCAGAACTCGTGGCCCATGACCACGTCTTTGTTCATATCGAAGGACATTGCGCCGCCCGGAGAATTTTCGACGAACTGCCGGGTGTGCTTGAGCGCGTGCAGATCGGAGCCACAGATACCGCATGCAAGGGTCTTCACCAGTACTTCGCCCGGCCCGGGCACGGGCTCGGGAACGTCGGCGACGGTCAGCGTCGAATTGCGCATCACAGCTGCACGCATTGGCACCTCGCAGCAAAAGATCGAGAAGGGCGGGCAGTGTCCGTGATCCCGACTCGACTGACAACATCCGCGCAGCGCTTAAGATGGGGCCACCGAAACACCAATCCAACGAGGGGAAACCCGAATGTCCATCGAACTCTACGACCACCCACTGTCGCCCTACGCCCAGAAGGTGAAGATCGCGCTACGGGAAAAGGAGATCGCGTTCACTGCGCCGATGCCCGCGGACCTCGGCAGCGGCCGAACTGCAGACACGTTCGCGAAGGCCAATCCCCGCGCCGAAGTACCGACGCTGCTGCACGATGGCGCAGCGATCTGGGACTCAACGGTCATACTCGAGTACATAGAAGAACGATTCCCCACGCCTGCGCTGCGTGCAACCGATGCGCTCACTCAGGCCAAGGTGCGCATGATCGAGGACGCCATGGACACGCACTTCGAGGCCATCACCTGGGGATTGTCCGAAGTCATCAATTTCGGCCGCGCCGAAGGCGAAGCGGCACAGCGACTGCAAGCGCGCGGCGGAGAGGAAATCCGGTCATGGCACCAATGGCTCGATGCTCGCCTTGCGGGTCAGGCCTGGTTCACGGGCGCGAGGTTCGGCTGGGGCGATCTCGCGGTGATCCCATTTCTCAATGGCGCCGCGGGGTTCGGCCATGCACCGCCGCCAGCCACGGCACTGGCTGACTGGTTTGCCCGCGCCAACGCGCGACCGAGCGTCGCTGCCACGCGAAAGGAAGCAGAGGCTGTGGCCATGAACGCCTCCGGCAACACGCTGCAGATGGTGCGCGCTGCGATCGAGTCGGGTGCGTTCAAGCGCGAGTATCGCGACCACCGCCTCGAATGGATGATCCGAAACGGCGCCATCGACATCGTGGCGCGCGGCCTCGAACGTCACAACATCCGCTTCACCGAGGCCTTTCAACCCGAGTGAAGGCGACCCCGTTCGACGTCATCCATCACAGCACGGAGCTGCTGGTCATCGACAAACCGAGCGGCAAGTCGATGTTCGCCGACCGCACCTCGAGTGCGTGTCTGTGGGATGACGTGCGTGCCTATCTCGGCAGGGATGCGCCGCTGCCGGTGCACCGGCTCGACAAAGGCACGAGTGGGGTACTGCTGATCGCGCTGCGCAAATCCACGCAAGCGCAGCTCAATCGAGCCTTCAACGCACGTCAGATGGGCAAGCACTACGTCGCACGCGTGGCCGGTCGTCTCGAGTTGCAGGGCACTGGCGTCATCGACCTGCCGTTGATGCGAGGCCGCAAGAGCCGCTACCGTGTGGCGGGAGACCGCGCCGCCATCGTGCGCGCCGGCAGTCGATTTCAACTGACCGCAGCGCGCACCGCCGGCCTCGACAGCGTCACGCGCATGCGCGTGGTCGCCTATGGGACCGCGCACACCATACTCGCCCTCCAACCCCTGACCGGCCGCACCCACCAACTGCGCGTGCACCT
>JBGSQB010000049.1:0-6022 GCA_041738285.1 Pseudomonadales bacterium | reverse complement strand
CTAGTGTAGTGCGCCGCAATCAATGGCGCTTTCAGCGCGACCTGGCAGGGCTATGGCAAGGCGCGCGCCGCAGCCCATATCAAGCATATTGGCAAGGCGTGCAACGCAGCCATCGCCCTGGCAGGTCGTGCCCTACGGGAGCTCGCCCAAACGCGCCGGAACTGCGTTGCGTCCCTTGGCAATATGCTCGATATTCCCTGCGGGACGCGTCTTGTCCGACACGGTTGGGCGAGTTCTGAAAGTGTCATTGATTGCGGCGCACTACACTAGCGCGCACGGGTTACGCCGCATCCTCTGTTCGGCTATCCAGGCTGGGTGCGGTGTGTTGCTTGCGGTGTCGTTCGCCTCCGCTGCACATGGCAACGGCATTCGCTTCACGCAGATGTCGGATTCGGACGGACTGTCGCAGTCCTCGGTGCAGGCAATCGCGCAGGACAGTCGCGGCTACATGTGGTTCGGCACTCAGGATGGGTTGAATCGGTTCGATGGCCACGACGTGGTGGTCTACCGGCACGATCCGGCAGACGCGAAGTCATTGCCGCACAACTGGATCTGGGCCCTGTACGAGGACCGTGAGCGCGGACTGTGGATCGGTACTGACGGTGGCGGCCTTGCTCGCTTTGATCCTGTCACCGGCAAGTTCACGCGCTTCGAACATCGCGAGGACGACGCTGAGTCGCTACCGCATGACGTGGTGCGCAGCATCGTAGAAGACGATGCCGGATTCGTCTGGGTTGCAACCGATGGCGGCGGCGTTGCGCGGCTCGACCCCCGCAGTGGCCGATTCACGCGGCTGGCCGACTTCAAGGCGGGTGCGCGCCTGGGAAGCGAGCGCGTGCGAACGCTGCGCCGCGATGCCTCGGGTCAGATCTGGGTCGGGTCTGATGGCGGCGGTGTCGATCGCATAGACCCCGTCGATGGTTCGGTGCAGCACCTGACCTTCGAGGGTGCGCAGCCCGATGACGATCGCATCCGGACGCTGGCGACCCACGGCAATGATCTGTGGATCGGCACCTATGAGGATGGGCTTTTGCGCTACGACCTGGTGCGCAAAACCACACAGCGCTTCGTTCACGATCCGAGCGACGCGGCGAGTCTGAGCGACGACGGCGTACGAGAGTTGTTCGTCGATGAGCGTGGCACGTTGTGGGCTGGCGCTGATGGCGCAGGGTTGAATCGGTTCGATGGGCGCACGTCGCGCTTCGAGCGCCATCGTCGGATCGCTGGCGACCCGTCCAGCCTGGCCAACGATAACGTGATCGCCATCGCTCAGGATCGGGGTGGCGTGATCTGGGTCGGCACAGATTCGGGTGTGAGCCGATGGAACCCCGCGCTCGGATCTTTCGGTACAGTCAAACGGTGGGGCGAAGGTCCGGGACACCTCGCCAACGATGTGGTGCAAAGTCTGGCCGAGGACGAGTACGGGGCGATCTGGATCGGCACCTACGGCGGCGGCCTCAATCGGTGGGATCGGACGCGCAACTTCTTTACCCATTGGCGCCATCACGCAGACGACCCCGCATCGCTGGCCGATGATCGCGTCTTTGCGCTGGCACCGGGGCCGGGTGGTGTCTGGGTCGGCACTCGTGGTGATGGGCTCGACTGGCTCGATGTAAAGTCGGGACGCTTCCGCCACTACCGACCGGATCCTTCGCGAAGCGATGCCTTGAGCGCTGCCGGCGTGACCTCGCTGTTGCTCGATCAACGCGGCCGTCTCTGGGTAGGCACCTATCTCGGTGGATTGAATCGCCTCGACGACCCGGCGCGGGATCACTTCGATCACTTCCGCGCAGGGGACAGTCCGTCGGCGTTGTGCTCCGATCAGGTGGTTGCGCTACTGGAAGATTCGAGCGGCGCGATCTGGGTGGCCAGTCACGGCGGCGGCATCTGTCGCTTCAATGCCGCGACGGGCGGCTTCACCAGTTACCGTCACGAGCCCGGCGATCCCCAGAGTCTGTCGAGCAACCGCACCTGGTCGTTGCACGAGGACGCTGCAGGCGATCTCTGGATTGGTACCCAGGATGGTGGCATGAACCGCTGGCGCGCAGCCGATCGCAAGGCCGGCCGCGCGGTGTTCGAACGATTCCTGTCGCTCACGGGGGCTCCGGATGTGTCCATCTTCGGTGCGCTGAGTGACACCGCCGGTCAGATCTGGTTCAGCACCAGCCGTGGGTTGGGACGGCTGAACCCTGGTGTTGGTGACGTGCGGATGTTCGACGTCACGCACGGCCTGCAGGGCAATGAATTCAATCATGGCGCCCTCGGTCGTACGCGCGCCGGCGAGCTGATGTTTGGCGGGGTCTCGGGCTTCAACCTGTTCGATCCGCTCGCCATCGGTGTCAACGAACGGCCGCCTCAGCTCGGATTCACCCAGATCGCACGGCTGGGGCGCCCGATGTCGCCGATGGGTGCGCAGCGGAGCTTCGAGTTCAGTCACCGGGACGTCATGCTCGCGTTCGAGTACGCCGCGTTCGATTTCACTGCGCCCCAGCGAAATCGTTATCGCCATCGGTTGGTCGGCTTCGACGACAACTGGACCGACGCCAGTCCCGTCCGGTCAGCGACCTATACGAACCTGGCCGCTGGCGCGTATCGATTCGAGGTGCTCGGCGCCAACAACGATGGTGTCTGGAGCGCAGAGCCCCTATCGGTGTCGTTCGAAGTGCACCCTGCGCCCTGGGCCACGACCTGGGCGCGCGCCGGCTATGCGGCGCTCTTGATCCTGCTGATCGCGCTCGTGTATCGCAGCCAGGCACGACGTGCTGCGGTTGCGCTGCAGATTCAGGTTGCAAACGAAGCGCTGCGGCATGAGATCGCAGAGCGTCAGGAGCAGCAACGCGAGTTGGAAGTGGCCAAGGAGCGGGCTCAACGCTATCTCGACGTGGCGGAAGTCATCATCCTGTCGCTCGATCCCAATGGCCGCATCTCACTGCTGAATCAAAAAGCGGTCCGCGTTCTCGGTCACGCGGAGGCCGATCTGCTCGGCCGGGATTTCTATGAAGCGCTCGTACCGGGAGAGATCCGCGCCGAAGTGCGCTCACGTTTTGCGAACGTCGGTGCGTACGCCTATTCGGAATCGCCGGTACTCATTGCGGACGGCTCGCAGCGGATGATTGCGTGGCACATCACCACGCTGCCGAGCGAAGTCGATGGTCCGGCCGCGCTGCTGATTTCCGGTATGGACGTCACCCAGGTCCGAAGCCTCGAGCGGCAGGTGCGGGACACGCAGAAGATGGAGGCGCTGGGTACGCTTGCGCGCGGTATCGCGCATGACTTCAACAACATCCTGAGTGCGATTCTGGGCTTCTCCGAGTTGAGCAGAACGGAGGTGTCACCGGGCAGTAAGGTGGCGAACTACCTGCAGCGACTGGAAGTGTCAGTGCAACGGGCACGAAACCTCGTCCAGGCCATTCTCACCTTTGGGCGCCAGGTGCGACAGGACCCGGCGCCGACCCGGCTGCAGACGGTCGTTCGCGAAGCCCTGCAGCTGCTGCGTGCGACAGTTCCGGCCAATATCGAAATTCAAACGCGATTGCAGCCGAACGCGGCACCGGTCATGGCGGATCCGACCCAGTTGCATCAGCTGGTGATGAATCTCGCCACCAACGCATGTCATGCCCTGCGCGACGGTGGCCGGGTCGTGCTGGAAGTTGCCGAAGCTGATGTCGATGCGGAAAGCGCGCGCAGTCGCGCCCAGCTCGCGCCGGGTCCGTATGTGGCGTTATCCGTCGTGGACGACGGCGAAGGTATGGACAGCGCAACGCTTGCACGCATTTTCGAGCCGTTCTTCACCACCAAGGGTCCGGGGCAAGGCAGCGGGCTGGGCCTCTCGGTGGTGCATGGCATCGTCACTCAATTGGGCGGCGACATCGATGTGCGCAGTGCGCCGCGTGAAGGCACGCACGTCCGTGTACTGTTGCCAGCCTGCGTGGCCGCACCTGCGCCGGAGGTGGCACCGCGCGACTCGCGAGCACCGCTGCCGCGCGGCAATGAGACGATTCTGTTCGTCGACGATGAACCGTCGATCGCATCCATTGCCCGGGACATGATGGAACGTCTCGGCTATACCGTGCACTGCGCGGCCGATGGCCGTCAGGCCTTGCGTGAACTCGAGCAGCGCGCCGGCGCGATCGACCTCCTCATCACCGATATGACGATGCCCGTCATGCTGGGTCTGGAGCTCGCCCGGCGCGTGCGGACGCTGTACCCGGATGTGCCGATCGTGCTGATGAGTGGGGCGCGCGAAAACGGCGATCAGGACGAACCGTTCGATGCGTTCCTGGCCAAGCCATTTACTCTCGACGTACTGGCCCGCGCGGTGCGTGCGACTCTCGACAACCGGGTACCGCGCCACCAGCGCAGTTAGGCGCCCGTTCGGCTGCTGCCTCGCAGGCCGGTACGAACCATACAGCTGCCAGCATCGCCATTACGTCGACACCGACATCCGCTGCCAATTCGTGACGGATTGCGTGTCCGCGGCGCAGTACGCTGAGGTTGCCAATACGGCAGTTTGGGTACTTGGCTATGGAGTTCAGAAGTCTCCTGTGGCGGTTGGTCGTGGCGCTCCTCGTCTACCTCGGCTTGCTCGGTCAGGAAAGCGAGCGCTCCTGATCGACCTGCGCGTTGCGGGTGCCTGCGGCCTGCAGTAGCCTCGGTCCGTTCCTGGACGGGAGGGGGTTGTCATGAGCGGTACGCTGTCGAATCTGCGGGTCATCGACGCAGCATCCTTTCTCGCGGGTCCCGCCGCCGCGACCATCATGAGCGACTACGGCGCCGACATCATCAAGATCGAACCGCTCGGCGGCGACGGTCATCGCCGTTTATCGGGCTCCCATCCAGTGGACTACACGTGGCAACTGACGGGTCGCAACAAGCGCAGCATTGCGCTCGACTTCGCGACTGAAACAGGTCGCCGCATTCTGCTGCGGCTGGTGGACACGGCCGACGTATTCCTCATCAACTTGCGCGCGGATCAGATCCAGCGCTATCGACTGACCTTCGATGAGCTCAAGGCCCGCAACCCGCGGCTCATCTATGCGCAGATATCTGGTTACGGGTTGAAAGGTCCGCATGCGGATCGGCGGGCGTTCGATCTTACCGGGTGGTTTGCCCGCACAGGCATCATGGATGTGATGCGACACAAGGATCGTCCGCCGGCAACGCCCGCCGGGGGCGTAGGTGATCACGTCACCGCAATGAGTCTGTTCGGCGCGATCATGCTTGCCCTCTACCGCCGCGAACAGACCGGCATCGGCGCGATGGTGACCACATCGCTGGCGGCGACAGGAGCGTGGGCAAACGGGTTGCAGGTCCAGGCGATGCTCGCCGGTGTCGATCCGACAGTTCGGCGCAACGAGGAAGGGCACCTCAATCCATTCACCAACGTGTACCGCACGCACGACGATCGCTACGTCATGCTGGCACTCGCGATTCCATGGAAGGAGTGGCCCGCGCTCGCTCGCTCGCTCGATCATAGTGAGTGGCTCTTGGATGAGCGCTTCAAGGATCTGTCGTCGGCGATGTCGCATCGGCGTGAACTGAACGACATGGTGGCGCAGGCGTTCGCCGCAATGAGTTCGATTGACGCCGATGCGCGGCTGCACGCAGCCGGGCTGCCGTACAGCATGGTCGCCACACTCGCCGACGTGATCGGCGACCCGCAGCTGATCGACAACAACGTGCTGGTTGCGACCGAGTCGACGGAACCCGGCTACGACCGCACGCTTGCAACCCCGTTCAGCGTGGGTGATGAACGCCAACGCACACCGTCCCGGGCGCCAGCGATTGGCGCCCACACCCGGTCGCTACTGGCTGAACTCGGATTCGACGAAGCCGACGTCGCGCGCCTGATTGCCGATGGTGTCGTCGGCGCATAGCGCAGGGTTCCGCGGATACGCCTAATCACGTATGTCGATAGGTCGTCATTGTCTGCAAGATCGCGCACCAAATGCGCTTGATCTAGGAGTCAGTGATGCAAGGTTTGCCGCGTCTTTCGTGCATGGCGGTCTGCTGCGCTGCAGCG
>JBGSQB010000020.1:0-9632 GCA_041738285.1 Pseudomonadales bacterium | reverse complement strand
TAGATGATGCCGATCACGCCGAGCGGCACGGCCACGCGCGGGCCGCTGTCGGCCGACACGACGTTCACACTGACCTGCACGGGCCCCGGGGGTTCTGCGGTATCCAGCCGCAGCGTCATGACCCGCACGGCGCGCTTGTCCTGGCTCGCACCCAACGGGGATACGACACCGGACGGCGTCACCGGGTATCGGCTGTTCTATGGCACCGCGCCACGCACCTACGGCAGCCAGCTCGACTTGAACGACCCGGACGCCCGCAGCCATACGTTGTCGTTGTCGCCGGGCACATTCTATTTCGCGGTAGCACCGCTGACGGTCGGTGGTGCCCAGGGCGCGCTATCGAACGAGGCATCGAAAATGATTCGATGAAGGCGCGCCGCGGCGCCGCCCGGTGCCGTTTCGCTCGCTCCAAACGTGTGCGCACGGATGCGCTCAGGCCTACGTTTCTTACATAGTCGTTCTACGGGTACCCGGTCAGGTTTCCTACACTTCCTGGCCATTGAACAGCCCGCCTGACGGTAACGTTTTCGCCCCTTAGCGAAGCCTGGCCGAGAGCGAGGCCTAACCGTATCCGCGGCGTGGTGCGTGGGGATGCTGAACCCGTCAGGCATAAGCGGTATCTTGGGGCTTTCTCTGGAAGGAGTGCGAAATTGATGCTTTGCCGAGTATGGAGACCCGAGATGTTGCGTCGCGCCATGTGCCTGATCGTGACATTGGCATTCGCGAGCGCACAGGCCGCCGAGACCGGCGCCAGTGCCGAAGGGGCACCGCCCGAATATCGCATCAGTGCCGAGGACGTACTCGGTGTGACCGTCTGGAAGGAAGAAGGTCTCGATCAGAAGGTTGTCGTTCGACCCGACGGTGGGTTCTCGTTTCCGCTGGCGGGCGATGTTCAAGCCGCGGGTAAAACGCCGAAAGAAGTCGAGGCCGACATCGCCGCCCGACTCGCTCGCTTTATTCCCGATGCCGTAGTCACCGTCTCGGTGCTCGAGCTCAAAGGCCTGCGCATCTACGTCAACGGCAAAGTACGCACACCCGGCCAGTACACCGTCGGTCGCTATGTCGACGTGCTCCAGGCGATCACGCTCGCCGGCGGTCTCACGCCGTTCGCCAACGAGGGGGACATCCGAATATTGCGACGCGAGAACGGCAAAGAGGTCGTGTTCGACTTCGATTACGGCCAGGTACAGCGGGGTCGCAAGCTCGAACAGAACATCATTCTTCAAGCCGATGACGTGGTGGTGGTGCCATGATGAAACGACCGATGACGGCATGCGGATCTCGGATCCTGATGGCGGTGATCTGCGGCCTCGGCGTTCAGCCAGCCTTCGGCGCGTGGGTCGGTGAAGGCAAGGTTGCCGCGGAGGGCAGCTACGAAGACAACACCCGGCTGACGAGCGAAGACGAGGACGACGCCTATGTCACCGCAGTGACCGGCGAGGGCACTGTTCGGCAGGTCACGGAATCTTCCGAAGTGCGGGCCACCGCCGGTGTGACGGTCGTGAACTACGCCGGCGCCGAAGATCTCGACAACGAAGACATCGAGTATGCGCAACTCGTGGCAGTCACACGCGGTGAACGCAGTCGGCTCAGGTTCGCAGGATCGTATCGGCGCGATGTGCTGCTGCGCACCGTCGGCGACATCGGCGATCCGCTGGACGGCGTGGACGGCGGCGCCCCGCCACCTGACGACGACCTCGGCAATGGCGATACCGACAACGGCATCGTGCGCGAACAGATTCGACGTAACCTGATCAACTTGCGACCGTCGTTCGGCTATCAGCTGACCGAGCAGTCGTCAGTGACGCTCGGCTACTACTTTCAGGATCGCTCCTACGAGGACGCCGATCAGTTCCAACTGCAGGACAGTCAATTGCAAGGCGTCACGCTCGGTCTCAGCACTGCGCTGTCCGAGCTGAACACGGCCCGCATCACCGTCGGTGCATCCAGATTCGATCCCCAGGACGACATCGAGACCGACGCCTACGACGCGACGGTCGGCTGGGACCATCGATTCTCGGATACCGCGAGCGCGGGCATCGACGTCGGCATGCGTTACGCCGAGCGCGACAGCGACGGCGACTCCGGCTTCCTGTTGCGGGTGCGGGGCCTTCGGCAGACCGAAGTGGGCGTGCTGTTCGCATCCGCGGAGCGCTCGCTGCGACCGACGGGCTACGGCACGCTCGATCAGACGGACCGATTCAACCTGCGCCTGGATACCGCTGTGACCGATCGCTGGGGCTATGCGGTCACGGCAGACGCCTATCGCACCGAGACGATCGAAGGCCAATCGTTCAGAGATCGTGACTACGCATCGCTCGGCGCGGAACTCAACTGGTCTTTAGATCCCGCATGGTCGATCGGCACTTACTACCGATACCAGTGGATCGACAGACAGGACGACGGCACCGCATCGGGCAATGCCGTCGGAATCGTCCTGACGTATCAACCGGTGCGCGAAATCTAACGAATGATGTTCGCGGCACCAGCGACACCTAAAGGAGCGGTCAGAGGGTGAACGAAGACAGCGAAGTGATGGAAATGAGCCAATACTGGGCCATCGCGTGGCACCGGCGTTGGTGGTTTGGGATCGCCTTCGGGGGCGTGTTGATCGTCAGCGCGGCGCTCGCCTATCTGCTGCCGGCCGTGTATCGCTCCGAAGCGACGATTCTGATCGAGCGTCAAGGCATTCCTCCGAGCGTCGTCGAGACCACGGTGACAGGCTACGTGCAGGAACAGATTCAACAGATTCGCCAGCGCATTCTCAGCTACGACAACCTCGCACGTGTGTCTGACGATTTCGATCTGTATCCCAGCGAACGTGCGGTGGATCGGGCATCGGTGGTGCGCACGATCGCCGAAGACATCGAAATCGAGATGGTGGATGTAAAGGCCAGCAGCCCGGATGATCGAGGCGAGCGTGTGGCGACGATTGCATTCATCGTAGCCTTCAACGCGCCGACGCCGGAAGCGGCGCAAGCCGTGACCGCGGAACTGGCCAACGACTATCTCGAAGAGCACAAGGCAGTTCGCGAGGAAAAGACGGCCCAGGTGCTGAGCTTCCTCGAAGTGGAAGCCGATGGCCTGCGCGCCGAGATCGTCGAGTTGGAGAAACAGCTCGCGCAATTCAAGCAGCAAGAGCTGCGTCAGCTGCCCGAGCTCATGGACATGAACCTCAAGCTCTACGAAAAGGCGGAGCAGGACATTTCCGATGCCAAGGAACAGATTCGCGGTCTGCAAGAACGGATCGACGGGTTGCAGTCGGAGTTGTCGTTGACGTCCCCGTACAAGGACGTGATGAGTGATCAGGGCCAGCGGATACTCACCGCAAGCGAACGGTTGAGCTACCTCACCGCCGAATATCTGCGGGTCACCGCCCGTTATTCGAACGAACACCCTGATGTCATTCGTCTGGCACGGGAGATTCGCTCACTCGCCAGCCAGTCGGGCACGGCGGCGCGTACCGATGAACTGATGTCGGAGTTGGCGAAGGTGCAAGAGCAGCTGCGCCAGGCGCGGCAGAAGTACGGCGATGATCATCCTGAAGTGCAGTCGCTGGAGAGGTCCGTCGCTTCGATACAGCGCGGATTTCAGTCGGCGATCGAAGCGAGTGGCGGCACCAGCCAGGCGCTCACCATTCCGCCGGACAACGCGCGCTACGTCACATTGAAGACGCAGCTCGATGCCGCCGAATCCGGACTGCGCGCCGAGCGCCAGAAGCTTGCAGATCATGAAGCCAAGCTCGTGGAGTACGAAGCGCGCCTGTTCCAGACACCGGTGGTGGAGCGCGACTACAAGGCACTCAGCCGCGACTACGCCAATGCCCAGGCCAAGTATTCGGAACTGAAGAACAAGCAGCTGGAGGCGCGCATGGCGCAGCAGCTCGAGGCCGGCGACAGTGGCGAACGCTTCGTTCTGCTCAGCGAACCGTTCCTGCCCGATATGCCGGAGAGTCCGAATCGCGTCGGCATACTGCTCCTCGGTGGCCTGCTTGCAATGGCCGCGGGCCTCGCGGCAGTGGCCCTGGCCGAGTATCTAGACAAGACCATTCGCAGCGCGCGGATGCTCACTCAGATCATGGGGTCGCCCCCGCTCGCCGTCATTCCGCAAATGGGCGCGGCGTTGCCCGGCGCATCGTGGTTGGCCAACTTGGGTCTCGAACGGGGACCCGCACGTTGAGAGGTTCGACGGGTATGGATCACATCAGCAGAGCACTCGAGCGCGCGACATCCGATCGCGGCAGCGTCCGCAGTTGGGTGCAGCCGGCGGCGCACGGGGAGAGCGCATCACTCGCCGAGTTCTCGGCGCGTGATGTCGTGGTATCGCGCGATGTCATGAAATCGAATCACCTGTTGGCGGGTGACGCCGACGAGATGGCCGTGGTTTCGGACGTCTATCGTCTGCTGCGCACTCGCGTGGTGCAAAGCATGCGCCACGAAGGGTGGAACGCACTCGGCATCACGAGCCCGGGACCGCAGGCGGGTAAGACGCTCACCGCGATCAACTTCGCGATCACGCTCGCCCGCGATAGCAGCTGCACGGTGGTGCTGGTCGATGCCGATCTGCGAAAACCCTCGATTGCGGCGGATCTCGGGATCTCCGTCGAGGTGGGGCTGATCGACTATCTCAAGGGCGATGCTGCCATCAGCGACGTCATGGTGCGCCCGGACATCGCCAACATGATCATCGTGCCGGGTCGACGTGAGGAAGCGGGCTCAGTCGCGCCCGAGCTGCTGACTTCGACACGCATGTCAGACTTGATTGACGGGTTGCGAGGACGAGACGCATCTCGAATGGTTGTGGTCGACTTGCCACCTGTACTGGTCGGCGATGACGTGGTCGCGACCGCGCCACTGCTCGATGCGCTGATGATGGTGGTGAGCGAGGGGCATACATTGATCGACGAAGTCAGTCAGGCGTCGGAACTGTTGCGCAATTTCAAGATACTCGGCACCGTTCTCAACCGGTCGGCCGCACAAAGCCGACACCTGGAAGGCTATTACTACCCATCCGGACACGCAGCGTAGGATAAACGCAGAGGCCAAAGATGTACGAGAGCTTCTACGGATTCAAACAGCCGCCGTTTTCGACGACGCCGGATCCGGACATGCTGTTCTTAAGTCCGCAGCACCAGCGCGCGCTCGCGATGCTGGAGTACGCGCTGCTGTCGCGGGCCGGCTTCTGTGTCGTCACCGGTGACGTCGGCGCTGGCAAGACCACGCTCATCCGGCGGCTGCTGCAAAGATCACCCCAAGGCATCGAAGTGGGTCTGGTCAGCAACACCTCCTGCGAATCGTTCGAGGAATTGCTGCAGTGGATTCTGCTCGCGTTCAACCTGGAGTATCGCGAGAAGGACAAGGTCGAGTTGTACGATGTGCTGATGCGATACCTCATCGAAAAGCACCGCAAGGGCACGCCGGTCACCTTGATCGTCGATGAGGCGCAGAACCTCGATCCACGTTTTCTGGAACAACTGCGCATGTTGTCGAACCTGAACACCGAGCGCGGTCAGGTGCTGCAGACGATTCTGATCGGACAGCCGGAGTTGTGGGAGGTGCTGCGGCGCCCGCAGCTGCAACAGCTGGCGCAACGAATCACTTACGACTATTTCCTCGGCCCGCTCGAGTCCGTCGAATTGACCAGCCAGTACATCCGTCACCGGATCACCGTTGCTGGCGGCAATCCCGACCTTTTCGAAAGCGACACCTATGCAGCCATCTACGATGCCGCAGGCGGCATCCCACGGCTCGTGAACCTGTTGTGCGACACCGCGCTGGTGTACGGCTACGCGGAACAGCTTGAGAAAATCGACCTACGCATCATCGAGCAGGTGCTCAAGGACAAGGGCAACGGCATATCTCCCATTGGCCGGCCCAGAGTATCCGCGCACGATGTATCTGGGGATGAAGTTCCAACGCTCGGCGCGCGGGATGCCGTAGAAAGAACACCCTTGCCGGCGCAACCAGCGAGTTCCAAAGCGCGATCGCAGCAATCGACGGTCGAACGCGCGATGTCGAAGATCGCCAAGGACGTCACGCGCTGATCGACCGCGGGGTTGTGCGCGCCTGTAACCAATTCCTGTCGGAGAAGCAGTTTGAAGACGAAGCAAATTCTGATTACCGGAAACATGGGCTATGTAGGCCCGGCGGTCGTGCGGCAGTTGCGCGAGACTTATCCGTCCGCGCGCCTGGTCGGACTCGATACGGCCTATTTTGCCCACTGTCTGACTGCGGCCAGCGTGATACCGGAACGGTTGCTGGACGAACAGATCTTCATGGACATCCGGGATGTGCCCGCTGAGCTGCTGCGCGGATTCGACGCGGTAGTGAATCTGGCGGCGATCTCGAACGATCCAATGGGCAGCGCGTTCGAAGATGCCACGGCACAGATCAACTGCACCGCGGGCGTCCGTCTGGCTCGACTGGCGAAGGATGCGGGCGTTAAGTCGTTCGTCTTCGCCTCGAGCTGCAGCGTGTATGGTTTTGCCGAAGGCGCGGCGCGCAAGGAGAGCGATTCGCTCAATCCGCTCACGGCGTATGCGCGATCCAAGATCGGTACCGAGCAGGAATTGCGCGGCGTGGCATCGGCTGATTTCGTCGTCACCTGTCTGCGATTCCCGACCGCGTGTGGTATGAGCGAACGACTGCGCCTCGACCTCGTACTCAATGACTTCGTCGCCTGCGCGATTGCAACTGGCCGCATCGACATCCTCAGCGACGGCACACCGTGGCGACCGCTGATCGATACCAACGACATGGCGTTCGCTATCGACTGGGCGATTTCCCGGGGTGGCGACCGTGGTGGCCAGTTCCTCGCGATCAACGTGGGGCGTAATGAGTGCAACTACCAGATCCGCGAGCTCGCGGAAGCGGTAGCGGCGGAACTTCCAGGTACCACGATCAGCATCAACGAGCATGCGGCACCGGACAAGCGGTCCTATCGCGTGGATTTCTCGCAGTACAAGAGCCTCGCCCCGGGGCACCTGCCCCGATACGGATTGCGCGACTCCATTCGCGCGCTGATTGCCGGGCTTCGCGCGATGCAGTTTGCCGACAGTCAGTTTCGCGAGTCGCGCCACATGCGACTGAAAGTGCTCAATGGGCTCAAGGACGCGAAGCTGTTGAACGATCGTCTCGAATGGAACACGCGGCCGTCGGTGGATCTTAGGTCGCGCGTCGCATAGCGACTTTGGAACATCCGCAGCCAATCGAGTATTGTCCCCCTGGTTGACGACGAGTAACGGAGGACTCGAACGTCGCACCGCGCAGCGGTGATGCCGCCGTGCGCGGCCGCCGTAGCTGCAATCACTCTGGGGGCACTGGCCTGATGCGGGGCATGGTCGACGCCGGAACCCGGTTCATCTGGATCGTTGTCGTCTGCTCAACGCTCGGCTATGCCAACGCCGCTATCGCCGCCCGCTGCGAGACCTTCGAGGCCGCCCTCGACCACGCCGGCACCTACGCCAACCCCTATCGTGACCTGTCTGCCCAGGCGCACTTCACGGGACCCGACGGCGCCACCCAGTCGATCAACATGTTCTGGGACGGGGATACGACGTGGCGGGTGCGCTTTGCGCCCGATCAAGCAGGCACATGGACGTGGTTGACCGTCTCGACGGATGTCGGCCTCGACGGCCAGGGTGGCACGTTCGACTGCGCGCTGACGCCTGGCCACGGTGGAATCCGCAACAGCCCCACTCACCCGTACCGCATCGAACACGAGGACGGCACACCGTTCCTCTGGTTCGGAGAAACCGGCTGGCACTACTACCGTGACATCCCCGAAGAAGGCCTCGATCAGGCCGCCGCGCTGCACTATGCGAACGTCCGAGCGGCACAGGGATTCAACGTCATCCACTCCTGGCTGCTGTCGACCCCAGGGTTCGACAGCGTCACCAGCGAGACTCTGAATCCGGTTTTCTGGCGCGAGGTGGACCTGCGCCTGGCCCACCTCAACCAGCTTGGCGTGGTCGCGGGGCTGGCGCTGGCGTGGGGTGAACAGTGGGCGACCTTTGCATCCGATGCCGCCCGCCGACGATTCGCGCGCTATGTGGTCGCCCGTTACAGCGCCTACAACGTCTTCTTCATCGTCTCGGGCGAGTGGCAGAAGTTCGGCGGGCCGGATGCCATTTTCAGAACCATGGGTGCCGACATTCAGGCAGGTGATCCGCACGACCGGATGATCGCCATTCACCCGAGTCACGCGCGCTCGCCGGACCCGGGCACGGTCGAATCATTCGCCGATGAACCGTGGATGTCCTTTGGCGACTACCAGCAGATTTACGAAGCATCCAAGGACACGCCGGCGACCGCGCCGCAGCGGCGCGCGATGCACGACAGGCTGCTGGCGGCGCGCGATCACGGTAAGCCGGTGATCAATTCGGAGTATGGCTATTACTTGAGGGACCGCGACGGCGACGGGCTGGTCGACAAGGAACACTCCCATACCCGCACGACGTTCAGACGCGCCTCCTGGGTATTGATGATGGCGGGCGGGTACATCGTATCCGGATTTGGCACGACCTATTTCGGGGGCAACCTCGATCCCGGCCCGTTTGATGTCGACGCAGCGAAGAACGCGGATGCTGAACACGATCTGATGAATCTGAAGCAGTTCTTCGCCGCTCGGAAGTGGTGGGATCTGGAGCCGAGTGACACGCTGGTCGGTGGCGGCACGACCTATTGCCTCGCGGAGACGGGCATCGCCTACGTCGTGTACGCCGAAGGCGTGACCAGCACCAGCCTGGATCTCGGCGGCGTCGGGCCCGCCAGCTACAACGTGCGGCGCTACGACCCGCGACTGGGTACCTACGAAGACCTGCCTGTGTACACCGGCGTGGGTCCGATCACGTTGACGTCGCCGGACACGGACGACTGGGCCTACGTCGTGGAGCGCACCGACGGCGAAACGCCCGTCGCGCGTAACGATGTGTTTTCGGTACTCGAAGACTCACAGGACAACAGCCTGGCCGTGCTGGCCGATAACGGCCATGGCGCGGACACCGACCCAAACGGTGATGCGATCAGCGTAATTGCCGTGGGCGTTCCCGGTGCCGGCGGCAGCGCGGCGGTCGACGGTTCCGGCACGGCGGTGACCTACACCCCGGCGTCGGGGTTCGTGGGCACGGAGACGTTTACCTACACGATTGCAGACGGTAACGGTGGCATTGCCTCGGCGACGGTGAGTGTGACGGTTGTAGTGGAAGGGCCGGTGAATCTGCCACCGGTTGCGAAGAACGATGTATTCACGGTGACGCAAGGTGTTGGTCAGAGCACGTTGTTGGTATTGGCGGACAACGGCAATGGGGTGGACTCGGATGCCAATGGTGATGCATTGGCCGTGATTTCGGTGGGCGTTCCGAACCACGGTGGCAGCACAGCGATCAACGCGGCGGGTACCGCCGTGCTGTATACGCCGCTGGCAGGGTTCACAGGGGTAGAGACGTTCACCTACACGATCAGTGATGGCAGAGGTGGCACGGCCAGTGCGACGGTGACGGTGACGGTGCAGGGGATTGGTGGGAGTGGATCGGCCTATCTGCAGTCGACGGACGCCCAGGCACTGGTGTCGATGGAAGCGGAACACTTCGATGCCAATGTACCGCAGGGCGTTGATAACTGGGTGCTGGTGTC
>JBGSQB010000238.1:0-20009 GCA_041738285.1 Pseudomonadales bacterium | reverse complement strand
GGCCTCGGCGACCCGCGCGTCACCAGCGGTGACGGTCGCGTGGACGGTACCGAGCCGACCCTCGGTGACGATGGCGGTCGCGGTCCCGGTCAGGTCCGAGTCGGAGGGCAGCTCGACGGTGACGGTCGGGGTGCCGCCGGTGAACGGGAGGTACTGCTTCCAGCGGGGGCCGGTGATGGTGACGGTCTCGGCCACCTGCTCGACCCGGATCTCCTCGGCGGCCCGCAGGTCGCGCGGGTTCGTGGGGTCGGCCGGCAGGACGGTGACGACGACGTCGTCACGATCACTGGCGACGATGTGCAGGGTGCCGACGGGAAGGTCGACGACGACCGGGACTGGCGCGAGGGTGGTGAAGGTGGGCATCTCGATCTCCAGGATCTGCGTGGTGCTGGGTGGGGTGACGGGTCAGTGCACCCAGCCGGTGTGGCGGGCGCCGCCTCCGTGCTCGTGCCGCGCCCGCGCGGTGGACCGCGCGCGCGCGCTGCTTGCCCTGGGTATCGATTCGGGTGATCACGTTGGCATCCTGCTGCCAAACTGCGTTGCCCATGTCGAACTGCTGCTCGCCTGCGCGCTGATCGGCGCGTGGGCGGTGCCGATCAATTCGCGCTTCAAGGCGCGGGAGCTTGCCTACGTCATCGAGAATGCGGATCTACGTGCGCTGTTCACGACCGACGCGATCGATGAGCACGTCGACTTCGTGGAATTGCTGACAGAGGCGTTCCCGGCGCTCTCGGCACAGAACGATCCGCGACAACTGACACTGGCGCATGCGCCCTGCCTGCGCAGCGTGGTGCTGATCGGTGCGCGTCGACCAGCCGGTATGCTCGGCGGCGATCTCTTCGACGCTGCCGCCGCCGATGTCGACCTTTCAGTCGTTGCGCAGCGCCGTGAAGATCGACGCATCAGTGACATTCTCCTGATGATGTACACCAGCGGCACCACCGCGCACCCTAAGGGATGCCCGTTGACGCACGAAACGATCACGCGCTGCGCGCTCGAAGCCGGTCGCACGCGTTTCGAACTCATCGAGGGCGACCGCCTGTGGGATCCGCTGCCGATGTTCCATATGAGCTTCGTCTTGCCATTTGTTGCCTGCATTGACGCGGGCGCCGCGTTACTCAGCATGGAACGGTTCGAGCCAGGTCTTGCGCTCGACTACATGTCCCGGGAGCGGGCGACCGTCAACTTCGCGAGCTTCCCGACGATCACCCAGGCGTTTCTGTCGCATCCGGACTTCGACCCGACGCAGCTGCACTTTCGTCTGATCAACAACGTTGCGCCCCCGGACCTGCTACGGCGCATGCAGGAGGCGATGCCGTGGGCGCGCCAGATCAGCGCGTACGGACTGACGGAGGCCGGTGGTGTGGTGGCGTTCAGCGAACCGCGCGACACGGCCGAACAGCGTTTCACGACCTCGGGGCGGCCGTTTCGAGGCATCGAAGTGGACATCCGCGATCCCGACACGAACGCGCCGCGCCCGCAGGGATCCCGCGGCGAAATTGTACTGCGCGGCTACTGCGTGTTCGGCGGTTACTACAAGGATCCTGCCAAGAACGCAGCTTGCTTCGACAGCGACGGCTGTTTCCACACCGGCGATCTCGGCGCACTGGATGCCGACGGGCGCATCAGCTTTCATGGCCGCGTGAAAGACATGCTGAAGGTCGGCGGCGAGAACGTCGCGGCGATCGAGATCGAATCGCTCCTGCAGACGCACGCCGCGGTGCTGATCGCGCAGGTGGTCGCGGTGGCCGACGACAAGTACGGTGAGGTCGCCGCGGCGTTCGTGCAGACCCACCCCGGTGTGGTCGTCAGCGAAGCCGAACTGATCGCCTACTGCCGCGGCACGATCGCAAGCTTCAAGGTGCCGCGCTACGTCCGGTTCGTCACCGAGTGGCCGATGTCGGCGACGAAGATTCAGAAGTTCGTGTTGCGCGATCGCATGGCCGCGGAACTGACCGGACCCGACGGGGCATAATCCGACGCGACGAGAGGCAGTCACCCATGCGACACGCAGAACAGGTCGAAGTGCTCAAGGAACTGGCCGCTCAGCTCGACGCCGGCGTCAATTTCGATGCTGGCGGGATGCGCGTGTGTCCGGCGAGTACGTGGACCTGCCGTGAACGCGCAGCCCTCGAATGGCAGACGTTCTTCCAGCAGCACCCGCAACTCGTTGCCATGACCGGCGATGTGCCGGAACCGGGTGACTACATCACCTGCAACGACGTCGGCGTGCCGATGCTGGTCACGCGGGACGATTCAGGCCGCGTGCGCGCGTTTCATAACTCATGTCGGCATCGTGGTTCGGTCGTCGAACACGCACGGCGTGGGAAGAAGACGCGGTTCTCCTGTCCGTTTCACGCATGGACCTACGACTCGGCTGGTGCGCTCGTCGGTGTGCCGATGGCGGAACAGTTCGGCACCATCGATCGCAACTGCCTCGGACTCATCGAACTGCCCGCGTTGGAACAGTTCGGATTCATCTTCGTCCATCCACAGCCCAACGGCCGCATCGACGCCGATGTCCTGCTGCAAGGGCTGGCTGATGACTTCGAGAGCTGGGGGTTCGGCGACTACGGCTTTGGCGCCGAGACGACCCTCGACATGGGTATGAACTGGAAGCTCGGTGTCGACACGTTCGGCGAGACTTACCACTTCAAGCGTCTGCATCGAGACACGCTCGCCCATGACTTCCATGGCGATGTTCTGTCGTACCGGAGTTACGAGCGCAATCACCGCATGGTGCTGTGCATCAAGAACATCGACCAGATGCGCGGTCTGCCGGAATCGCAGTGGCATATCTGGGGTGGCGGGTTCCCGGTGTACTACCTGTATCCGAACGTGGTTGTGAACGTCGGCTACAAATCGACCACGGTGGTGCGCTTCTATCCGGATCCGAAAGACCCCGGGCGTTCCATCACCAAATTCGGCTTCTATTTCGATCGCGACGAGATGCGCAACAACCCGGGCCGTATCGAAGGCGAGCGGGTGGGGTTTTCGCGGGTGGTGGAGCAGGAGGATTTCGCGCTCGCAGTCTCGACGCAGCGGGCGCTCGCCGCCGGGCTTCAGTCGCATGTCATTTTCGGGCGCAATGAGGCGCCGCTGCACCACTACCACAACACCTATCGCGCGGCGCTCGGCATGGATCCATTGCCGTTGCTGCAGCGCGTACCCGCGGTCGACCCATAGCGGGCGGAGCACGACCATGGCCGGATGGACCCATGAGCGCGGTTTGCTGCAGGCGGAGATCACCCAGCGTCGCGACGAGGGCTGCACCGTTCCCGAAGCGCTGGTTGAAGCGGTGGCGGGGCTGCAGTCGAGCGAAGAGATCTGGGACGAAGCCGGCAGCGCACCGTTGTGGGATGCGCTCGGGAATCTCACGCAGGATGCAGACCTCGCGCGCGCTGAGCCCAACGAACTCGACGCGATCCGCGCGCTGCGGCCTGACGGGCCGCGCGATCTCGAGTGGCAACCGGCGGAGGCGGAGTTGATCGACCGCATGCATGGCGCTTGGATCGGTCGAGCGGTGGGTTGTGCACTCGGCAAGCCGGTCGAGAGTGGTAGCTACGGAATGGCATTCGAAGGTGGCCGATCGGTTGGACGCAAGCGCATTCGCGCATTACTCGAAGCACGCGGCGAGTGGCCGCTGCGCGACTATTTCTCGATCGAAGTGCCCGACGGCCATGCCAAGCTGCGCTGTCCTGCGTCCACGCGCGAGCGCATTGCGTACATGGAACCCGACGATGACATTCACTACACGCTCGTGGGTCTTGGCGTGCTCGAAGAGATTGGTCCCGAGTTCCAGTGGTGGGATGTTGCCTGGTACTGGACACGCCATTTGCCCTACAGCGCCATCTGCACCGCCGAGACGCAGGCGATTCTGAATTTCTGGAAGCGTTCCGCTCATATGGAACGGTTTCGGACTGCATCGGGCACCGCGGCCACGCCCGACTGGACGCGCAGGTTCAAGAATCCGTACCGCGAGTGGATCGGCGCCCAGATCCGCAGTGACGGGTGGGCATGGGCTTGCGCCGGCAAGCCGGAGCTGGCGGCGGAGTTTGCCTATCGTGATGCGTCATGGACCCACACCCGCAACGGCATCTATGGCGAGATGCTGTTCGCAGCGATTCAGGCGGCCGTGTTCAGCGAGCGTGACATGCGCCGGTGCATCGAGATGGGGCTATCCGAGATTCCGCGTGACTGTCGTCTCGCCCGATGGGTGCGTGCGGCGCTTGATTGGCGCACCGAGCATCCGGATCTGGAGTCGGCGCTCGAGCGAATGGAACGTGAAGACGTGTTGTGCAGCCTGAGTCCCGTGCACACGATCAACAATGCCGTGCTGTGTGTGCTCGCGCTGCTCTACAGCGAAGCGCAAGTCGATCCCGCGACCTGCGCGGCCGTCATGGCGGGCATGGACACGGACTGCAACGGTGCAACGGTTGGCTCAGTGGTAGGTGCCATGACCGGCCGTCACGGATATCGTGGCCGACTTGCCGCCCGTTTGAACGACACCATCAAGCCGGAAGTGTTCGGATTTCAGGAGGTGCGTATGCTGGAGCTCGCGCGGCGTCACGCTTCCGTCTGGCGGCGTGTCCACGCATGGCATGGGGAGAGACAATGACAGCGTTCAGTGCTCGGCAGTTGAAGGATGGCGCGGTCAGTTTTTTCGGCGCCTTCGACTTCGACGAGCGACCGGCGGGCATCAGCCCGCGCCGATTGCCCGGTTGGACGCGGCCGCAGATACCCCAGGCGCTGGACGTGATGCTGCGAATGCCATCAGGCGTGCGCATGGCGTTTACCACAGACGCGAGCGCTATTCGGCTGTCCGTGCAGACGACGAAGCTGGTGACGCCGCCGCAGCCCGCAAGGCCCGTGGTGTTCGATCTGGTGGTCGATGGCGATGTTCGTTCGATTCGCTCGGATGGGGGCAACACCATAATGCTCAACCGCGCGGACCCGACCCAATTCGAACTGGTACGCGGGGATGCCTACGAGGTGGTATTCGACGGGCTCGGCGTTGGTGACAAGCAATGCGAGATCTGGCTGCCGCACAACGCCTACGTCGAAGTGCGATCGCTGCAGGTCGATGCGGGTGCGTCGCTGGCTGCCACGGCTGCACCGAATCAGCATCGCTGGATTCACCACGGCAGCTCGATCAGCCATTGCATGGAGGCGAGTAGCCCGACCGGAACCTGGCCGGCTGTCGCGGCGCGTATCGCTGGCATGCGCCTGACGAGCCTTGGCTTTGGCGGCCAGTGTCACCTCGATCAGTTCGTGGCGCGCACCATTCGCGATGCCGATGCGGACGTCATTTCGATCAAGGCCGGCATCAACGTGATCAACATGGACTCGATGCGTGAGCGCGTGTTTGCGCCAGCGTTGCACGGCTTCCTCGATACGATTCGCGAAGGCAAGCCCGACACACCGATCGTGATCGTGTCGCCCATCTATTGTCCATCGGCGGAACATCAGCCTGGTCCGACCATGCCGAATGCGGCAGGCAAGTTCGTGACCTTCACCGGCCACGAAGCGATTCAAACCGGGTGCCTGACGTTGACGCGGGCGCGCGAAGTCATGGCCAGTGTTGTCGGCGTGCGGCAGCAGGCGGGTGATTCAAACCTGTACTATCTCGATGGTCTGAAGTTGTTCGGCGTGGACGATGCAGGCGATCTGCCGGACGATCTGCATCCGAACCCGGCAGGCTATGCGCGCATGGGGCAGCGCTTTGCCGAGCACGTGTTTTCCGATAGCGGTCTGAATTTGAAGTAGTCTCTCCCAACACCTATGGAGTCTGTCTGATGAGCAAACCTCAACTGTTTGGTATTTCCGGTTCACGCGCATTGCGTGCCATCTGGGGCATCGAGGAAGTCGGCATCGACTACGAGCACATGCCGGTGACCTTCGGCGCCGATTCGAAATCCGCGAACTACCTCGCCGTCAATCCGAATGGCCGCGTGCCAGCCCTCATCGACGGTGATCTGAAGTTATTCGAGTCGATGGCAATCAACCTTTACCTGGCCAAACGCTACGGCGGCGCGCTGTATCCCGCCAATGCAGCCGATGAGGCCAAGGCATGGCAGTGGAGCGTGTGGGCGATCAGCGAAATCGAGCCTCTGCAGATGCAGATCGTGGTGCAGAAGCTCTTTACACCGGAGGACAAACGCAATCCGACCGTGATCGAAGGCGCGACCAAGGGGCTGCAGCGGCCGCTCAAGGTGCTGGATGCTGCGCTTGCCAATCGCGACTGGTTGATCGGTAACAGCTTTTCGGTCGCGGACCTGAACGTTGCCGCGGTCATGCACCTGATGAAGATGATCAAGTTCTCTTACGCGGAGCATGCCAACGTGGCGCGTTGGGCAGCGGCCTGTTATGCGCGGCCGGCGTTGGCGCGGGCGCTTGCCAAACCCTGACTTGGATCGGCGAACGCCTTGATCGGCCGTGCACGAGCGAGCATCCTTGGGCTTGCAAGGCTCGGAGGAACACGTGCGCCGTAAGAAGCAGCGGAGGCGGAAAGAGGAACAGCTCGAATTGTTCGCTGGTCTCGCCGCGCCCGAGAGTCGAGCGCAAGGCGCGCGTTCCGGCAGATCCAAACGACCGCAGTCGACAGCCAGACACACCGACGATCTGTTCGGTGAGTTCTCGCTGCAGCCGACGGTGACGCCCGGCGCAAGGCACCTGCCGATCTCCTGAGCGGGCGTTCACCGCGCGCCGCTGCGTACTCTTCAATACCCAAGGAAATCCATCGACATGTCCAAACCGCTCTCGTTTTCGCCCGATGAATTGCTGACCACCACCCGCGCCGTGCGCAAGCGGCTCGACTTTGACCGGCCGGTCAGCCTCGATGTCGTGCGCGAGTGTCTGGAGATTGCGTTGCAGGCACCCACAGGATCCAACGCCCAGGGTTGGCAGTGGATGGTGGTGCAGGATGCGGGCAAGCGAAAGGCGCTCGCGGAGCTGTATCGGAAGGCGTGGGCGATCTACCCGTCGATGGCTGCATCAGCACACCAGGTACATGCTGCCGACCCTTCAATGACCGAAGTGCAGGCCAAGGTCGTTTCCTCGGCCGAATACCTCGCGAGCAACCTCGAGAAGGCGCCGGTGTTTCTGATTCCGTGCATCAGTGGCCGGGTAGAGGGAATTCCGGCGCCGATGGGCGTGGTCGCTCAGGCGAGTACCTATGGATCCATTCTGCCGGCCGTGTGGAGCTTCATGCTCGCCGCCCGTGCGCGGGGCCTCGGCACTGCCTGGACTACATTGCACTTGTTTCACGAAGCCGAAGCGGCGCAGATTCTCGGCATTCCGTATGCACAGATCACCCAGTGCGCGCTGATTCCGGTTGCCTATACCAAGGGCACCGATTTCCGCCCGGGTCCGCGCAAGGCGCTCGATCCGGTGCTGCACGTCGATCGCTGGTAGGTGAGGTTCTGACATGGGTCGTTTGAAAATCGGATTGCAGCTTGGCTACTGGGGCGCCGGCCCCGATCCGAAGATGGTGGACATCGCGCAGGAAGCCGAACGTCTCGGCTACGACGCCGTGTTCACGGCAGAGGCGTGGGGCTCGGATGTATTCACGCCGCTTGCGTGGATCGGCGCGCACACGAAACGCATTCGGCTCGGCACCGGCATTGCGCAACTGTCGGCGCGTGCGCCGACCGCGACCGCCATGGCCGCGCTGACGCTCGATCACCTTTCCGGTGGCCGCATGATTCTCGGCATGGGCGTATCGGGGCCTCAGGTCGTCGAAGGCTGGTACGGCGCGCCATTTGGCAAGCCGTTGGCGCGAACGCGCGAGTACGTCGACATCGTGCGCCAAGTGCTGCGCAGAGAAGCACCGGTCGTCAACGACGGCCAGCACTACCCGTTGCCCTATACTGGCGAAGGCGCGTGGGGACTGGGTAAGCCACTGAAATCGATCACCCATCCACTGCGCAAGGATCTACCCATCTTTCTGGGCGCGGAGGGCCCGAAGAACGTAGCGATGGCGGCCGAAATTGCCGATGGCTGGCTGCCGCTGTATTACTCTCCGTATCGACAGGCTGTGTACGCCGATCAGATCGCGCATGCTAAACCGGGATTCGAAATCATGCAGGGCGTGTCGGTCATCATCGCTGACGACGTCGAAAAGGCGTTGATTCCGCTCAAGCACAATCTTGCGCTGTACATTGGCGGCATGGGTGCGAAATCCCGCAACTTCCACAATGAACTGGTCCAGCGCATGGGGTTCGCAGAGGCGGCCGAAAAAATTCAGGATCTGTTCCTGGCCGGCAGGAAGGACGAGGCCGCCGCCGCGGTGCCCACGGAACTCGCCGATGAGATTTCACTGGTGGGGCCGGTCGCGCGAATCAAAGACCGTCTGCAGGCATGGCAGGAAACGCCGGTCACTTCACTGCTCGTGTCGACGCGCAACATGGGCCAGTTGCGCACCTTCGCTGAACTCGTTCTGGGATAACTACACAGAGGAGACCGCCACCCATGTCGAGCAATGATCACGAACAGGTTTCGATCTACCCGTTCTCCGATGAGGACCGTGAGGATCTCTTGAGCAAAGCGCGGGAGTGCGTTTTCAACTGGACCACCAAGGATGGTTGGGCTGTTGGTGTCGTGCACGCGTTCGTCTGGCACAAGGGGCGCGCATGGATCACCTGCGGTGTACATCGTCATCGGGTTTCCGCGCTGCGGCGCGATCCACGTTGTTCGGTGGTGGTCAGTGGCATTGCGGCGCCGGATGGGCCCAACGGCGCGATCACGATCAAGGGTCGGGCGATCATTCATGACGATGAAGAGACCAAGCGCTGGTTCTATCCGGCGCTCGCGCGGGGTCCCTATGGTCGGGCCGGCGGCAAGCTGACCGCCGATGCCGAGAAGGCAGCGCAGGACTTCGAACGGCGGCTCGACTCGCCGCTACGCGTGATCATCGAGATCGTGCCGGTGAAGTGGATCATGCTCGACAGCGACAAGATGGCCAAGGACACTGCGGGCAAACTGACTGACGATGAACGGGGCCCGCCGTTGGAGGCCGATGCCAAGCGCATGCCTAAGGAGTTGAAGCGGCTGGGAATCGATTAGCTGATGCAGAAGGCGTGGTGGGTCGTCGGGCTGTGTCTGTTCATGCTGCCCGGCGCGATTCATGCGGCCACCATCGACCTGACCCGCTTCGTCACACCGGAGTCGCAGGAGGCGCAACCGGCGCATGAAGCATCGTTCTTCGGTGTGCCCGGCAGCGGCCGCCTGATCGTCACGCGATCGGGAACCGATGCGAGCGTTTCGATTCGGCTCAATGGCAGCGACGTGGTCATCCCGAATGTCAGCGCGACCCTCTCTGCCGAGATACCGGTGACGCTCGGGGCGGATAATACAATCGCTGTCACGCCGAGTGAGACGTCGACGGGTCAGGTCTCGGTGCGGGTGAAGCAGACTGCGCAGGTGACATCGCAGGTGACGTCGCGCGTGCACTTCAATACCAATGTGTCGAACTTCGCGGCGGCGCGTGCGTTCTACGGCAAGCTCGGCTTCCAGACACTGACCGGGTTTCCCGACGCCAACACACAAGCGATGGCGCGCGCGATCGGCGTACCCACGCCGACCGCCTACGATGGATCCCAAGGCGGCGAGGCGGGCGGATACCTGCTCCACGGTGAGCTGATCGGGCTGCCAGGCTTCAAGGGCGGGTTGATCGATCTGATCGAGTTCACCATTCCCAGGCGTGACGCGCCGCCCTATGCGCGGCTCAATCATCTGGGCATGGCGCGTGCGGCGATGTACACGACCAACATCACCGCTGACTACGACTACATAAAGGGCATCGGGGTCGACTTCATCGCCGCGCCCACGGCCCGTGCGGATGGCGCGCGGTTCGCGATTTTCAAGGACCTGGACGGCACGTACTACGAGTTGATCGAAGCACCAGGTACCCAGGTCGAGAAGACCGCGGATCGATCGACGCACATCCAGCGTCTCGCCCACGTGAGTATCAACGTCAGCGACCTCGAGCGCTCAACCGCCTGGTATCAGATGCTGGGCTACGAGGTGACTGCGCGTCTGCCCAGCACGGAGTCGATCGAGGTTGCCCGGGCGATGGGCTTCGATGAACCGTTCAAGATCGATGGCGTGCTCGTTACTCATCCGCAGGACGGCTCGACGCTCGAGCTGGTGCAGTGGATCACACCGCACGATCCGGAGCGCGCTTACCCGTTGCCCGTGAATCACCTGGGGATCGGCCGCATCGCGCTCGCCACGGACGACATCGCGGCCGATGTGGCGGCGCTGAAGGCGCAAGGCGTCGAGTTTGTCTCGGAGGTCACGCCATGCTGCTCGGGGCCCGACTCGTGGGGCGGCATCGTTGCCTTCTACGACCCGGATGGCGCGATCGTCGAACTGGTGGAGCAGCCGTTCATCGGTAAGCTCATGCCCGTGCTGATGTGGCTGCGCGGACTCTTCTGATTGCCACGAGCCCTTATGAGGGTGTCGCACAAGCCATCGAATGTGTTGTGGGAGCGGGCTTGCCCGCGAATTCTCAGACAGTTCAAGCAATTATTCGCGGCAAGCGCGCTTCCACAGCCTAGCTAGAGACTTGTGCGACTCCCTGTTCATGCATGACACCACTTGCGGCGCTGGGTGAACAGCACGATGCACAGCGTTGCCAGAATGGCGTGCAGGATCATGCCGACCATCTGATCCCCCGCGAGGGTGAGCGAGAGCAACAACCCGGTATGAAACGTGAGCAGCACGCCGAGTACCGCGGTCACCGCACTGAGGTTGGTGCGGTAGGGCCAGATCCACAGCGAGGCACTGGCAAACGCCAATGCGGCAAAGCCGTAGTGCATCGACCACATGCCGCCGCTGCCGGCCGCAGCGATGCCGCCGGGTCCGCCGATGAGCGTGGTTGCGGCCATCGCCTCGGTGAGGAAGTGGAGCACGAGCAATGAGGTGAACAGATTTTTCATGAATCGGTTTTCCTACGTACGACTATGGTTCCAGCAGCCAGATCGTGCAGGCAGCGCCGTCGCTTGCCGAAGATGAACAGCTGATCGAGGATCGGCAGCGCCGCAAGGGGTGGCACGACGACCACGAACAACAGCGGGAAGAACAGGGCGCGTATGCAGATGAGCTTCCACAGCGGTGCCAGCCGATGCGCGTTGTGAACGGTGACGATGGCAATGCCCATGATCATCTTGCCGAGGGTTTGTCCCCGTCGCCACAGGCCGTAGCCATTGAGCATGAGGTAGCTGACGATGGCGAGGATGAGCACCCACAGCATCCAGGTGCTGTCGCGGTAGTCTGCGGCGTCCTCCAGGACGCCGGCTATCATCACCAGCACGATCGTCAGCAGCGGCACGAACAGTGCATCGAGCGCTGTGGCAACGAGGCGCCGAAACCTGCCGGCGAGTTGTAGTCCTTCAGTTGCTGGACTATTCATGGGCAGGTGTCGTCCGAAACACGAGTAGTGCGTTGCCGCCACGCTGCGCGCCGACATAGCTGTAACCGGCGCTGACGATCAAGAGATCATCCGCAATCATCGGGCCGTGCGCGTCGAAGGCGCCGCCGACCGTCTCGACGCCGTTCACCGCTGCGTATTCGCGCCATGCATCGAACGACCACAAGAGCGCACCGGACTCGGCCGCGACGATCTCGAGAAATCCATCCATGCTGCCAGCCACCACGATGTCGTTGGTGGCGATGATTGCCGCGGACAATCCGAACACACACTCCTGTTCGTCGCAGCGCGACGGTCGTGCGTATTTCCACTTCTGCTGCCCGGTCTCGATATCGAGTGCGTACAAGCCCGGTGCAGGCTCACCTGGCGAGGGAAAGCCCATGATCTTCTTGTCGCTGATGGGCGCGAATACGAGACCGAGCGCCTCATTCGCCGCGAGCCCCCAGTGCACGCCACCGATGATGCCGCCGCGGCCGAGGTTGGTGGTCCACACGCGCTCACCGGTGTCGGGATTCATGGCGTGCACGTCGGCGGATTTCTGCCCTGCAACCAGTAACTCACGGCCGCTGTGGGTGCGCAGCAGCATGGTCGGTGCGCCGAAATCTACATCCGGTCCGGTCGGGTCGGGGCAGTTGGGATGATTCAGCGCCTTGATGTTGCAGGCCGCGGTGTACGCATCGTTCGCGGTGAACTGCCGCACCCACACGACTTTGCCCGTGCCTGCATCCACGGCAAAAACCGCATCGCTCGTGTCGGTGGTGGGGTGACTGTAGTTCTGGCCGGTGCCGAAGAAGAGCCAGTTGCGCGCGGCGTCATAGGCCGGCGCGCCCCACACGGCGGCGCCACTTGGCCCGTAGTTCTGCACGAAAAAGAAGTGACTGCCGGTGAGCTGTGCTTCGGCCTCGATGGTCGGCAGGTACCAGAGCTTCTTGCCGGTGCGGATGTCGAATGCGGCGACCCCACCACTCGTAGTGCAGCAGCCATACAGCGGATTCACGGCGAGGCCGACTTCCAGCGACGACACCGGCACGTACACGGCGTCCTTCGTCACCAGCGGTGTTGCGGAATACCACGGCACCGGCTCGTCATCGACGGCTCGATGCCAGATGAACTCACCCGTCACGGCGTCGATCACGAACACGCCCTTGATGCGGTCGTTGAAGACCAGCACATTTCGGTCGTCGATCTGGCCGTGCACGATGGCGCTGCCGATGGTGCCCGCGTGCGCGTACAGCCACCGCTCGCACCCAGTCTGTCGATCCAGCGCCACGACGCCCCGGCCTGTGTCGCCAATGAATATGGTGTCGTCGGTGACCAGTGGATACGAACGCGGCGCGGTGTCGGCCAGCCCATACACCCACGCGAGACTGAGCGTGGCTGCATTGCCCGAATCGATGCTCGATCTCGGCTGATAGCGTGTATTGCGGTGATCGATGCCCCAGCCGATGGCATATGAGGTGTCCAGATGCGGCGTGGGATCGACAGTTGCGCAGTCAGCGGCAGATGCAAGTGTCGGCAATCCCAACAGGAGCGCAAGGCAAATCATCGCAGCCCTGGGCCGCGCCAAGAGTCGTCCCCCCATGAAGTCCCCGCCCGACAACCGATATCAGTGGCGCAATGATATCGGTTTCGTCGGCGCCAGGCCTGATTGGTCTGGCTGGAACTCGCGATTGCCCGTTTTTACTCCAGAAGTAAAGGCGCGGGCCAGCGCAGCTGAGTACCCTGTCTACGTTGCGGATGACCGAAGGCTCGGAAGGAACCTGTGCATGAAGCGATGGATAGCAGTTGTTGTCTTCGGTGCGCTTGCAAGCTGGCCACGTGTGCCGATGGATGCCGACGATATCGCAGGCGTAGTGCACAGCGCGGCTGGGCCCGAAGCGGGGGTGTGGGTCATCGCCGAAACTGATGACCTGGCGACGCGCTTCGCGCGCATTGTGGTGACGGATGACCAGGGTCGTTACCTCGTGCCCGATCTACCGAATGCCAACTACCGCGTTTGGGTGCGTGGCTACGGCCTCGCTGACTCGACGCCAGTCACTGGCAAACCGGGCGACGAACTGGATCTGACCGCCGTGGTTGCACCCGATGCCGCAACAGCGGCGCGGGTTTATCCCGCCGCGCACTGGTACGCGATGCTCGACCTGCCGAACGATGACGAGTTGAAAGATGTTCCGGGCGGGCTCAACAACTACCTGATGTGGATCAAGAACATGGGCTGCGTCGGCTGCCACCAGATGGGTCAGCAGGCGACGCGCACGCTGTCCAGCGCGCTCGGCGAATTCGAATCCTCAGAGCATGCTTGGGCGCGTCGCCTTGCATCCGGGCAGGCCGGCGACAACATGGTGGGCATCGTTGCGACGCTTGGCGGTGTGCCGCTGAAATACTTTGCGGACTGGTCAGACAGGATCGCAAACGGTGAACTACCGGCGACCAAGCCCGAGCGACCCACTGGCATCGAGCGCAATGTCGTGGCGACCCTGCGCGATTGGTCGGAACCGCACACCTACATGCACGACCTTTCAGGTACCGACCGTCGCAATCCGACGGTGAACGGCTACGGAAAACTGTACGGCGCGCCCGAACTCAGCACCGATGCGATGCCGATCCTCGACCCGGTGACGAACACGGCAACGATGTTCAATGTACCGGTGCGCGATGCGGATACGCCGAGCACGCGCGCAGCGCCGGTGATCGCGCCTTCGCCGTACTGGGGCGAAACGCGTATCTGGGACAGCCAGGCGAACATCCACAACCCGATGCTCGACCAGGATGGACGCGTGTGGCTCACCGCGGTCGTACGCGCGCCCGACAACCCGGATTTCTGTCGCCAAGGTTCTGCGCATCCATCGGCCAAGCACTTTCCGACCGAGCGCGCGGGTCGGCACCTGGCGGTGTTCCATCCAACGACTCAGCAGTATCAGTTCGTCGACACCTGTTTCGGCACGCACCACCTGCAGTTCGCCCATGACGACGACAACACGCTGTGGACCAGTGGCGATCGCAACGTCGTCGGTTGGCTGAAGACCAATCAATTTCTCGCCACCGGAGATGCTGCTGCGTCGCAAGGCTGGGCGCCAACCGTGCTCGACACCAACGGTAACGGCAAGCTCGACGCATGGACCGAGCCGGGCGCGCCTGTCGATCCGAATCTCGACACGCGCGTGCAGCGTGGTTTCTATGCGGTCATGCCCGAACCGGGTGGCAATGCCGTGTGGGGCTCGAACGCATTCTTCTACCCGGGCGCGATCACGCGACTCGTCCCCGGCGAGAATCCTCCGATCACCACGCTGGCGGAAACCTACCAGCCGCCGCTGCCGGGCTTCGGTGTGCGAGGCGCCGACATCACCAAGCAAGGCGTGGTTTGGGCATCACTGGGTAGCGGCCATCTCGGCGCGTTCGATCGCAGCAAGTGCAAAGGGCCGTTGAACGGCCCGACCGCCACCGGCTCACACTGTCCAGAGGGTTGGACGCTGCATCGTCTACCGGGTCCGGCTTTTGCGGAGCGACCTGAACTGAGCGTCGAGTCGAGCTACTACACCTGGGTTGATCAACACAATACCTTGGGGCTCGGTGAAGACGTGCCGATTGCGACCGGCAATCTGTTCGACGGGGTGCACGTCTTCGTCGATGGCAGGTTCGTGACGTTGCGCATTCCCTATCCGCTCGGCTTCTACACCAAAGGTTTCGAGGGACGCATCGACGACGTCAACGCCGGCTGGAAGGGGCGTGGGCTGTGGGTGCCATCTGGCGACCGCACGCCATGGCTCATGGAAGGCGGTAAGGGATCCAAACCGCTGGTAGTTCAGTTCCAGATGCGCCCGAATGCGTTGGCAAAGTAGCCGGCCGCCGAACGCTGACGCTGAGCCCAACCGACCCTCATTCGTTTGTAGGTCAGCCGGATCTGTTTGCTCACACCACGTCGCGGATCGTGCGTCTACCCAGTTGCGACATGTGCACCTCATCGGGACCGTCAGCGATCCGGCAGTATCGTGAGGACTGAAAGATCTGCGCGATCGGCGTGTCATCGGTGACGCCCATGCCGCCGAAGGCCTGCATCGCGCGGTCGGTCACCGCCTGACACATGGCGGGGGCAACGACCTTGACCATGGAGATGTAGTCGCGCGCGCCCTTCGGCCCGAACTTGTCCATCTTGTCAGCCGCGGCCAGCACCAGCAGTCGGCACTGCTCGATATCGCAGCGCGAGCGGGCGATGTCGTGCTGGATGCTGGTCTTGTCTGCGAGCTTCTCGCCAAACGCAATGCGCTCGTCGACCCGCTTGCACATGAGATCGAGGCAGCGCTGGGCCATGCCCACGAACATCATCGCGTACTGGAACCGTCCCGGTCCGAGGCGCCCCTGGGCAATCTCGAAGCCGCGGCCTTCGCCCGCAATGATGTTGCCTGCGGGAACGCGCACGTTGTCGTACAGCACCTGGGCATGTCCGCCGGGGGAGTGCACGTTGCCGAACACGTTCAAGGCTCTTTCCAGAATGACCCCGGGCGTGTCTTTCGGTATCAGGATCATCGAGAACTGCTGGTGACGGGGTGCGTTGGGGTCCGTCTTGCCCATCATCACGAATACTTTGCACAACGGGTTGTAGGCGTTGGACGTGAACCACTTGCGGCCGTTGATGACGTACTCGTCGCCATCGCGGACGATGGTGGCCTCGAGATTGGATGCATCGGAAGAGGCTACCGCCGGCTCAGTCATCGAAAACGCCGAGCGGATTTCTCCGTTCAGCAGTGGCTGCAGCCACTGTTCCTGTTGCTGTTCGTTGCCGAAGCGGGCGAGCACTTCCATGTTGCCGCGGTCCGGTGCGCTGCAGTTGAACACTTCCTGGGACCACGGTACCTGCGCCATTCGTTCCATGAGCGGTGCGAATTCGAGGTTGGACAGCCCCGGGCTGAACTCCTCGTAGTCCTTGGGTAAGAACCAGTTCCAGATCCCGGCCTGCTTGGCCTTGGCTTTGAGGCCTTCGAACCACGGCGGGTATTTCCAGACGTTGGCCGGATCGTGGGTCCAGCGGCCGTAGTCGAGTTCGCGCGGAAAGATGTGCTCGTTCATGAACTGATCGACTCTGGCGCGCAGCGCAAGGACCTTTTCAGTCGGTTCGAAATCCATCGTCTTACCTCCCCAGGTTCTTCCGAATCTCTCAGTTCATGGACGCATACATCGCCCGCAGCAACGTGTGCGCACGATCATCGCCCACCGTGCCTTGCCCCATGCGGTTCATGACGTAGGCAAGGGTAAAGCCCGCATCGACATCGTTGACTACGAGCGAGCCGCCCCAGCCGCCCCAGTAGCACACCCGTGCGTTCGGGCTGATCGGATTCTTTGGTGAGTTGAGGCCATAGCCGACGCCGAAGGTGACGCCGATGCCGAGCACGAGGTCGCGGCCCGCGGCCTGCACGTCGAAGATTCGATCGACCGTTTTCTTCGACAGCAGTTCGACCCCGCGCAGGGACCCGCCGTGGGAGACCGCAGCTTGTGCGAGCGCGACGCCGCGCGCATTGCCGTGGCCACCGGCAGCGGGAATCTCGGCGCGACGCCAGGGAATCTCCCAGGACTGTTCTGCAACGAGGCGTGGATTGGCGGCGCGATAGGGAATGGAGTTACGGTCTGGCGCAACCGAGCCATCACCACTGCCGAATTGCAGCGGTGGCGCAGGGATCACCTTCGCAACGCGATGATCCTGCTCCGGCGGCACGCCGATGAAGAATTCCGCACCGGTCGGCCGCGCGATTTCTTCGGCAAAGAACGTCCCGACCGAGCGGCCATCCACCCGGCGGACCACTTCACCGACCAGGTTGCCCTGGCTGACGGCGTGATAGCCCGACTTCGAGCCCGGCTCCCACCAGGGCGACTGAGTGGCGAGCAGCGCCGTGACTTTGTCCCAGTCGTACAGGTCGGTGGGATCGATGCGCGCCTCCCACGCCGGCACACCGGCTGTGTGGGAGAGCAGGTGTCTGACCAGCACGTTGCTCTTGCCATTCGCCGCGAATTCGGGCCAGTAGCGCGCAACCGGTGCATCGACATCGACCAGTCCACGGCTCACGAGCACCAGCAAGGACAAACAGCTCATGGTCTTGGTGGTCGAGTACACGTTGATCAGCGTGTCGCGTTGCCAGGGCGTGTTGCGCCCGACATCGAGGTGCCCACCCCAGAGGTCGACCACCAATTCACCGTTCATCACTACGGCGGCCGATGCGCCGATGTCTCCGTTGCGTTCGAAATTCGCGGCGAAGGCATCCTTCACTGCACTCAAGCGATCGATGCAGGTGCCGCTGATGTGGGTGGTCATTCAATCGGTCTCCGGTGTTGGACTCGAAGCCTGCCACAACCGCCTGATGGTGACACGCGTCAGGATCGATCGGCTTCGTCTTTGGCTTCATCCTCGTCGGTGGGCGCTTCGCGCAGGCCATCGGCCACTTCGCGACCGCGCTGCCGCCGTTCGGCTTCGTCCCGCGCGTGTTCGATGACCTGCTGAATTTCTTCGATGTCGACCGGACTCTCGTCGTCGGCGAATTCACCCGTGAGTACGCTGTTCAGGTGCAGCTTGCCACTTTCGAACAGCGCCCATAGCTCTTCGCCGAACCGCGTCTCGGCGAGCTGTGGCGCGAAGCGGGCGAGGGTTGCCGTGATGTTGGCGACATCTCGCAGCAGCATGGCGCGCGCGCTGTTGTTGCCGGACGCCGTGACGGCCTGGGGCAAGTCGATGATGACGGGGCCATCGGCGCTCACGAGCACGTTGTATTCCGACAGGTCGCCGTGGATCAGGCCCACGCACAGCATGCGGTGCACCTGCTCAATGAGAAAACGGTGATAGTCCTGCGCCTGTGCATGCGTCAGTTCGACTTCGCCGAGGTTCGGTGCCGAGCGGCCCTCCGCGTCGGTGATGAATTCCATCACCAGCACGCCATCGATGTAGGCGTGCGGCTTCGGTACGCGCACGCCCGCGTCCATCAGTTTGTAGAGCGCGTCGACTTCGGTGTTCTTCCACGCCGACTCTGCTTCCTTGCGCCCGAATCTCGTGCGCTTGCCGATCGCGCGGTTCTGACGGCTGCCGCGAACCTGGCGTCCCTCCTGATATTGCGCGCGCTGCTGAAAACTGCGTTGCGACATGTTCTTGTAGACCTTTGCGCAGCGTAGCTCCGAGCCCACACGCACGATGTATACGGCGGCCTCCTTGCCGCTCTTGAGGGATCGAACCACGTCATCGATCACGCCGTCTTCGATGAGGGATTCGAGGGCTGGGGGTATCTTCATTGGCCGCTATGCACGCGTGGAGGTGGGCAGTGTACGCGGATGCGGGTCAGCCTGCCGGTTGGCCTCGGGCGCGCAGGCGCTCTTCGTTCAGTGGATAGTATTGAAAGTACGGTTCGGCTTCCCTGAGCACGCGAGCTATGGTTGGTCGCGCTTCGAGGCGCGCAAGATACGCACGAACGTTGGAGTGCTCAGATGCCAAGGGGACGGCGATGGTCGCGTAGTAAAGAGCGGGTAGTGCGGCGCAGTCGGCGAGCGTGAATGCATCGCCCATGGCCCAGGTGCGCGTGGCCATGCGCACCTCGATCAGGTGGAAGGCGGCCTCGATTTGCGTGCGGGCAGCTTCCACGCCAGTCGGATCGGACTGCCCGGCGGGCCGGAGTCGGTCGCCGACGATCTTCTGCATCTGTTGGTGCACGTACGTGTCGAACAGGCGGTCCTGCAGACGCGTTTCGCGCGCCTGATCCGGGTCGCGGGGTAGGAGCTGCGTACGTCCAGGATAGTGCTGGGCGAGATACTCGATGATGATCGTCGACTCAGGCACGAGCTGATCTTGCGCTGCGTCGTGCAGCACCGGGAACTTCCCGATCGGCCAACGTCTGACGAACGCTGCGCGCGCGGCTGGATCTGCGAGGTCGACGACATGGGGCAGGAACTCCGTTTCGGTCTCGTACAGCGCGATCAGCACTTTCCAGCAGAACGAGGACAGCGGGTGGTAGTAGAGGGTCAGCGACATGGCCGATTGCCACTGGTTGCGATTGGGCGATTAGAAGCTGGCGCTATGTCCGAGGCAACAGCATGAATTCACGAATGAACTCGGTCGTGATCGCCGGGTCCGTGATGCCGACGAGCATGCCCGCGAGTCGATCCGCCGCGGCCGCCGCGTCTTCGCGACTGGCATACGGACCTACGTCGATACCTTCCCGAGTGACGATGAACCAGTCGCCATTGACCACCACGAGCCGGTCGCCACGGAAGTGGTGCGACGATGCGGGCTCGCCGTCACGGCTGGGAGAATCGTTGTTTGAATCGACCATTCCGGCAGCCTAGCGGTGGGGTGAGCGCGGTTCAGTCGCGCCTTTGTGCGACTGTGATGCGGCGCACATGTACGGCCATTCAGTTGGCACCCTTCAGCTCCACGGTGTTGCCCTCCGGATCCGTGAGATACAGCGATGGACCACTGCCGAGGGCGCCGTAGCGGGTGGCGATCTCGCCAACGTCCACGCCGTGCCGTCGCAGATGTGCGCCGATCGCAGATGCGTCCCAAGGCTGCACCTGCAGGCAGACGTGGTCCATGTTCGGCGCGCGCCGATCG
>JBGSQB010000230.1:0-5000 GCA_041738285.1 Pseudomonadales bacterium | reverse complement strand
GGCCTCGGCGCCGACCATCCGCACACGCGAGCCGCAGCGGAACTGATCGAGCGGTCCTGACAAACCGCGTGCGACTGCGCCTTACCGGCAGCTCGGGCCACCGGAGGCTGCCATGTGCTATCGCCATCGTGCTGTCCCTGCCGCCTCTGAAACACGAAATGCGCAGCGCCTCGCAGATTAGCCACAGCGCATGCAGTCCGGCATGTGGCCACCCGTTCGCGTCATTCGACATCTCTCAGGTGATTCTCAGCTTCCACCGACAGGTGTCTTATGCTCCCTGTCCTCGAATTCCGAGGATGTGGCCTGTGGGATGGGAGACACTCGATCAGTGGGGTGACGATGTCGCTCGCATCCAACCGCTCGCCGGTGGAGTCGCGAACGACGTGTGGAGCGTGCGCGTCAATGGGCACCTCATGGTGGCTCGTCTCGGCGCCCGGAGCGACGCTGATCTCGCCTGGGAGACCACGCTCCTCCAACACCTCGACCGTGAAGGTCTGACTGTGCCGGTGCCGATCCCAACTGCGGACGGCCGATTGTTCGCCAAAGGTCTGGTGGTGATGACTTACGTGGACGGCGGACCGCCCGAGACTCAGGCCGATTGGCGTCGCGTCGCCGACACGCTCCGTCAGGTGCACCGGTTGACGCAAGGTTGGCCGCAGCGGCCGGGCTGGCGATCGTCGACCGATCTCCTGCACGCCGAGACCGGGACGAAGATCAACCTCGGCGCGATGCCGACTGAGGGTGTTGCTCGATGCCGAGCAGCGTGGGCGCGGCTTTCCGGACGTCAGCCTTGCGTCGTCCATGGCGATCCCAACCCGCGCAACATCCGCATCACCGCGGATCGGGTCGCGCTGATCGACTGGGACGAGTCGCACGTCGACGTCCCCGACCTCGACCTGGTGCTGCCACACAACGCCGCCGGTCTCGACGACGGCGCATATGACATCGCCGCGCAAGCGTGGGCCGCATGGGAAGCCGCCGTCTGCTGGGACGACGAACACTCGGTCAATCGACTCGCCCAGGTTCGAGCGGTCTGAACAGCGGCAGCGAACCGTTAGCCTCCTGCCAGGAGGCGTTTCTTGTGGGCTCCGAGCGCTCGAGTGAGATGGGCGCCGGGGTACCGCGGCCGAGTACAGCTGTTGGTGAACCGTGTAAACCGTTGAATGACATGGTGGCCAGGGGCGGAATCGGACTGGCAACCACGTTGCGCCCACACGCGGATTTTCAATGAACCGATTTTGCGATCCGGCGTGATGCAGGGTAAGCGAATCAAACCACTTCGGTTCTACTCTTACCTCGTTAGTTCAATTTGAGTGACGGTAGGTGATCATGGATTGGGCACTTGGATGGGCACTGGTTTCTCGCAACGCAATGCGCACTGATTCGTAGTTGCCAAAGGACCCTGCCTATCGCTGAGCGTAGTCGACAGTCGGCCTCGCCGAATAGTGAATGCTTCGCTCGAAGATCACGGTCGGCTACGGAGCAACTGCAACAAGTTGGTCTGATAGAAAGAAGAACAGCGCGATCGGAAAGCACAATCCTGAGGCAATTGATCCCCAAGCGCTCACGCGCCAGAGTCGAAGGTACTTGGGCTTGATGAAACTGTCAGCATGGAACACAGCGTCGATCCATGAGCGGTTTTGAAGATGATCTGGCGAAACGTTTTCTTTCCTTGCAAACGTTGACAACACAACCAGTTGTCCCGAGAAGAGCAACATTGCGAAGACCACAATGAGCAGAGCGACAGCGCTATTCATGGCGGCGCCAGGGGATAGGTTCCCGTGTGAGTCGTATACGTTCCCAGGATGCTAAGCGATGCTCCGCCGCCCGTCCTAACACCAGAAACAGAACCTGAATTGGCATCGCCGTCGTGAACGAGCGGGTCGATGTTGGAAACCCCCGAGTCGGTTCGTTCGTCAACCTGAAGCAGCGCCATAGGCGCCACCGACATAAGAGCGTCGCGTGTCTTATGGCGCGAGTTGGGCACCAAATGGGCACCGCGGCCCGATTCGCTCGTTAGCGAAATACATAAGTCGTTGAATTGATTGGTGGCCAGGGGCGGAATCGAACCGCCCACACGCGGATTTTCAGTCCGCTGCTCTACCAACTGAGCTACCTGGCCGAGAGAGATGCCGCGCGCCCTGCACTGTGCTTGCGTCAGGTCGCGGGTCGAGCGAGCGCGGTATTAAAGCCGCTGCCCCTGGGTGGGTCAAGGAAACGGGGCGGGCGATGCCCGCTTTTGGGCGCTCCGCCGCAGGCCTGTATCATCGAAGTTCAATCGAAACGGGGTCTGCGATGACGGATTCGGTACTCATCGGCGGTGCCGCGGGCGCGCTGCAGTCGCAGCCGCTCGCGATGAGCAATCGCCATGGACTCGTCGCCGGGGCAACCGGCACCGGCAAAACCGTGACGCTGCAGGTGCTCGCCGAAGGCTTTTCCCGTGCCGGGGTGCCGGTGTTCGCGGTGGATGTGAAGGGCGATCTCTCCGGCATCGCCATGGCGGGTAAGCCGCACAAGGAGATCGACCGGCGCTTGTCGCTGATGTCGATTCCGGACTATGCCCAGCGCGGCTGCCCGACGATGTTCTGGGACATCTACGGCGAGCAGGGCCATCCCGTGCGCACCACGATCTCGGAAGTAGGGCCGCTCATTCTCGGCAACCTGCTCGAGCTCAACGACACCCAGTCCGGCGTGCTCTATGCGGCGTTCAAGATCGCGGACGATCAGGGATTGCTGCTGCTCGATCTGAAGGATCTGCGCTCGCTGCTGGCGTGGATGAGTGACAACGCCAAGGACCTGCGCGGCGACTACGGCAACATTTCGAGCGCATCGGTCGGGGCGATTCAGCGCAGCCTCCTGGTGCTGGAAGAGCAGGGGGCGGATCGATTCTTCGGTGAGCCGGCGATCGATCTGCAGGACTTCATGCGCACGGATTTCTCCGGCAACGGTGTCGTGAGTCTGCTCGATGCAACGCGGCTCCTGCGCGAAGCGCCGCGCGTGTACGCGGCGTTTCTGCTGTGGCTGTTGTCGGAGCTGTTCGAGGACTTGCCCGAAGTCGGTGACTCGGGAAAGCCGAAGCTCGTGCTGTTCTTCGACGAGGCACATCTGCTGTTCGACGGTGCGCCGAAGTCGCTGCTCGACAAGATCGAGCAGGTGGTGCGCCTCATTCGCTCGAAGGGTGTCGGTGTTTATTTCGTCACCCAAAGCCCCCTCGATCTGCCCGACGACGTGCTCGGCCAGCTGGGTCTGAAGGTCGAACACGCGCTGCGCGCGTTCACGCCGAGCGACCGCAAGGTGATCAAGGCGGTGGCGGACAGCTTCCGCAGCAATCCCGATCTCGATGTGGAAACTGTGTTGACCGAACTCGAGCGCGGCGAAGCGCTCGTTTCCACACTCGATGTCAAAGGTGCACCCACGCCGGTCATGCGCACGTTGATCCGGCCACCGGAATCGCGCATTGGGCCGCTCGATGCGGCCGAGCGCAGTCAGATCATGAGCCGTTCGCCCGCGGCGGGTCGATACGATGAGGCCGTCGATCGTGAGTCGGCGCACGAGAAGCTTGCTGCGCGTGCAGAAAAACGCGACATGCACGCCAAGGCCGAAAAACAGGAACGCAATGAGGCGAAGGAACGCTCGGCGCCCCCACGTGCAGCATCGCGGGGCAGCAATCGTCAGGGTGTTGGCGAAGCGATGCTCAAGAGTGCGGCGCGTGCGGTGGGCAGCACGCTCGGCCGCAAACTGATCCGTGGACTGTTGGGTTCGCTGCTCAAGTAGCTACGGACGCCGCTACAGCAGCGACTGATAGACGATGTTCTGGAAGTCCTGGCGAATGTTGATGTGCGTGTACGGTCGCACCTGCGTCATCAGCACGCCGGCCACACCCGTCTCTTTGTCGATCCACGACAGCGTGCAGTAGGCACCGCCCCAATAGGCTGCGCCGAGCGACAGCGGTGTGCCCGCGGCGCCGCGATCGGTGACCACCGCATAGCCGAGACCGAAACCCATGCCGGGGCCAGCCAGCCACAATGGCAGCGAGCCGGTGTGGTTTTCGAGCATGAGTGAAACGGTCGCGGGTGCGAGCAGTCGCACGCCGTCGAGCTCGCCGCCATTCAGCACCATCTGCTGAAAGCGCACGTAGTCGGCGGCGGTGGAGACGAGCCCACCCGCACCGCGGAACAGATTCTTGTTGCCGCTGATCCACCGGCTGTCTGTGGATGCCGGATCTTCCAGGACGATTTTCTGATCATCGCCGGGCTTGTACTGCGCGGTGAGCCGGCCGCCTTTGGTGTCGTCCATGAAGAACTGAGTGTCGGTCATCGCAAGCGGATCAAAGATGCGCTGCTTCATGAACTGATCGAGCGGTATGCCGGAGATCACTTCCACCAGGCGCCCCACCACATCGGTTGCGGCGGAGTACTGCCACGCTTCTCCCGGCTGATAGTTGAGCGGCAGCGCGGCCAGGCGTTTGATGAGCACATCCAGCGTGTCGTCGGGTCGTGCTTCCATCGCCTCCCGATAGAACTTGCCGTTACCGACGTAGTTGTTGGCCAGGCCGGCAGTGTGCGTGAGCATCTGACGAATCGTCGAAGGCGCTTTCACTGCGACCAGTTGCCCGGTTGCACCGCTCACATCGCCCGTGGTCGATACCTTCTGATCGGCGAACTCGGGCAGAAACTTCGCAACCGGATCACTGAGCTGAAACAGTCCCTCCTCCCATAACATCATCAGCGCGACGGATGTGATGGGCTTGGTCATCGAGGCGATGCGGAAGATGGCGTCCTTGCGCATGGGCACGCGGTTCTCGGCATCGAGGAAGCCTTGGGACTCGAAGTGCACGACGCGTCCGTGCCGCGCGACGAGCGTGACCGTGCCCGCAACCAGCCAGGCATCGATGTATCGCTGCATTGCCGGCGCGATTCGCGCGAGGCGCTCGGCCGAAACGTCCGCGCGCTCAGGCGCAACGCTGGCAAGGCCGGACGCGGGCGGCGCCGCCCACACCG
>JBGSQB010000223.1:0-8320 GCA_041738285.1 Pseudomonadales bacterium | reverse complement strand
CCCCGCAGGGCGCCGCAAGCGCTTCGCCCGCGGCCGCATCGCCCGCTGCAAACGCGGGCAAGGTGCTGGTGATGCAAATCAAGGCAGCAAAGATGACGACAGAGGTCTGGTCAAGACGCATAGCTTGTTAGACTTGTTGGGTTACAAAAAGCGCGCGGATTATATACCAAGGTGGCGGACTGTGTAGGCGGGGCCGAACGGCCCCCGGACCGCATCAACGCGGTATTCAACAAGAGTTCGCCGTCGCTGCTGTCGGCGCCCGAAGACGACCTGCCCGAGGTCGCGGTGGCCGGAAGATCCAACGCGGGCAAATCGAGCGTGCTCAATCAGATCACGGGCAACAAGAGTCTGGCCCGTACCAGCAAGACCCCCGGGCGCACCCGACTGATCAACTTCTTCGATACCGACATTGGCGGTCGCATTGTCGATCTGCCCGGCTACGGCTACGCCAAAGCCGCCAAGACGCTGCAGCGCGAGTGGCAGCGTCACCTCGAAGACTATCTGTCCGCTCGCAGGAATCTCGTGGCAGTGGTCCTGGTCATGGACATCCGGCACCCGTTTGAGCCCTTCGATACGCAGATGGTGGCGTGGGCCCGAGCCGCGCAGATGCCGATGCGCGTGTTGCTGAACAAGGCCGACAAGCTGCGCCACGGCGCGCGCATCAATGCCCTGCGCGCGGCGAGGCGCGTCGTGCCCGAAGAGCTGATCACCGTTCAGCTCTTCTCGGCGCAAACCGGGCTCGGTCGGCAGGAGTTGATCGACGCGCTCACCGCCTGGCTGACCCCGATGCAAGACGCCACGGCGGAGTGAAAAGGGCCCCGGCGCGTTGGCCGCACCGGGGCGGGCTGGCGATGGATGCGGTCGGGGAACCGCTTCGCACGCTCGACCACCATCGCGGATTTCGGGGATGAGGGCAGTGGTCAACCAGCCTGGCAGATGAGACTTCAGCGGCGCCGACAAAGTTCCACGCCGAACAGCTCCGGCGTCAGTGGGCTTCGTCCCAATTGTGGCCCTGACCTACGTCGACCACGAGGGCGACGTCGAGATCTGCCGCCCCCGCCATACGCTCGGCAACGCCTTCGGACAGCCGCGCACAATCGCCTTCCGCGACTTCGAACACCAGCTCATCGTGCACTTGCATGATCATGAGCGCATCGAGCCCGCCGTCGCGTAGCCAGCGATCGACCTCGATCATCGCCCGCTTGATGATGTCGGCGGCCGTGCCCTGCATCGGCGCATTGATGGCGGTTCGTTCCGCCGCCTGGCGGCGCTGAACATTGCGTGCGTTGATCTCGGGTAGATACAGGCGGCGGCCGAAGACGGTTTCCACATAGCCATCGTTTGCTGCGTTCGCGCGCACGCGATCCATATAGGCACCGACGCCGGGATAGCGGGCGAAGTAGCGCTCGATGTACTCCTGCGCAACGCCGCGACTGACGCCCAGCTGTCTCGACAGCCCGAACGCGGACATGCCATAGATGAGGCCGAAGTTGATCGCCTTCGCGCTGCGACGCTGATCGGCCGACACATCATCCAGCGCAATACCAAACACTTCCGCTGCCGTGGCTCGATGCACGTCGAGCCCCTTGGCAAAGGCATCGCGCAATCCGACGTCACCGGACAGGTGCGCCATGATGCGAAGCTCAATCTGCGAATAGTCCGCCGCCATCAGCAACCGTCCGGGCGGCGCAACGAAAGCTTGCCGGATGCGCCGTCCTTCGGCGGTGCGCACCGGGATGTTCTGCAGGTTGGGATCGGAGGAGGATAGTCGTCCGGTCGCGGCTACGGCCTGATGGTACGAAGTGTGTATGCGGCCGGTGCGCTGATTGATCTGCAGCGGCAACTTGTCGGTGTACGTGCTCTTGAGTTTGGCAAGGCTGCGATAGTCCATGATGACGCGGGGCAGTTCGTAATCGAGTGCGAGTTCTGCCAGCACGGGCTCTGCGGTCGACGGGGCACCGCCGGGCGTCTTCTTCATCGCCGGCAGCGCCAGCTTCTGGTACAGAATGGTGCCGAGCTGTTTGGGTGAGTCGAGGTTGAACTGCTCACCGGCAAGGTGCCAGGCCTGCTCGACGAGTTCACGCATACGGGTGTCGAGTTCCTGACTCTGCCGCACGAGCGCATCGCCATCCACGAGCGCGCCGGTGCGCTCCACTCGCGCCAGCACTTCGAGCAGCGGCATCTCGATCGCAGTGAACACTTGCTCGAGCTTCGGAACGGCAGTGAGCATCGGCCACAACACGTCGTGCAATCGCAGCGTGACGTCCGCATCTTCCGCCGCATAGGTCGCTGCCTGCTCGACGGGCACGTCATTGAACGTCAGCTGCTTGGCGCCTTTGCCCGCAACTTCCTCGAATGTGATCGTACGAACGCCGAGATAGCGCTGCGCAAGATCATCCATGTTGTGGCGAGTGGCAACGCTGTCGATGACATAGCTTTCGAGCATCGTGTCGAAGGCGATGCCTGCGAGATGCACACCGTGGCGCGCCAGCACGTTCAAGTCGTACTTGACGTTCTGACCGATCTTGAAGAGCGCAGCGTCTTCGAGCAGTGGCTTCAGCGCGGTGAGCACGTCGTCGAGCGACAACTGATCCGGCGCGCCGGCATAGTCGTGTCCGCATGGCACGTACGCCGCGCGACCCGGCACCGCGAAGGAGACGCCGACGATGCGCGCCTGCATGTAGTCGAGACTCGTCGTTTCCGTGTCGAATGCGAACTGCCCCGCGGTGCGCAGTCGCTCGAGCCAGACATCGAGTGCCGCGCGATCGAACACCGTTTCGTAACCTTCCGTCACCGATGGCGTCGGCGCGAGCGCATCAGCAGCTGGCGCCGGTGCCGTCGCACCGAGCTCATCGATCCAGCTTCTGAACTCGAGTGACTCGAACAGGGCGCGCAGCGCATCGGTATTTGGTTTGCCGGGCAGGAGTTCGGCAATACCGATGTCGAGATCGACGTCACACTTGATCGTGGCCAGGGCTTTGGACAACGGCAAGAACTCGATGCTCTCTCGCAGGTTCTCGCCAACCTTGCCGCCAATGTCCGCGGCATGCTCGATGACACCTTCGAGGCTGCCGAACTCACCGAGCCATTTGGCTGCCGTCTTCGGTCCCACCTTCGGAACGCCAGGAATGTTGTCGACGGTGTCACCGATGAGCGCGAGGTAGTCGACGATCTGCTCGGGTGTGACGCCGAACTTCTCTTTGACGCCGTCGCGGTCCATGCGCGTATCCGACATCGTATTGACCAGCGACACGTGGTCCGACACGAGCTGCGCGAAGTCCTTGTCGGAGGTCGAAACCACCACGTCACGCTTGCCGTTCGTCGCCTGCGTCGCCAGCGTGCCGATGACATCGTCGGCCTCCACGTCATCGACGATCAGGAGCGGCAACCCCATGGCGCGGATGATCTCGTGAACCGGCTCGATCTGGGCACGCAGTTCGTCCGGCATCGGTGGGCGGTTAGCCTTGTACTGCGGATACATGCGGTCCCGAAACGTCTTGCCCTTGGCGTCGAACACCACGGCGATCGGGCTGCCTACGTAATCCTTGGCGAGGCGCCGCAACATCGCGATGACACCTCGAATCGCGCCAGTTGGACGGCCATCGGCGGTGGTCAGGGGCGGCAGCGCGTGGAATGCGCGGAACAGATACGACGAGCCGTCGACCAGCACCAGCGGTTTGTCGTTGGTCATCGATTGGGTCAAGATGGGAGATCGAATCGACTGTACCACAGGAAAATTCTGGTGGTCTCGCGAAGCCTCATTGCCACGCTATTGCTCACGTTCGTCACTTGCGCGTCGCTGTCCGCACGCGGCGCCGATGCCGATCCACGCGGTCAAGGTCCGGACGTCACCATCATTCAGAGCGAAGAACGTACCGTGCACGAGTACCGGCAGGCGGGGCAGTTGCGCATGATCAAGGTGGTGCCCAAGGTCGGCCCTCCGTACTATCTCGTGCCGCGCGATGAGACACGCGGCTTCGGTGATCTCGAACGTGCGGACATGCTCGTACCGCGTTGGGTACTGATCGAATTCTGATGGCAGCCGCAACCCTTGCTCTCACCGCGCCATTGCCACAACGCGATCTCGCGCAGTTGCTCGAACGCTACGATCTCGGGCGTCTGGAGAGCTACTGGCCCGCGACCCACGGCATCGAGAACAGCAACTACTTTGTCCGGGTTGCGAGCGACCAAGGCAGTCAGGAAGTCGTGTTGTCAGTGCTGGATCGGGCGCCCGCTGCGCCGGCGTTCCTCGTGCCATTGCTCGACACCTGCGAAGCCGCGGGTCTGCCGATCGCGCGGATCATTCGCACCCGCAACGGCAACTCGAGCGATGAGATTCTGGGTCGCCCGACGTTGATTGCGCCGCGCTTGCTGGGACGCCATGTGCTCAACCCAACGCGCCGTCACTGCGAATCCCTTGGCCGGTTTCTGGCGCGCTTTCACTTGGCGACCCGGCACCTCGCAGCGACCGCAACCGATCACCCACGCGACAGTACCTGGCTTTCGACCCAAACCGGGCTGGTCAGACGTTCCATTCCGTATGCGACGGCAGGTCTGCTCGAATGTGCGGTCGCAACGGCAACGTCATTGCTCGGCCGCCGCGACGTCGCGGCGCTGCCGCGCGGCGTCGTGCATGGCGATCTGTTCCGCGACAACGCCCTGTTCACGGAGCGCGGCCTCACAGGTGTGCTCGACTTTCACCACGCGGCCAGCGGCTACCTGCTATTCGATATCGCGGTCGCAATGAACGACTGGTGCACCGACTCGAGTGGCCTCCTGGACATGGATCGGATGCTGGCGCTGCTGCGGGCCTACCATCGCTTGCGGCCGTTGCGGAAGGAAGAGTTGTGGTTCCTCGGCCCGTTCGCGGTGTACGCCGCACTGTCATTCTGGTTGTCGCGCCTGACGGTCGCACTGCGTGCGGCCTCGGGCGAGTCCGTCCGATTCAAGAATCCCGACGAGTTCCGCCGTATCGTCCAACAGCACCTCGCCCATGCACCCTACGTCGATCCACGGCGGCTGGAATATTGAACGCGGTGATTCGCCCCGGAGACGGAGACTGTCCCCGGGGATAGTCTCCTAATACCCGCTGACGATCGACTTGTACGCGAGCAATACTTTGTCGCGTTCGTGAGGCACCTTGATGAATGCGTGGTAATGCCCGCGGGGGTTGATCACGACGATGTTGCCGGTGTGATCGATGGTGTAGCCGTCGCCATCCGGCACCTTCATGAACGCCGCGTTCACTTGACGCGCGAATTCTGCCAGCGCGGCAAGCTCGCCACGAACGCCGGTGAATCGCGGTGAAAACGAGACGACATAGGTGGCGAGCGTTTGCGCATCATCCCGATCGGGATCCACGCTCACCAGCACGCCCGAGAACAGTGCGTGCAGTTCGGTCTCGCCTTGGGCCTCGAGTTCGCGCTCCACTTGTCCGAGCACGGACATCGCGAGCGGGCACACGTCGGGGCACGACGTAAAGCCAAAGAAGAGGAATGTCCACTTGCCCTCCAGGCGGGCCGAGGTGAAGGGTTGGCCACCCGTGTCGGTCAGCCCCTCGAGTACCAGTTCGCGCGGCGTGGGCAGCACGAATGTCCCCTGCTCACGCAGTTCCTCGGGCGTGAGCACGTTTTCTCGCATTACGTTCGAGACGAAGCCGACCAGCACAACGGTCATGAACAGCGCGCACAAGACAACGGTATTGCGGATGCCTTTGTTCAATGGCTTACAGCGTTTCGAGCAGCACGGGCTGCATCGCCGCGGGCAGCCCCATGGGCAGGTAATGGTCCACCAGCAACGCGATAAACAGCACCGCAAGGTATAGCAGCGAATAGCGGAACGTCTCCATCGCCGCGCTTGGATTGCGATTGCGCAGGAGAATTACTGCCCAGTACACGAAGCCGATGCCGAGCGCCGCCGCGGTGACCAGGTAGATCAGCCCGCTCATGCCAATGGCGAATGGCAGCAGGCTCACCGCCAGCAGAATCAGGGTATAGAACAGAATGTGCCAGCGGGTGTAGGTCTCTCCGTGCGTCACCGGCAACATCGGAATCTGCGCGTCGCGATATTCTTCCTTGCGGTCCAGCGCCAGCGCCCAGAAATGGGGCGGCGTCCAGGCGAAGATGATCAGTACCAGCAGCAGCGCGCCAGGCTCCACACTGTTGGTCACGGCCGTCCATCCGAACAGCGGCGGCGCGGCACCGAACAGACCCCCGATGACGATGTTCTGCGGCGTCGCCCGCTTCAGGAACAGCGTATAGATGAGGCCATACCCGACCCACGACGCCATGTTCAACCAGGCGGTCAGCGGATTGACCAGCTCATGCAATACACCAAACCCGAGCACGCCGGTGACCGCCGCGAATGCGATGCCCTGGGCCATGCTGACGCGCCCAGTGGCCACAGGTCGGGCTTGCGTGCGGGCCATGCGGGCATCGATCTGCGCATCGGCCAGATGATTGACGGCAGCCGCGGACCCTGCCACCAACGCGATGCCGACGGTGCCGAACACCAGCGCGTCGACCGGCACCCAGCCCGGGGTTGCCAGAAACATGCCCACCACCGCGCACAGCAGCATCAGCAGCACCACGCGCGGCTTGCACATCTCGAGGAAGTCGCGCCAGGTCGGTCGCTCGACCGACGCTGCGACGTCGTTCATCGTCGAACCTCCGGGTGGGTGGGGGAGCGAAGGGAGCGGTAGTTTACTTGAACGAGGGTGAGCAGCAAGGCGGCACCCACCGCGTTGTGCGCCGTCGCGACCGCAAGTGGCAGCGAAAGCGCGACGTTGGCGATCCCGAGGCACAGCTGTAGTGCGAGGACCCCGGCCAGGCACGCCGCAAGACCCGGTGCCAGCACGCGCAACCGAAACGCAAGACTGCCGACGATGACGAGCACACCCAGCGCACCGATGCGATGCGCCATGTGAATGGCGATGCGCGCATCCGCATCGAGCAGCCCGCCGAGGTAGTTTGGCCCCACTGCCTGGAACACATCGAATCCGCGGGCCGCGTCCATCGCCGGCCACCAGACACCCTGGCAGGTGGGGAAGTCCGGGCATGCCAGCGCCGCATAGTTGGACGTGGTCCAGCCACCGAGGGCGATCTGCACGATCACCATCACAAGACCGGCCACTGCGAGCCCGGCAACACCGGGCAACGTGCGTTCGCTGCGGCCGAGGCGCAGCCACAACAGCCACAGTAGGCTCAAGGTTGCCACGCCGCCGAGCAGATGCGCGGTTACCACCTGCGGCCACAGCTTGAGGGTCACCGTCCAGGCGCCGAACGCACCCTGGAGAATGACCAGCGCCACCAGCGCCATCGGCAGCTTCACTGGCGTACCCGCACCGCGCGCCCGGAACGCGACCACTGCAATCAGCACAATCAGCGCGCCGAGTGATGTCGCAAAATAGCGATGCACCATTTCTGGCCAAGCCAGGTGTTGCTGCACCGGTGCGTCGGGATATCTGGCCTCTGCCGCCGCAATCTCGTGCGGCGCATCAGGTACCAGCACAAAGCCATAGCAGCCTGGCCAGTCAGGGCAGCCAAGGCCCGCATGGACGAGGCGCGTATAGGCGCCGAGCACAACCACGCATGCGGCCAGTAGCACTGCGGCCATCGTCAGTCGACGCAGCAATGTGTGGGCATCAGCCAATCTGAGACACCTTGAGTAGCTTCTTCATGTCATCGAGCACCGGCTTGCCGGCGGCGTCATAGTCGTAGCGAAGCACTACGTTTTCCAGCGGGTCGACGATGTAGATGCCGGGGCCGAGCACGGATTGGCCGTCGTCGACACCGGACAGCCCAGGATCGGTGGCGGGGGCAGGTATGCCGACCACACCGCGACGGACACGTTCGGCGTCCTTGTTGAGCAGGATCTGAAGCGCGCGCAGCTGATCGATCGCGTGTGCACACTCGGCCGAACATTGCGTCGAGGCAACGACCAGGAGCCACCAATGACCTGCCAGCGGTTCACCGGTCGACAGTCGCATGGTCGCCGCGCTCGGCATCGGCTCGAGCAACTGGCCCCGGTTGGTCGTGGACCAGGGCTCCCCACCCTCGACGCTGTGATAGAGCAGGTAGGATGCCGCCATCGGCAGGATCGCGAAGGCGACCAACGCCACCAGCTGCAGGCGACTGCGCCGCAATTGTTTTGCGTCAGTCATCGGCGCGCATTCCTGATCCCGAAGATGAAGAACAGCACTGTCAGTGCGAGGGCAAGGCCAAACCACTGCACCGCATATCCGTAGTGAGTGCCGGCGGATATCACGGGCGTGCTCGGTGTTGGCACGAAGCCACCCGGCTGGCCCGCCTCCAGGCGCACT
>JBGSQB010000219.1:0-19232 GCA_041738285.1 Pseudomonadales bacterium | reverse complement strand
TTCATCAGGATCGCAGTGGGCTCACCGCTTCGAAGGGCGGCGGCCGCGGCGTCGACCGATGCCATCTTCGGTGCCGCGAAGGGTACAGGTGCAACGCGCTCGGCGGGTGCGTTCGCATCGTTCCACGCGGTGTCGGCCGGCAGTATCAGCGTTGCGACCTGACCGGGGGGAGACAGCGAAGCCGCCACTGCGTCGGCACCATCTGCGGCGACGGATCGCGAGGATTCGCTGACTCGAATCCAGCCCGACACGGGTTCAGCGAATCCTTCGATGTTGGAGGTGAGCGGTGCGTCGAATCCGCGATGATAGGTGGCGTGCTCGCCAACGACGTTGACGATGGGCACCCGCGCGCGGCGTGCGTTGTGCAGATTGGCCAACCCATTGGCAAGGCCAGGCCCGAGATGGAGCAAGGTGCATGCGGGCTTGCCGGTCATTCGTGCGTAACCATCGGCGGCACCAGTCACGACGCCTTCGAACAACCCCAGTACCGCGCGCATACCGTCCTGACGGTCGAGCGCCGCAACGAAGTGCATCTCCGACGTGCCAGGATTGGTGAAGCAGACCTCCACGCCACAGTCCACGAGGGTCTCCAGCAGGCTTTCGGCGCCGTTCATCGTTGTCATCCATTGGTGCTGAACGGCAAGTCTAAGGTGCGCATTCGATGAAGGAAACGCGGGGGTTGTGGGGAGGTTCCTTTGCTTTGCAGAACGACCTGGATGATTTAGTCTGCGCCGCTTTCATGCCGGGATTGCCATGGCCAGTTACGACTACGATCTATTCGTCATCGGCGCGGGTTCAGGCGGGGTACGGGCGAGCCGAATGGCCGCCAAGCATGGCGCCCGCGTCGCCGTTGCAGAAAATCGCTACCTCGGCGGCACCTGCGTGAACGTTGGATGCGTGCCAAAGAAACTGTTCGTCTATGGGTCTCACTTCGCCGAGGACTTCGATGACGCACGGGGGTACGGTTGGACCGCGACCCGCCCGAATTTCGACTGGAACGTTCTGCGCGATAACAAGACGCGCGAGATCGAGCGTCTGAACGGCATCTACGGCAATCTGCTCGATGGCGCGGGCGTCGACACACTGCGCGCTACGGCGCGGCCAATCGACCCTCACCATGTCGAGATCGACGGCCGCACCGTCTCCACTCAGTACCTGCTGATCGCAACTGGCAGTTGGCCCCACGTGCCAGACTTCCCTGGGCGAGAATACGTGATCACGTCCAACGAAGCCTTCTATCTCGATGCGTTTCCGAAGCGCGTGCTGGTGGTTGGCGGCGGTTACATCGCGGTCGAGTTTGCCGGCATCTTCGCCGGGCTCGGGTCGCAGACCACCGTGTCCTATCGCGGCCCGATGTTCTTGCGTGGATTTGACGACGGCGTACGCAATTTCGTGGCCGAAGAGATCCGCAACAAAGGAGTGGACCTGCGGTTCGCAAGTCAGGTCAAGTCGGTTGCGGTCACGGCTGCAGGCGCGCGCACGGTTGTCTTCGCTGATGGCCAGACACTCGAAGTGGATCTGGTGCTCTATGCCACCGGCCGTCGTCCGAACATCGAAGGTCTGCGCCTGCGCGAGTTGGGTGTAGCGCTCGGTCCCAACGATGCGGTGATCGTCGATGACACATATCGCACGAGCGTTCCCAACATTTTTGCCATTGGAGATGTAACGGATCGCGTGCAGCTGACACCGGTCGCCATCGCCGAAGCGATGTGTCTGACCGAGAACCTGTTCAATGGTGGTCATCGCCGCGTCAACTACGACAACATCCCCACTGCGGTGTTCTGTCAACCGAACATTGGCACTGTCGGTCTGACCGAGACTCAGGCGAAGGCGCGCTTCGGCACGATCAGAGTCTTCGAGTCGTCGTTCCGACCGATGAAACACACGCTGTCGGGCAGAAAGGAGCGAACGTTCATGAAGTTGATCGTCGATGTGGCGACTGACCGTGTCGTAGGCGCTCATATGGTTGGCGCGGAAGCGGGCGAGATCACTCAGGGTATCGGCATCGCATTGACAGCGGGCGCTACCAAGGCTCAGTTCGATGCCACGATCGGCATTCATCCGACGGCAGCGGAGGAATTCGTCACCATGCGGGAGTCCGTTCGATGAGAGTACGGGGCGTTGCTGCATTGATCGGTGTTTTGTTGGTTGCGGCCTGCGCGACCGCAACGGACACGCCACCGGCAGCACCGGCTCGAGCGAAGAACGTGATTCTCTTCGTCGGCGATGGTATGGGTGTCGCCACTGTCGTCGCTGCACGCATTTTCGCTGGCCAGGCGCGCGGCGAGAACGGTGAAGAGAATTCGCTGTCGTTCGAACAATTCCCGAACGTTGCGTTGTCGAAGACCTACAGTGCCGACGCGCAGGTCGCGGATTCCGCCAGCACGATGACGGCGATGATGAGTGGGGTGAAGACGAAGTCCTACGTGCTCGGTGTCAACAGTGCCGCCAATGTCGGTGATTGCAGCTCGGTGGTCACTGCAAGTGTGCCGACCTTGCTCGAGCAAGCAGAGTTGCGAGGTCTCGCGACCGGAATCGTCACGACCACGCGCATCACGCATGCAACGCCGGCAGCGACCTATGCACACACCCCGCATCGCAACTGGGAATTCGATGGCACGGTGCCGGTGGATCAGCGCGAGTGCGCCGATATCGCACGACAGTTGATCGAGTTCGACCATGGCGATGGCATCGATGTCGTGATGGGCGGTGGAAGGGCTTTGTTTCTGCCGCCTGCCGGGGGTGGCGTACGCAAAGACGAGAGAGATCTCATCGAGGCATGGCGCAAGCGCTATCCCGATGGTCGCGTGGTGACTACCGGGTCGGAATTGCTCATCGACGAGCCCGGTGCATCGAAACACCTATTGGCATTGATGGCTGCCGATCACCTGCATTTCGAACACGACAGGGTAACCGCCGCAGCGGACGAGCCGTCGCTCGCGACGATGACCGAGCGTGCCATACGGCAACTGGCGCTCGACCCGGACGGGTACTTCCTCATGGTCGAAGGTGGACGCATCGACCACGCACATCACCTGGGCAATGCCTACCGGGCATTGGGCGACACGGTGGCGTTGGCGGATGCGGTGGCGGCGGCAACGCGGCTCACCGATGCTCGCGACACGTTGATCATCGTCACCGCTGACCACAGTCACACGCTCACCATTGGCGGGTATCCGAAGCGCGGCAACCCGATCCTCGGCCTCGCCGGTGACCTCGACGCCGCAGGCCGACCGTTTACCACGCTGAGCTATGCAAATGGTCCAGGCGCCGTTGCGGCTTCGGATCAGCAAGGCATAGGCAGCAAGCGGTTTCCCCACCAACCCACCGAGTTTTCGCCGGAGCCGACCGCGCGACCGGACCTGAGCAACGTCGATACGACGGATCCGAACTACCTGCAGGAAGCGATGGTGCCCGGCGACATGGAGACCCATGGCGGTGAGGACGTCGCTGTGTATGCGCTCGGTCCCGGCGCTGATGCGATCCGCGGCGTGATCGAACAGAACGCGATCTACCATGTCATGCGCGCCGCATTCGGCTGGTGACCGCTTCTGAGGCGTCGACTTACGGGGTATAGTTCGAGCATCCAATCCTGGCGTTCTTGTGCCAGACCATTCGACTGGGGGGAGACATGACACTGCGGGTTACATTCGATCTCGAAGAGAAGGACCTCAAATATTTCCGCGGGCAGATGAAGCGGGCGCAGGAGTCTGCGGCGCGTGCTTCCGAAACTGAGATCATTCAACGTGCCCAGGCAATGGTCGACGAGGTGGCAAAGGCGGAGGTACCAGCCTTCGTTTCGCAGCGAATCGAGAAGCTCGCCGCACTCATCGACATGCTGAAGGATGCGGAATGGGCGCTGCCGGCCCAGGAACGCAAGAATGTCACGTCGGCGCTCGCCTACTTCGCCGATCCAAACGACCTGATCCCCGATGCGGTGCCTGTGATCGGTTACATCGACGATGCGATCATGATCGAACTCGTCGTCAAGGAGCTCGCGCACGAGATCGACGCATTCGCCGACTTCTGCCGGTACCGACGCGAAGAAGCATCACGCAATCGCAATCCGAACATCACTCGGGCGGACTTTCTCGAGGTGAAGCGCAAGGACCTGCATGCGCGCATGCGGCGGCGCCGGCGCTCCGCCGGTAGCCGAGCCAGTGGTGTTACCCGCACGCACTTCCGCTTGTTTTAGCTGGGCGCCGGCAACGAGTGCGTGCTGCGCACGCACTTCCGCTTGTTCTAGAGTGGCAACGGCAACGCGTGCGTGCCAGGGCACGCACGCTCACTAGCGTAGTGCGCTGCACTGCTCGCACATCAAGTACACGTGGCCCGGATCGTTCATGCGCGCAAGTGCCGCTGCGCCTGCTCGCACGGCACTGTGCAGTTGCGTGAGCAATCCAGTCGATGCCTGCGTGGTGCTAAAGCCGAGGTTCTCGGCCAGCTGGGCGAACAGCTGATCCCGGGTCGACAGCGGCTTTTCGATGTATCGGATCTCGTACTCCGCCAGGCCGGCGCGCTCGGCTGCCGCTTTGATCGCGTCGTCCAGACCGCCCAGGTGATCGACCAGGCCGCGGGTGTGCGCCTGCTGGCCGGTCCAGACCCGACCCTGACCGATCGCATCAACTGCTTCGGGCACCATGTCGCGACCGCGGGCCACGAGGGTGAGGAACTGCCGGTAGCCATTCTCGACATTGGCCTGAACGATCCGCGCCGTCATATCGGTCATCGCGCTCAGTGGATCCATTGCGCCCGCCATTGGCGTGGAGCCGACACCATCGCGATTGATGCCAAGCGCCGCCAGGCTTTCCTCGAATGTTGGCAGGATTCCGAAGATGCCGATCGACCCCGTGATCGTCGTGGGTGCGGCCCAGATCTCGTCGGCTGTAGCGGAGATCCAATATCCCCCTGATGCTGCTGCGCCGGCCATAGACACGACCAAAGGCTTGCCGGCGAGTTGCAGCAACTCGAGCTCCTGACGGATGAGTTCGGACGCGAAGGCGCTGCCCCCCGGGGAATCCACACGCAGGACCGCCGCCCGGATGCCTGGATCGAGTCGCGCGGCCCTGATCAACTCGGTGAGCGTATCGGCGCCCACCGTGCCCCGCGGCGCCTCACCCATCTGGATGACCCCGGCTGCGATGATCACCCCGACTTCATCGCCGGCGCCCGGGAGGGTCGGCAAGTGCGTCGCGTTCAGGTAATCGCGGTGGTCGATGTGACGGTAGTCGCCGCCATCGGCTTCTCCGACCTTGGTGATCAAACGCGCACGCGCTTCGTCGTGATTGAGCAGTTCGTCAACGAGTCCGGCTTCGAGTGCAAGGCGAGCCATGTCACCACCGACCTGCTCGAGGCGCTCGGCAAAGCCGGATACGTACGTATCGATCGCGCCAGGTTCCAACTGCCGGTTGGTCCCAACCGTCTGCGTGTAAGCGCGCCACAGCTCCGCTACCAGGGTCTCGTTGGCTTCACGTGCCTCGGCCGACATGTCGTCCCGGGTGAACGGCTCGACGGCTTCCTTGTAGGTGCCGACGCGGAACACGTGCACATTGACCTTGAGCTTTTCCAGCGCGGCGCGAAAGTAGCTCTGGTACGCCCCGTAGCCCTGCAGGAGAACCTGCCCCATCGGGTGCATGTAGACGGCGTTGGCGAAGGACGCAAGGTAATACTGAGGCTGACTGAAGTAGTTGCCCGTGGCGATCACCTCTTTGCCCGCGACCTTCACCGCGGTGAGGCCCGCCCCAATCGCCTCGAGATGCGCGGGGCTCGCTTGGTCGAGGTGGTCGAGGTCGAGCACGACCAGCCGGATTCGGGCGTCGTCGCGCGCGCGTTTGAGCGCCTCGAGCAAATCTCGCACTGGCGTCTCTGCCGCAACGTCGTTGTCCTCCAGGAGCGGCGCGAGCGGCGAGCGCTGGGCTTGCTGCTCGACGATGGCGCCTTCGGGTCGCAGCACAAGTGCCGCGCCGTCGGGCACTACCAGAGTGCCAGGACCGGAAAACAGGACGAGCATGACAACCAGCAGGAACAGCAGAAACAGTACGTTTGCGGTGAATCGTCGCGCGGCGCCGATTGCGCGGCCGGTGGCGGATGCAAAGCGTCGAAATAGCGAGGGATCGGCCACGATGTCATATTCACTGCAACAATGAGAGCGCGATTGTCCGAGTCGGCGCCCGAAATAGGAAGGGCGCAGGTCGCAGATAGACCAGAATCGACAGAATGCGCCCCACTAGTGTTTAATAATCAAACGGTTATAGCTGATATCTGACATGCGACAGGAACCGCTCTGGACGTGGGCCGATCTGTGCAGCGCGCTCGACCGCCCGGTGGTGCAGGGACCGGCAGTAACGGGGATCAGTATCGACTCACGCACGGTGCGAGCGGGGGATCTGTTCGTTGCGCTGGCCGGTGATCCCGGGCCGCGCTTCAACACGCACAGTCGGTCCGTCCGGGACGGCCACGATTTCATCGCTGAGGCGGTGGCAAGGGGCGCGTCTGGGGTGCTCGTGCATCGCGATTCGATCGCTGCAGCGCCCACTGCTCCGCGCTTGCGCGTCGAGGACACGCTCGATGCGCTATGGGCGCTAGGCAGGGCAGCGCGCCGGCGCCTCGGCGCTGATGTGTTCGCCATCACGGGCAGCAGCGGCAAGACGACGGCGCGCACCTGGTTGATGGCAGCGCTCGACTGCCACGGTTCCGAAGGCAGTTTCAACAATTTCTGGGGTGTGCCGTTGTCGCTCGCGCGTACGCCGGCAGATGCGTCTGCAGCGGTGTTCGAGATTGGCACCAATCATCCGGGTGAGATCGCGCCGCTCGCGCGCATGGTCGCTCCTGATGTCGCCGTCGTACTCAATGTCGGTCTGGCGCACATCGAAAATTTCTCGGGCCCGGATGCGCTACGTCGAGAGAAGCTGTCTATCTGCGAGGGCCTCGCCCCATCCGGCATCGCGATCCTGCCTGACGGGCTGGACCAAGGTGGCGTGAGCGCGGCGCTCACTGTACTGACCTTCGGTGAGTCGCCCGCCGCAGACGTCCGCTTGCTCGATTACCATGCTGCCGAGCGCACCGCTCGGTTTGCGACCCCCTCCGGAGAAGTGCTTGGCACGGTACCGGGGGGCGGGCGTCACCGGGCGATGACGCTTGCTGCCGTGTTGGGTGCGCTGTGTGCAAGCGGGCGATCACCGCAGTTGGGTGCTGCACTGGGCGAGTCGCTCGTACCCGCGGGGCGCGGTCGACGCGAAACGATTGGCGCGGTCACGCTGATCGACGATAGCTACAACGCCAATCCGGCCAGCATGGCGGCCGCGCTCACGCTCTTGAGCGAAAGCGTCGGGCCGCGCATTGCGATCCTGGGCGAGATGCTGGAACTCGGCGGTGACTCGGCCGCCTACCACCGTAACCTGGCAAACACCTGTCGTGATTTGGATGGCATCGTCTGCGTGGGTGCGGGGATGCGCCCGCTCTATGAAGCACTCACGGCGCGACAGCGCGTCGCCTTTGCTGAACGCGCCGCCGACGTAGACCTCGAATTGCTGGGCGCCCGGCTTGCGAACGGGGCCTGTGTGCTGCTGAAGGGCTCGAACCGCGTATTCTGGGCAACGGACTTTCCACGACGCTTGCGGGACTGGCTCGGCAGTCGAAACGCAAGTTGAGGAACCTGCGCATAACGACCCTCTGGACCAGGCGCGTCCGCGATCGTTACGCGGAGTGTCCTAAAAAAAAGGCCCGGGTATTTCACCGGGCCAAGTCCATTTAGGAGTCACACATACCGGAATGATCCTTCCAGGGGGGTGGATCGATCATCCCCATCGCCGTCGGTCATTGGGGGGAGGGGGAGACGTGACGGCGACATCCGAAGTAAAGCCCAAATTCGGCTGCGCGCCAGTGAACTGGTTCCGGTTTCTCATCCCCGGCCCGCCTGGCGCCCCAATGCAGTAGGATTGGCGCCTGGCCGCGCCGGAAACGACCTTGACGGCAATGAAGGAAACGGCAGTGGAACACACGCATGATCGTTGACGCCTTGGGCCGCAGGTTCCGCAACCTGCGGGTGAGCCTTACCGCCGCGTGCAATTACGCCTGTACCTATTGCGTGGCCGACGGCAAGCGGCTCGTGGCGGCGCAGGACGAGCTCACCGGTGACCAACTGATCCGCGCCGTGCGGCTCCTGGTAGCCGCCACGGGCCTCGACAAACTTCGGGTCACGGGCGGTGAGCCACTGGTGTCGGTCAAGTTCGACGACTTCGTGCGCGACGTCATGACGCTGCCGCTTCGGGACGTGTCACTGACGACCAACGGCCAATTACTAGAGCGCAAGTTGCCGGTACTTCGGACCGCAGGTGTGCGACGGCTGAACGTCAGCCTCGATACGCTCAATCCGCTCGCGTTTCGGACGATTGCCCGTGGCGGGGATCTCGGCACGGTGCTGCGCGGTATCGAGGCTGCCCTCGCCGCGGGAATTCGCATCAAGATGAACATGGTGCCGATGCGGCACGCCAATCTCGATCAAGTGCTGCCACTCCTCGAGTTTTGTCTGGATCGCGACATCGAACTGAGGTTCATCGAGCTGATGAACATGGGCCACCTCAAGACCAGTTCGGCGTACGGCAAGCAGTTCGTCGGCCGCGACGAGATCCTGACGCAGATCGGTGCGCGCTATGAGTACGCGCGCATCGATGCCCCGTTCGACTCGACCGCGATCCGGTTCGGTATCGAGGGCCGCGGCAGCTTCGGGATCATCGCCAACGAATCCGAACCCTTCTGCAATTCCTGCACACGGCTTCGGTTGTCTTCCAACGGCTACCTCTACGGTTGTCTGTCCAGCGCCAATCGGCACTCGATCAAGGACATCCTGGCGCTTCCCGACCATCTCGCACTGGCCGAGCTGCAGAGCCGATTGCTCGGTGCGCTCGGAGATAAGCAGCGGCAATCGTTTCAAGGCGAAGTCACGGTGATGAAGTTCATCGGCGGCTGACCGGGCAAACATCGCCACGCTTCCTATACTTGGGACACGCAAGGCCGCTCCGTAGGACGTCATGCAAATACTCTTCGCTCTGATACTGCTGTTGTGTACTGCATGCAGTTTCGCGCCAGTTTCCCGTGGGCTGAGCAATGCGCTTGCGGTCACCGGGCAGACGGCGCATCACGATGCGCAGCGCTCCACTCGTTGGAAGATTGCCCACCCGAGCAGTGTGATTTTGAGCGGCGAGTTCGATGAGTCGTCCACGGCGGATCACGCATTCCTCGTTGCGGCTCGAGATGGTCTCAGGCGGGTCATTCCGCAGACGCAGTTGAACGAGAGCCCGATCAACGGCACAGGCATGCGCGAAGCGGTGACCGCGCATCAGGCGGAGTTGCGAATTCACGTGCGGGTACCGTCCTACCAAAGCGCGGTACCGGTGCCCGGCGCCGCGCCGACCGTATCAGTCGATGTCGCACTGCTCGACGGGCGCTCGGGCCAATTGATCGAGCGTGCACAGCTGCGTATGTCGCCGGCTTGGTGGCAGATGCGCGTCGACGAGTCGCACATAGCGGGCCTCTTCGAGCACTATGCGGAGCAACTCGTAGCCAGCCAGTGATTCGGCTGGCCGTTGGCTGCACGCTTGGGTCGCAACCCGTAGAATGCACGCCCATACCCCTCGACCGGACTGAACGATGACCAGCTTGCGCGTCACGGAATTACTTGGCGATGGCATCGGTCCGGAGCTCGAGCAAGCGGTTGCGACCGTTGCTGACGCGCTACCCGTCGACATGCAGTTCGATAAAATCGACTGGTCACTGGCCAATCGTGAGGCCCACGGTGAAGCGATCCTCGAGGCTGGCTGCGACTCGCTCAAAGACACCCGAATCGCGTTGAAGTATCCCACCATCACGAGTTCGGTCAGTCCCAACGCGGTGCTACGTCGGCGCTGCGACTTCAGCGTGATTTATCGTCCGGCAATTTCGATTCCGGGCATCTCCAGCAATTTCAAGGAGAACGTCAACCTGCACATCGTGCGCGTGGCGACTGGAGGCACATATGAGGATCCGGGCCAGCTCATCGGCCATCATGCGGCGGTATCGATTCGACTGGTCGAGCGTGATCCATGTGAACATGCGGCCGCGTTTGCATTCGAGCTGGCGCGACGCAATGGATGGAGCGTGACCAGCGCATCCAAACACACGATTCAGAAGGTTACCGACGGGTTGTTCGAGTCGGTGGTCGATGAAGTTCACGATCGCTACCCGTTCGTTGCGCATCACCGCGAACTGTTCGACGCGCTGCTGGCCAAAGTAATCATCTCGCCGCAGGATTATCAGGTTGTTCTGGTGCTCAACGAGTACGGCGACTTCTTATCCGACATGGCGTCGGGCCTCGTTGGCAGTCTCGGTACCGGCGCGTCGGGCAATTTCGCATTCGATGACGACAATTCCGTGGCGCTCGCCATGTTCGATCCTGCGGGCGGAACAGCACCCGATATCGCGGGCAAGAACATCTGCAACCCCTCGGCCATCTTGTTGGCGCTCGGGATGCTCCTTGATCATGTCGGACGTCCGGACCTCGGGATCCGGCTGCGTGACAGCATTCTCGACGCAATCGGCGCTGGGGAAACGACGCGGGACCTCAAGGGCTCGCTATCGACGACCCAGTTCACCGACATCGTCACCAAGCGCTTGCTGGCAAAGCTCGCCAAGTAGCATGGCGGACTCTATCGACTCGCTGTTCGCGCGAATCGAAGCATCACGCGGCGACAGGCCTCTGCCGCCCGTTGATGCTTGGCACCCTGATCGCAGCGGCGAAAGCCATCTGAAGATCGACCGCAATTGCCATTGGTACTACCGCGGGTCATTGATCGCGCGCCCCGCGATGGTGCGGCTGTTCTCGACGATCCTGCGGCGCGATGACGATGGATTCGTGCTGGTAACGCCGGCGGAGAAGCTGACGATCGAAGTCGAGGACGCACCATTTCTGGCAACCGCAGTCGAGCAACGTGGCGCTGGCGAGTCGAGGCAACTCGCATTTCTCACCAACGTCGGTGAAGTCATCATTGCAGATGCGCAGCATCCGATTACCGTGCGCGAAACCAGCGCAGGCCCGAAGCCCTATCTGCGCGTCCGCGGCCGGCTCGATGCACTGATCAGCAGGCCGGTGTACTACGAGCTGGTGGCGATGGGCGAGCAACATGAGCCCCATCGCCTCAGCATCATGAGTGCCGGCGCGCGCTTCTCACTCGGCGAGTTCTAACGGAATGAAATCGGGCCTACATGTTCGGGTAATTGGGTCCGCCCGCGCCCTCTGGCACAACCCAAGTGATATTCTGCGCCGGATCCTTGATGTCGCAGGTTTTGCAGTGGACGCAGTTCTGCGCATTGATCTGAAAACGGTTCGAACCGTTCTCGGCGACCACCTCGTACACGCCTGCCGGGCAGTAGCGCTGGGCGGGCTCGTCATAGTCAGGCAGGTTGCGCCCAATCGGAATCGACGGATCGGCGAGTCGCAGATGGCAAGGCTGGTCTTCCTCGTGATTGGTGTTCGATAGGAACACCGACGACAGCTTGTCGAAGGACAGGGTGTTGTCTGGCTTCGGATATTCCGGTTTCTTGGCTGCGCTGGCCTTAACCAGCGTTGCATGATCGGGTACCGGATCGCGCAACGTGAACGGGAGCTTGCCTTTGAATATCGTGTGATCGACCCAGGCGAAGGCTGAACCCAGCAGCGTACCGAGGCGGTGGATCGCAGGACCTGCATTGCGCGCCACGTGCAGCTCTTCGTGCAGCCAGGACTGCTCGAATCGTTTTGCGAAACCCGTGAGTTCGGTACCGGCCGCGCCAGCCGCAAGCGCTTCGAATACGGTTTCTGCGGCCAGCATGCCCGACTTCATCGCCGTATGGCTGCCTTTGACTTTGAGCATATTGAGAAAGCCAGCGTCATCGCCGATCAGCAGCGCGCCTGGCACGCTCAGTTTCGGCAGCGCGGGCAGTCCGCCCTTTACGATCGCACGCGCACCGTAGGAGACGCGCTTGCCACCTTCCAGGAATTGCGCGATCAGTGGATGGTGCTTGAAGCGCTGAAACTCATCGAACGGGCTCATGTGTGGGTTCTTGTAACCGAGGTCGATGATGAGACCCACAGCGACCTGGTTGTTCTCGAGGTGATACAGATAGGAACCCGCGAATCCGCCGGTGCCGTGATTCAATGGCCAGCCCACTGTGTGCAGCACTTTGCCGGGGACGTGCTTTTCCGGTGCGATGTCCCATAGCTCCTTGAATCCGATGCCGTAGTGCTGCTGTGCAGAACCCCGATTCAGGTCGAACTTCGCAATCAGTTGCTTGCCGAGGTTTCCGCGGCAGCCTTCGGCAAACAGAGTGTACTTGCCGAGCAATTCGTAGCCGGCCTGAAACGTTGCCTTGCGCTCACCATTGGCGCCCACGCCCATGTCGCTGGTAGCCACACCCCTGACGCTGCCGTCCGCGTTGAACAGCACTTCGGATGCGGCAAATCCTGGGAAGATGTTGACTCCAAGCCCTTCGGCTTGCTCGCCGAGCCAGCGGCAGAGATTGCCGAGACTCAAGGCATAGTTGCCTGCGTTATGTGTTGCTTTGGGAACGAAAAACGATGGGACTTTGATGCGGTTCGTGCCGTTGACGAGGTAGTAGACGTCGTCTTCGGTAACGGGATTATTGAGGGGCGCTCCCAGCTCACGCCAGTTCGGAAACAGCTCGTTGAGCGCACGTGGCTCGAATACGGCACCGGACAGAATGTGAGCGCCGATCTCCGATCCCTTCTCCACCAGGCACACACTGGTCTCACGACCGGCGGCCTGCGCCAGCTGCATGATCCGGCAGGCAGCTGCCAGGCCAGAGGGGCCGCCGCCGACGATGACAACGTCGAATTCCATGGCTTCGCGTTCGATGGCTTCCAATTCGGTCTCCTGCGGTAGTCGATCATTCATTTGGTTGGAACATCAGCAGGACGGACGCCGCCGCTGCGCGCAGCCGCATTATAGGTAATCGAATTTGGGTTCACTATGCGGGATTGCGCGAATCGGCTCGCCTTGACCTGCCCAACTTGATGAGGCCAGAATACCGCGCCCTCGGGCCAGCGTGGCCCGTTGTTTTTGCTCATATTTTGTCATTCACCAGCACATTTCCCACCAGCCGAGGATCGGATGAAGGTATTGGTACCAGTCAAGCGCGTCGTCGACGCCAACGTCAAAGTCAGAGTCAAGCCCGACAAGAGCGGCGTGGATCTGAGCAATGTGAAGATGGCGGTCAATCCGTTCTGCGAGATCGCCATCGAAGAAGCGGTGCGGCTGAAGGAAGCTGGCGTGGCAACCGAAGTCATCGCGGTGTCGGTCGGCGCAACAAACTGTCAGGAACAGCTGCGCACCTGCCTGGCACTGGGTGCCGACCGCGCGATCCTGGTTCAGGTCGACGGTGATGCACAACCCCTGTCCGTTGCCAAGCTCTTGAAGGCGGTCTACGACAAGGAAAAGCCCGAAATCGTGCTGTTCGGCAAGCAGAGCATCGATGGCGACAACAGCCAGACAGGGCAGATGTTCGCGGCGTTGGCCGGCATTTCCCAAGGTGCCTTTGCCTCGAAGGTCACCATCGCGGATGGCAAAGCATCGGTCGTTCGCGAAGTCGATGGTGGCTTGCAGACCGTCGAACTGGATCTACCCGTCGTCATCACGACCGACCTGCGACTCAATGAGCCGCGGTATGCGTCGCTGCCAAACATCATGAAAGCGAAGAAGAAGACACTCGACGTGCTGACGCCCGCCGATTTGGGCGTGGAAGTGAAGAACACCTTGTCGACCTTGTCGGTGGACCCCCCCGCACAGCGCAAGGCGGGCATCAAGGTCGAAAGCGTCGAGCAACTGGTCGACAAACTGCGCAACGAAGCAAAGGTGATCTCATGAGCATCCTGGTAGTAGCAGAACACGACAACAAGGCGCTCAAGCCGGTCACGCTGAACGTACTTGCGGCTGCAGCAGCCATTGGTGGCGAGATCGACGTGCTCGTTGCAGGTCAGGGCTGTGAGGCGGTCGCCAAGCAGGCTGCCGGCGCCGCCGGCGTTCGCAAAGCGCTGCTGGCCGACAACGCGGCCTACGGACATCAATTGGCAGAAAACGTCGCGGGGCTCGTCGCCGAACTGGGGGCGAAATACAAGCACGTGCTGGCGGGGCACACTACGACTGGCAAGAACTTTTTGCCGCGTGTTGCCGCGCTGCTCGATGTCGCGCAGATCTCCGACATCGTGGAAGTCGTGTCACCCGATACCTTCAAACGACCGATCTATGCCGGGAATGCAATTGCGACCGTCAAGAGCGCGGACGCGATCAAGGTCGTATCGGTGCGCGGTACTGGCTTCGATCCGGTCGCCACCCAAGGCGGATCCGGTACGGTGGAACCGGTGGCTGCCGCCCACGACCTTGGTATCTCTAAATTTGTCACCGAGGAGATCGCCAAGAGCGAGCGCCCCGAACTCACGGCCGCAAAGATCGTGATCTCCGGCGGCCGTGGCATGCAGAACGGCGACAACTTCAAGCTGCTAGACGGCATCGCCGACAAGCTCGGTGCGGCCATTGGCGCATCGCGGGCGGCCGTCGATGCCGGCTTCGTTCCAAACGACATGCAGGTCGGCCAGACTGGCAAGATCGTTGCACCGGAGCTGTACATCGCGGTCGGGATCTCCGGCGCTATTCAGCATCTGGCCGGTATGAAGGATTCGAAGGTCATCGTCGCGATCAACAAAGACGGTGACGCACCGATCTTTCAGGTCGCGGACTACGGTCTGGTCGCGGACCTGTTCCAGGCGCTGCCGGAACTCGAAAAGCTGCTGTAGGGTTTTGCTAGCGTCCGGGTAGCGGAATCCGTTTCGCGGTGTACCAGGTGACGGGGCGGGCGTGATCGTCCACCTCGTCAGCTACGTCGAGGATCAGCGCGAACAATGCCATCCGGACCAGCACACCGTTGTCGGTCTGGCGAAAAATCGCCAGGTTCGGGTTCTGGTTCAGGTCGGGGTCGAGTTCGTTGGCCTGGGCGCGTGAGTCCCGCGGCAGCGGGTGCATGATGACCGTGTTTGGTTCGCAGTTCTCGGTGTAGACCGACTGATTCAATCGGAACAGGCCGCGATACCGGTCCGCGTCTTCCTGGGTCGGGAATCGCTCTTCCTGGGTACGCGTGACATACAGAATGTCGACGTGGTGAATGACCAGCGCAAGCTGCTGATGGGCGTTCACCTGATGCCCGGCCTGACGAAGCCGCTCGATGATGTCGACGGGCGCTTCCAGTCCAGGCGGTGACACGAGGTTGAAAGTAACGCGTTCGTACAGCGCCAGCAGCTTCAGCAGTGAATGCACGGCACGGCCGTACTTGAGGTCGCCGACGAGGGCGATGCGCATCCCGTCCATGGCGCGGCCGCGCCCAGACAGTTCCTTCTTGATGGTGTACAGGTCGAGCAACGCCTGACTCGGGTGCTCATTGGGACCGTCACCGCCGTTGATCACCGGCACACGACTGGCCGACGCGAACTCCGCCACCGACCCGGCATCCGGATGGCGCATGACGATGATGTCGCTGTAGCCAGACAGAACCCGGGCCGTGTCGAACAGGGACTCGCCTTTGGCCAGGGAAGATGACTTGAGTTCCGACGTTTCCCGGACCTCGCCGCCGAGCAAGTTGAACGCGCACCCGAACGACACGCGCGTGCGGGTGCTGGCCTCGAAAAACATGTTGCCGAGAATTGCACCCTCGAGCACGCGGGTCACCCGTCGCCGCTGCGCGTAGGGCTCCATGCGGTCCGCGACACTGAACAGGCTATCGATGCCGGTACGATCGAACTGATCGACGGACAATACGTGACGACCGACGAAGTTCAATTGCGTGTCCCTGCCTAAATCCCGGCGGAACGTTAAGGGAGGCGCCCCGACTTCTCAAGGCCCATGCGTTCGATCGACCGATTGCGGGTGGCAGCAGCATGCTAAAACTGACGTTGAAGCAGCAGGTACGCGTAGCGGCCGGTGATGTCGTAGGTCCGCGAGTCGTAGCTGTCGTTGAAGGCGGCCGCTGAGAAGGGCGGTGGCTCATCCCACAGGTTGTCGATGCCCAGCGTCACTTTGGTCCACAGTGAAAGCGGACCCAGATATGACGCCTGCAGGCGGTCCACCCGCCAGGCGTCGATCGTGCGGCGCGTCTCCGTGCCGGGGACAATCTCGTCCAGGGTGCTCACGTAGCGGGTGTGGTAGCCGACGTTCCAGAGCTGATGTTTCCAGATGACGCTGAGATTCACCTTCCAGTCGGGCAGCGCGCCATTGCCCGCGGATGCTTCGTCACGGAATGTCCCCGCGTAGTCGATGGTGGAACCGCCGGGTTCGATCTGTTCCTCGAATGACTCGATCCGGCTCGCCTTCAATGCCAGTTCGAGTGCGCCGGTCCCTCGAACGGTGAATTCATGGCTGAGTTCGAGGTCGAGGCCCCTGACCTCGCGACGGCCTATGTTCTGAAACGGTGCGAGCACACGCAGGATGTTGCCGTCACCCCCCCGTATGACCTGCTCGGGAAACGCAAGCGCGCGCGCGTTCTCGTTGACGATGTACTGCGCGTTGGCGTCGACTACATCCTTGCCCGATATTCGGTAGTAGTCGAGACTGGCCGTGAGGCCTGGAATCGCGGTCGGCGTGATCACGACACCGGCCGTGAAAGTCTGCGCGCGTTCGGCGTCGAGGTCGTTGTCGCCGGTACGGATCGTCATGAACTGGACGAGGGTCGGGTCCGACTGGATCGCACAGCCGGGCAATACGCCGACGTTACCGGGCTGTGCACAGGGATCATTCAGTCGTTCGAATGTCTGGCTCGCACCCGCATGCAGCTGCCGCAGCGTGGGCGCGCGGAATCCCTGGGTTGCAGATGCACGCAACAGCACAGATTGCGAAGGCCAATAGTGGACGGCCAGACGGGGGTTGGTCGTCGCGCCGAAGTCGGAGTAGTGCGAAGCGCGAAGGGCGACCTGGGCGTCGAGTTTGTGGATGGCGCGGCGCTGCGCAGCCAGCGGAATCCAGGCTTCCACGTACGCCTCCCAGAGATCGCGGCCACCATCGAAGCGACTGTCGCTGGTACCGCCGATCGTGTCTGCCTCGGCAATCAGCCGGTCAGGACGCACGCCGAGTGATTCGCGCCGGTACTCGACGCCGGAGGCGACTTCAATCGCTCCCGCCGGTAGTTGCAGTGTCGATGCGTCGGCATTGACAGCGAGGTGGTGCATCTCGCTGCGGCCGTGGCTCATCGCGTTGACGCCGAGGTAGTCGATCATGCCTTGGTCCACACTACCGGCTGGCCCGAACAGATCCAGCCCCACACATGCGCCCGTACAGGCGCTTGCTGGGCCTAGCGATTGTGCGACTCGGGAGGCCCGCAGTAGTCGCGAGCGGCGTTCGGTCGCGTCAGTGACGTTGTAGCCGTAGCGCGTGTCCCAATGCACAGCGCCGAGGTCGCCTTCCCACCCTAGGACGATTCGCGAGGTGTCGGTGTCATTGGTCTGCTGGCGGGCCCCGAGTTCGGTGACGCGCCGGCGCACGTCGAGCAGCGGTTCGTCGAATGGATTGAAGACGGCGTCCGCTGCAACCGTGAGGTCGATTAGCTCAAATGCCGTGAACAAGGGCGTGGGCGCGAGCGTGTTCCGCGCATGTGTGTCGGTGAACAGGAACTCCGCATAGAACTCGCCATCGGCGCCGGGGTGGCGGGCGTCAGCGAACAGGCTGTAGCGTCGCGACGGTACGATGGCCGTCGTGTAACGTCGATACTCGAACAGGTCGTCGCTGGTAGCGGGGCGGAAGTGGCTCGGATCTGAACCATCGAGGCGATCGTTGGCCAGCGTCAGTACCGTTCCATCAACGGATGCTCGTGCCGGTACCGTTGCACTGCTGCGCTGGTCAACGCCCCCGAGGCGACGATTGTCCGAGGATGCCGAGAGACTGCGATCGCGCGAATAGAGCGGATCCTGGTCATAGTAGGCAGCACCGAGCGTGAATGTGAGTGCGCCGAACTCGCCGCCGTAGGTGAGATCGGAATTGACCGTCCGCAGGTCGTCGCGACTGGCGCCGCCGTAATAGGTTGATACTTCCAGGCCCGCGAGGTTGCGCTGAGTCACGATGTTGACCACACCCGCGATTGCATCCGACCCGTACAACGCGGACGCGCCCTCTTTGAGCACTTCGATTCGATCGACCAGACCCAGGGGAATCGTGTTCAGGTCGACCGACCGACCGCCCCAGGGATCGGTATTGGCGCGCCGACCGTTGAGCAGTACCAGGGTGTTGCTGGCCGGAAGGCCCCGTAACGTGATGTTGGCACTGCCGTCCCCGCCATTGGTGACGAGGGTGCTCGTCGAGTTACCGGCGACCGCGGGCAGGGCCCGCAGCAATGCGCCGAGATCCTGGTTGCCCGCCAGTGCGATGTCGCTCCGATCGATGATGTCCATATGCCCCGGCGACTGCGCATCCGGCAGCCGAATGCGCGATCCGGTGACGTAACGCTCGCGCACGATCACTTCTTCGATACCCGCGGCATCTGGCACCGCGGCGGGCTGGACCGCGATCGTACTCGGAGCGGGCGGGCGCGGGCGCTGTGCGCAGCCGTCACGAATCGCGATCAGCGTCGGCGAGATCTCGATTGCGGATAGGCATGCCTGCCCAAGCAGCAGCGGCAGCGCTTGCCGGGCGCTTAAGCGTCCGCGTGCACCGGAAACCCGCTCGCGCAGCACCGCGGTACGGCTAAAAACAATCGAGATGTCCGTCTGGGCCGCCAGGTCCAGCAGCGCATCGCTCAGTGGCCCGGGTGCAACATCCAGATCAACGGCCGTCGATACGTCAGCCGCGGCCGCCGCACACGCGATCAGTGCGGAAAACGATAAACACCGCAGGCGGCCGCGGATCGATGATCGGCGTGCAATAGGCACGGTGCGGTGCGCAGGTTCCCGACTGAAGCTGGTTCGAGGATGCTAATCGAGGGCCATTTCGATCGCAAAACCGCTGGCGGCGAAAATCCGTGCGCCGCGGCTCAGCCCGACTGAAGCAGGATCAGCTCGTCACTGACTTGACTGAAGCGTAGCGGCAGAATCTCCGTGAGCGCCTTCAGCATGTCACGCTGATCGCCGAGGCGCAGTGATGCCGATATTCGCAAGGTGGGCGAGGTGTCCTTGGCGAGCGCCATGCGGATCGGGACGTAACGGTTGAGGTCGGCGATCAGTTCGCCGAGCG
>JBGSQB010000103.1:0-15829 GCA_041738285.1 Pseudomonadales bacterium | reverse complement strand
GCGCGCGACGGCTTCATCATCGCGCAGCCGGCGGTGTTGCCACCGCTGGCTGCCTTTGGTCATCGCTTCGCCGCGTGGCTGATCGAAGAGGGGCTGCTCGAGGCGCGGTTTGCGGACTGGGACTGGGGCACCACTGCGCTGCGCATGCTCACCAACCAGATCACTGAACACGATTGGACGGCGTTCGAACAGGCGACGGCGCGGCTATGCGAGGCGCGCACGAAGGCAGAACTCATGGATGAGGCAGTCCGGCGCAAGGTGCTGCTCGCGCCGCTGTTCAGCGCAGCCGATCTGCTGTCGAGCCCGCAGATCCGTGCGCGTGGATTCGTCCACGGTGATGGGGTTTCGGCAACCCTCGGTCCGTTTGCGCGCTTCTCGGCAGTGGACCTGCCGCGGTCAAAGCCGCCAACCGCAATCGCGGCCACGGCACTCTTGACCGCATGGCCCGCGCGACCGACGAAGGCGGCCGAAGTGGACATGGATCGTGCCCCACTTGCGGGTGTGAAGATCGTCGATCTGTTCTGGGTAGTTGCAGGCCCGGGTGGCACGCGCATGCTCGCGGACTATGGTGCAACGGTCGTTCACGTGGAGTCGCGCAATCGGCTCGATATGGCGCGCGCAGTGCCGCCGTACATCGATGCGGTAGCGAACCCGGAACGTGCAGCGCTGTTTCACACCACCAACGCCAACAAACTCGGGCTGTCACTCGATCTCGGCACGGCCGGCGGGCGCGCAGTACTCGAGAGTCTGATCGAATGGGCGGATGTGATTACGGAATCGTTTTCCGTGGGCGTCATCGCGCGCATGGGCTTCGATTACGAGCGCATCAAGACCATCAATCCGCGCATCATCATGATTTCGAGCTGCCTGCTCGGTCAGACCGGACCTTGGAAGGATTATGCGGGCTTCGGCAATCTCGCCGCGGGCGTCACGGGCTTTCATCAACTGACGGGTGAGCCCGGTGCGACACCGGCGGGCTGCTACGGGCCGTACACGGACTTCGTTGGCGTGCGCTACAACGCACTCGCGATTCTCGCCGCACTTGCGCACCGCGATCGCACCGGCGAGGGTCAATACATCGACATGGCGCAGGCGGAAGGTGCATTGCACTATCTTGCTCCTGCTGCTCTCGAGTACTGGCATACGGGGGTGGCTTCCACCGCGGAAGGCAATTGCGATCGCGACATGACGCCACACGGCGTGTATCCCGCGGCCGGTGAAGACTGTTGGGTCGCCATTGCAGTGCGGGATGATCGTGACTGGTCCGCGCTTTGTACGTGCGCGGATTTCGCCGATTGGCTGCGTGACGATCGTCTGCGTACGGTCAAGGGGCGACGCAGCATCGAAGACGAGATCAATGCACGCATTGGCGCATGGACGGCAGGGCTTGCCGGCTCGGAAATCGTCGATCGCCTGCAAGGTGACGGCGTCCCCGCGCACGAGGTGAGTTCCACCACGATGCTGTTCGAGGACGCCCAGTTGGCACATCGCGGGCATTTTCACCGGATCCCGCACCCTCAGTTCGGTGTCACCACCATCGAGTCGAGCCGAGTCACTCTCTCGCGTGCCGCCGCGCGGGTGCCACGTGAGGCGCTGACGTACGGCCGCGACAACGAATTCGTAATGCGGGAATTGTTGGGATACTCGACGGAGCGGTGCGTCGAACTCGAAGCGCAAGGAGCGCTCAGATGACTCGATGGATGATTGGATTGATCTGCGTGTGCCTGTCGATTGCATCCCATGCGCAGCCGCAGGGCATTGCGGCAGCCGCACAGGCGCCGCAGTCGATCGAGTCCTTCTTCGATGGTGCTGTCGGAGCGCAGGTGGCCAGCGGCGAGATCATCGGCGCGACCGTTGCGCTCGTGCAGGATGGCGCGGTGGTGTTCACCAAAGGGTATGGCCTTGCCAATCGCGAGCAAAGTGTGCCCGTGGTCAGCGATCGCACGTTGTTTCGCATCGGTTCCATCTCGAAGGTCTTTGTGTGGGTCGCGGTGATGCAGCAGGTAGCGGCCGGACGGCTGGACTTGTATGCAGACGTAAACAGCTATCTGCAGGACTTCGAGATTCCTGCCACCTACCCGGTGCCGGTGACCCTGCGGCACCTCATGACCCACACCGCGGGCTTCGAGGACAGAGTGCTCGGGTTGTTCGCCAGTGGCCCGAGAACCGTTGGCGACTTCCACGCAAACCTCGTCTCGATGCGACCCGCCCGCGTCTTCATGCCCGGTAAGGTCGCCGCTTACTCCAACTACGGCTCCGCGCTGGCGGCCCACCTGGTGGAAATCGTGGCGAAGCAGCCATGGGAAGATTATGTCGAACAGCGCATTCTCACGCCGCTCGACATGTTGCATACGAGCCCGCGGCAACCGCTGCCGCAGGATCTGGCGGACTCGATGGCCAATGGGTATTGGAAGGAGCGCGGCGTCGAAGTGGCCGCGCCGTTCGAGTTCGTTTCGATTCCGCCCGCCGGATCGATCAGTGCGACCGCAACTGACATGGCGTCGTTCATGCTGGAACTGCTCGCCAAGGGCGACACACCGGTGCTCACGGCGGCGGCGCGCGAGAAGCTGTTCGAACCTGGATTTTCCGCCGATCCGCGGATCAACGGCGTGTTGCATGGCCTGTATGAAATGTCATCGCACGGGCAACGCATCGTCGGCCACGGTGGCGATACCATCGCATTCCACAGTGAACTGCGCCTGTATCCAAAGCAGCGGATGGGGTTGTTCATATCGACCAACTCCGAAACGGGTGCGGCTGCGCGCGACGCTGTCGTAGCAGCGTTCGACGATCGCATGTTCGGTGTGCCCGCACGTCCGCAGCCGCGCTCGTCGACCACGGTGCTCGACCGCTTCACCGGCACCTATTCGCCAATGCGGGTGCCAATGAATGGCCCTGCCAGGATCATGGGCTTGCTCGGCAGCGTCTCGCTGATGGTGGACGATGGCGGGCTGATCGTGCCTGGTACCGATGGTCCGCAGCGATTGATCGAGATCGGTGATCGGCTGTTCTCGACCGAGGATGGGCGTCGCAAGGTCGCCTTCTCGAACGAGGATGGCCATGCCCAATACCTCTTCCCCGAGCCGGGCGTCCTGACGCTGCAACGGGTTGCGCCGGTCGATGAGCCGCGGGTGCAGTGGGGCATTGCGATTGGCTGCACCGCGATCCTCGCGCTCGTATTGGTGTGGCCGGTGTCGAGTTATCGCCGGCGCGGCCGCACGTCTGTGGCCGGTGAGACGGCCGCGACGCTGCTCGCATGGCTCACCGCCGCAATGCTGCTCGGTTTCGTCGTTGTGATCGCCGGGCACATCGAGAATCCGCGCGATGTGTTGTTCGGTACGTCCCAGAGTCTCGAACGCCTGTTGTGGGTACCCGTTGCTGCGGCAGGATTGCTCGTACTGCAACTGATGGTCACCTATCGCGCGTGGGTGCGCGGTTACTGGTGGCCGCTGCGCCGCATCCACTACACCCTGGTGACTTTCGCTGGTCTGGCCTTCGTTGCCTGGCTGAACTACTGGCAACTGGTCGCGGTTCCGGTTCCAGTTTGAGCCCATGGGCGACGTACTCATCTCATGCGCGCCAGCCGATCGGTCGCGCGTGGATGCGCTGGCCAAGGCGTTCATTGACGAGGGTCATCGCGTGGGTTGGCGACACGAAGCGCTGTGGTCGTTGGCACGCGAAGTCTGCGTCGTTGCCGTGTGGTCCCGGCATTCGAGCGGCGAGCAGTGGCTCGCCAATCTTGCTCGCGGCAGCGCGCGGCGCGGGAAGCTGGTGTCGATCCGGCTCGATCAGTCATCGCTGCCGCGCGGGCTGAAACGTCATCGTATCGTCGATCTTTCAATGTGGCCGGCCCGCAGCGCGGATGGCGGCGTCGATCGATTGCTCGCGATCACCGCAGAGGTTTCGAGCCAGGTTGCGACCACATCGAGGCAGGCGCAGTCGAAGTACGTGGTAGCGGTGTTGGTTGGTGGTGTGCTCTCGCTGATCGTCGCGGGTATTTGGTGGGCTGACGCCGGGCCGACCAACGAAGCGAGTCGGTCGTCGCAGCCACACCCGCCTTCCGTCTCGCCAGCCGGTGAGGCTCGTTCCGGCGATTTCGCACTGGGTATCGCGGCTCCGCCAACGGATGTCGCGGACCCGCTGCCCGAGCCGATGCGAACCGCAATCGAAAAACCGGTCAACGAGGCGCAGTTCCTCGGCGATCTGGCCCTCGAACAACTGGCCGCCGCGATGGCCGGAGATGCGTCGATGATGATCAGCGCGCGCAGCAACGCCGAACGTGCCCTTGTGAGCAATCCGACCGAGCCTGCCGCACGGCTGGCAATCGGCGTGCTGCTCATCGCGATGGATCTGGACTGGCAACAGGGCCATCAGTTGATCACGCACGCTGCCTCAGGTGGCGATGAACGACTGGCTCCGCTCGCACGACGCCTGCTGCAGATGTACGGTGAAGGCGAAGTCATTGCTGAGGGGCGCACCTGCGATGACGAATGGGTTGCCCGAAGCCGCGCCTTTGTCGACCTCGCGCCCGCTGCGCGCCTCGAGTTGATCGGCAGCGACTGCTTTCTGATGCTGACTCACGGTGATTCGGCGCTGCGCGCCGCATTGGGAATCGATCATGAGTGAATCTCTACAAAGCCTGCGGCAACAAATCTCTCAGGCCAAGTATCTGGTTGAGGAAACGGCACTCGCGCGTCTGCGTGAACTGCTGCGGACCAGCAAGGATGAGCTTGCGACCATCGAAGGCATGGCTGCGACGCTCGTGAGTGCAGTGCGTGATCGACGCAGCGATCAGAGCGTGCTCGATGTTTTCCTGAAGGAGTTCGGGCTGTCGAACGAGGAGGGGGTCGCGCTCATGTGTCTGGCGGAGGCCCTGTTGCGTATACCGGACGAGGCGACCATCGATGAGCTGATCGCCGACAAGATCTCGTCAGGCCGCTGGGCTGAACACCTTGGCAGATCCGACTCGCTGTTCGTGAACGGCTCCACATGGGCGCTGATGCTGACCGGTCGCGTCATCGCGCTCGATCGTCTGACCGGTTCTTCGCCGCTCGACCTGATCGGTCGGATCACGAGTCGCGTCGGTGAACCCGTGATCCGCAACGCGATGCGGCAGTCCATGCGCATACTCGGCGCCGAATTCGTGCTCGGGCGCACCATCGACGAGGCGATTGATCGCGGCCGCCGTGAGCAGGGCGAGGAGGGGGTGTTCTCGTTCGACATGCTCGGTGAAGGCGCGCGTACGGCTGACGATGCTGCTCGCTATGCTGCGGCCTATGCACATGCCATTGATGTGGTTGGCGCGGCCAGTCGCGGTCGTGGCGTTACCGAAAGCTCCGGCGTATCGGTGAAGCTGTCTGCGTTGCACCCGCGATATGAGTTTTCGCAGTCCGATCGCGTGGCTGCCGAACTGTATCCCGTGTTGCTCGCGCTCGCGCGTGCTGCGGCCGCCGCGGACATCGGCCTTTCCATCGATGCCGAAGAGGCCGATCGTCTGGAGCTCTCGCTCGACCTGTTCGAACGACTCGCGCGTGATCCTTCGATGCGTGGCTACGAGGGTCTGGGCCTCGTCGTGCAGGCATATGGCAAACGAGCGATCGATGTGTGTGACTGGGTGGTGTCGCTGTCGCGGGACGTTGGTCGTCGTGTTCCGGTGCGGCTGGTGAAGGGCGCCTACTGGGATGCGGAGATCAAGCACGCTCAGGTGCAAGGTGCTGAGGACTTCCCGGTGTTCACCCAGAAGGCCAATACCGATCTGTCCTACCTGGTGTGCGCCGAGCGGCTGCTCGCAGCCAGAAGAAACGTCTATCCGCAGTTCGCCACGCACAATGCACACACCATCGCGGCCGTCATGCGTGTTGCTGGCACCGGCATGGGTTTCGAGTTTCAGCGTCTGCATGGCATGGGCGCGTTGCTGTATGACGTTGCGCGGACGCAGCTGCCGAATATACCGCCCGTGCGGGTCTACGCGCCGGTCGGCGGCCATCGCGATCTGCTTGCGTATCTCGTGCGACGACTGCTCGAGAACGGCGCGAATTCGAGCTTCGTCAACCGCTTTCTCGATGCGCGAACGCCGCCCCGCGATGTGGTTCGAGATCCGTTGACGGTCATCGAGAGCCAAGGCGTGCGGCACCCGCGCATTCGCCTGCCAGCTGCTTTGTTCGGGTCTACGCGCGTCAACTCACGTGGCATGGATCTGACGAGTGCAGCGCAGTGGCAGGCGCTACGTGCCGCAATCGAGCCCTATCTCACAGCGAGCTTCTTCGCGCAGCCGCGCGGTGATGGTGGCGGTGAGGGGCGCTCGATAACAAACCCCGCGCGGCGCGACGATCTCGTTGGAACGGTAATGGCCGCATCGCGCGCGGACGTGATGGCGGCGTTCGATGCGGCGCAAAACGCGCAACGTGCCTGGGATGAACGCCGCGCATCGAGCCGCGCTGCGTGTCTGAAGGCGCTGGCCAATGCACTCGAACGCGACACGCCGAAGTTGCTTGCGCTCTTGATTCGCGAGGCGGGAAAGACCATCGGCGATGGTGTGGCCGAGATCCGCGAAGCGGTCGATTTCTGCCGCTACTACGCATCGATCGCGGAGCTCGACTTCGAGCACCCTCTGGAACTGCTCGGACCGACCGGCGAATCGAATAGCCTCGCTTTGCACGGTCGTGGCGTATTCGTGTGCATCAGTCCCTGGAACTTTCCGCTCGCCATTTTCACCGGTCAGATTACGGCGGCCCTGGCGGCTGGAAACGCCGTGCTCGCCAAGCCAGCTGAGCAGACGCCGCTGATCGCGGCGGCGGTCGTGCAGCTCGCATGGGAATGTGGCGTGCCCGAGGAGGTGCTCGCGCTGCTGCCGGGTGATGGTGCCGTCGGTGCGATGTTGACGGCTTTGCCTGAAGTGGCGGGCGTTGCGTTCACTGGCGGCACAGATACGGCGCGCACGATCAATCGCGCGCTCGCGCAGCGAGTCGGGCCAATCGTGCCGCTGATTGCGGAGACCGGAGGGCAAAACGCATTGTTTGCCGACTCGACGGCGCTGCTCGAGCAGCTCACTGACGATGTGGTTCGCTCCGCATTTGCCACGGCCGGTCAGCGTTGTTCTGCGCTGCGGGTGCTCTGTCTGCAGGACGACATTGCCGACAGCGCGCTCGAGATGATACGTGGGGCGATGGCGCAGTTGCGCGTGGGGGATCCCGAACTATTGGCGACGGACGTCGGTCCGGTGATCGATGAGGATGCACGGCGGGCGCTCGACGCGCATGTCAGCGCATGCGCAGCCGCGGGGTTACCGATCTATCGCGTGCCGATGCCCGAAGGCTGTGATGCCGGCACCTTTGTCGCGCCAACGCTCATCGAACTCGACCGCATCGATCGATTGACGCAGGAGCATTTCGGACCGGTGCTGCACGTATTGCGGTTCGAAGCAGAAGGTCTTGATGCGGCGGTGGCCGCCGTGCGCGATCTCGGTTATGGCCTGACGCTCGGCATTCATACCCGCATCGACGGTCGTGCGCAGCGCATCGCGGCGCAGTCGCGCGTCGGCAACATCTATGTGAACCGCAACATCATTGGCGCCGCGGTGGGCGTGCAGCCGTTCGGCGGTGAGGGTCTGTCGGGTACTGGGCCGAAGGCGGGCGGGCCTCGCTATCTGCATCGGTTCGCAACCGAGCGTGTGCTGACAACCAACACCATGGCGCGCGGTGGCAACGTTGACCTGCTGCGCGGCGGCTGAGGTCGTCTGTGGTAACTTGAGGTCATGCCGAATTCGCTCCATCTGGGCTGCACACCGTGGGTTACGCCGCTCGGTCGGCGCGCGGATGAACTGCTCCGTCAGGCCGCATTCGCGGAGTCGCTCGGCTATGAGTCGTTCTGGTTGCCGGAGAATCACTTCAGCGGCGAAGGCGCGATTCCGGAGCCGCTCATGCTGCTGGCTGCCGTTGCCGCGGGCACGCAGTCGATTCGTCTGGGCACAACCTCGTATCTCCTGCCGTTGCGGCATCCGATCGCGGCAGCCGAACAGGTGGCGGTGCTTGATCAGTTGTCCGGCGGCCGCGTCATTCTCGGTGTTGGCCGCGGCTTTGCCTCCGGTACGTTCGATGCGTTCAACGTCAACTCGCGTGACAAGCGCGAGATCTTCGAAGACAGCCTTGCCCTGATGCGGCGCGCCTGGCGGGGCGAAACGTTCGGCGATGACAAGACGCTGTTGTGGCCGCGTCCGGTGCAAACTCCACATCCGCCGATCTGGGTTGCGGCGTTCGGCCCGAAGGCGCTCGTCCAGGCGGGCCGTCTGGGACTGCCGTACCTTGCTTCGCCCATGGAGTCGCGTACTACGCTCGCCGCCAACTACGACCGTCACCGGCGTGCCTGCCTGGACGCGGACATGTCGCCGCCCGCCATCGTGCCGATCATGCGTACCGTGTTCGTCAGCGAAGATGCTGGGTCGATCAGCCGCGTGCGGGAACTGCTGCAGGCCCAACTGATTGCGTTGCAGCGCAGTGGCGGCACGATTGCACGCGCTATCCCCGATTCAGTGGACGATTGGGCGATCGTCGGCCGACCCGACGAGGTCGCCCGTGGCATCGGCGACTACTGCGGCGAACTCGGCATGACGCATCTGATCGCGACACGGCTGCGCGTCGATGGCGTGTCGCCGGCCGATTTCGAGCGTTCACTTGCGTTGCTTGCGCGGATCACCAGGGAGGAATTCATCGCATGAACATGCGTGTGTTGTGGCCGGCCATGCGCTGGCCATCGGACTGGGACATCGAACGGGGCGCGCTGGGCGCGCAGTGCGAGGCCGAGTTTGTGGCGCGCTTCGATGCAGTGACCGAGGCGCAGTGGCATGGCTGCGATGGCATCGTCACCGTCATGGACATCCCCGATCAGTACCGCGCCAAACTCGAGCGTTGTCGAATCGTCGTCACGCCCAAAGTCGGGTTCGACAACATCGACCTCGCGGCGTGGGGCAAGCTCGGTATTCCGGTCTGCAACGTGCCCGACTACGGCACCATGGAAGTGGCCGACCACGCAATCGCGCTGATGCTGACTCTCATGAAGGGCACGGCGTTTCACACCGAAGAGCTGAAGACGGATCCGCGCGGCAAGTGGCGACCTGCACTGAATCCATTCGGACGCCGACTGTCGGCGTGCACCTTCGGCATCGTTGGCCTCGGCCGCATCGGCACGGCAACGGCGCTGCGCGCCAAGGCGTTCGGCATGGACGTAGTGTTCCACGATCCCTATCTGCCCAATGGCGTGGATCTCGCCATCGGCGTGCGTCGCGTCGATTCGCTCACCGAACTCATGGCGCAGAGCGACGTCGTTTCGGTGCATGCGCCGCTTGGCAACGAAACGCGCAAGTTGGTGGGACGCGATGCGTTCGCGGCCGCGAAGCCGGGGCTGATTCTGGTGAATACAGCACGTGGGGAGATCGTTGATCTCGATGCGCTCGACACGGCAATGCGCAACGACCAGATTCGCGCTGCGGGACTCGACGTGTTGCCCGAGGAACCCGCCAACCCGGCGCATCCGCTGATTGCCGCGTTCGCGGCGAACGAAGAGTGGATCCGGCATCGCCTGATACTCACCCCCCACTCGGCATTCTGCACGCCGGAGAGTGTCTACGACATGCGCGCGAAAGGGGCCGAGGTTGCCGGGACGTATCTGCGGGGCGGTCGATTGATGAATTGCGTCAATGCCCAGTTCCTGGTCAATCAACGGTGAGCGGCTCTGATATGCTCGATTCGAAATCTGCTCGAGGAGCGCTGCGATGATGGATCTGCATTTCTGGCCTACACCGAACGGAAAGAAGATCACGATTCTGCTCGAAGAATGTCGGGCGCCGTATCGCATCGTGCCGTGCAACATCGGTCGCGGTGATCAGTTCGAGCGCAAGTTCCTCGACATCTGTCCGAACAATCGTATGCCTGCGCTCGTGGATCACGAGCCGACGGGCGGCGGCGCACCGATCGCTCTGTTCGAGTCCGGCGCGATCATGATGTATATCGCCGAAAAAGTCGGTCAGTTCTGGCCGCAAACGTCGCCGTGCAAGTACGAAGTGGTGCAGTGGGTGATGTGGCAGATGGCCAATCAAGGGCCGAAGTCCGGCGAGTGCGGTCACTTCCGGCGTGCGCCCGAAAGCGCCGGGGATCAGTCCTACGCGATTCGACGCTTCACCGATGAGGTCAAGCGGCTGTATGGCGTGCTCAACACCCGACTCTACGACCGTCAATACCTGGCCGGCGGCGAGTACACGATTGCCGACATGATCTGCTATCCGTGGACGGTGAACTGGCAGGGTCAGGGGCAAGACATCAACGAGTTTCCATACTTCAAGCGCTGGTTCGAGGAACTGTCGGCGCGCGACGGCGTCAGGCGCGGCATGAGCGTTGGCGCGGATCTGGCAGAGGATTTTTCAAAACTGTCGAAGGATGAAATCGAACGCCGTCGCAAGATGCTCTACAACCAGCGCGCGCGGCCGGCCCCGACGGGTGGGCTGATGTGAAAGGGATGGAAATAGGGGACAGTTGACCTAATTCGCGCGGTAGGCCGAAGACCCGGAACCGACTCCAATCGCGAAATAGGTCAACTGTCCCCTGATTGTGTACCTGTTTCAGATCAGTACGTGTGCGCCGTATCGATCGCGAGATACCGCCGCAGGTAGTAAACGAGTGCATAGAACGGCAGCGTGTCGAGCAGCGCGATGGTGAATTTGAAGCCGTAGTTCGACAGCATGAGCACCATCATCGCGCCCAGGGTAATGCTGCCGGCGAGGTAACTCGCGCCGAAGGTCACGCCGATCACCACCAGTGAGTCGATCATCTGGCTGAACACGGTCGATCCGTTGTTGCGCAGCCACAGGTGCTTGCCCTTCGTCATGCGCTTGATCCAGTGGAACAGTTGCACGTCGATGAACTGTGCAGCGATGTACGCCATCATCGAGGCAAACACTGCGCCGGACGTGCACGCGTACAAGAGACCAAACAATTCGACCGACCCGGTCATCACGTTGCCGCTCGGCAGCATGATGTCCTCCGCGAGATGGATCACCTGCCAGGGCGGCTGCGATGCGGTGTCGACGGCTGGCATGGCATTGCCGAGCCACATCACACCGAGGATGAAGAAATTGAGCCAGAAGCCGACCCAGACCACGAAGTTGGCGCGACGACGGCCGTACAACTCGCTCATGAGATCGGTGCATAGGAACGTCAGCGGGTAGGGCAGCACACCCACGGCGAGCGCAAGTGGGCCCATGTGGATGAAGCGCGTGATGCCGATGACGTTGAGCAGGGTCATCGAGCAGATGAAGAAGCCGGCGAGTACAAGGAACACCCGCTCGCGCCGTTCTACGAGTTGCTCATCCATGCTCTGTCCTGGTGTTAGCGTTCGAGTTGACCGAGATTGGCGTGTAGCACCGAGCCATTGACGATCGGGTGGTGTGCTGCCCAATGCAGGGTCTCGGCGACTTCTTCGGGTGCGATCAGCCGCCCGTAGGTCGACAGGGTCCGCACCGACTCGAGTGCGTCCGCCGGAACATGTGCGCGCAGCATGTCGGTATCGGTGAACCCGGGGCAGACACAGGCCGTGTGGATCTCACGCCCGGCGAGGTCCTGACACGTCGCGCGCATCATGCCGACAACGCCGTGTTTGGTCGCGACGTAGCTGAACGAACCGGCTACCGCCTTCTCGGACAAGGTGGAGCCGACATAGATGATCGCGGAACCGGGGCGCATGTAAGGGATCGTGAAGTAGTTGAGCGTATTCGGCGCCACCATGTTCACTTCGAGCACTTCGCGCAACTTGTTGCTCGGCGTTTCCACCGCACTGTCGTTGTTCAGCTTCGATGCATTGTGAATGAGCACAATGGTTTCCGCGTCCTGACACAGCGCTGTGAGCTGTGCAGAAATGTTGTCGAGAAAGCGCGGAACGGCGAGGTCGCAATTGATGTGTGTGGTCGTCGGATGCGGACAACGTCGGCGCGACAGGTTGACGATGTTGTAGCCGTCGCTGGCGAAACGCCGAACGGTGGCAAGCCCGATGCCCGAACTCGCACCAGTGATCAGTAGCAGCTTCATGCTTTTTCCCATCGGCTGGATGCCCATTGCCCGGGCCCCGAAGAGACCTTTACCGTCAGTGACTCGATGGGCTGGCGCGCCAGATCTGCATCGCTCGAAAGTCTGACCGTGAACCAGCGCGCGAATTCTTCGACCGTCGCGTTGCGAATCGGCAGGGTGAGGATGTCGCGCGCGAGGAACGGGATGCGCTCTCCGTTGAAGAGGATCGTGACGTATCCGTCTGCACCGCGATCGATGCTCAGATGGGGTGACTGCTCGGGCATGAGCACTCGTTCATCGAGTTCGTCGCACAACGTCATGAGCTTGTCCTTGACCAGGTTGTAGTCGAAGGCGAGGCCGTTGTCGCCGATCAGCGTGTCGAGGGAACAGCTGACGTCGAAGTTGTGGCCGTGGAGGTTTTCGCGTTCGGTGGCCGAAAAGATCGTGAAGTGCGCTGCCGAGAAATGCAGATAGTCCTTGGTGATCTCGATTGTGGTGCGATTGAGTACCGTCATCACACCATCCTACCGGTCAAGGGTGTCGGTTGAACAGTACGCCCCGCCGCCCGTACAGTCGCAGCATTCAATACAGGAGTCGAGTCGTGAAAGTAGATGCACTGGCAGCCGGCATGAACCCGAAACAGCTACAGCGGGTCAGCGATCATTTGCTCGAGCGCTACATCGAACCGGGCAAGATCGCCGGCGCGCTGCCGATGGTGTACCGACGCGGCCACCTCGCGTATTGCGAAGCCCTGGGACGCATGGACATCGAGCGTGGCAAGGCGGTGATGGACGATACGATCTTTCGCATCTACTCCATGACCAAGCCAATCACCAGCGTCGCGCTGATGATGCTCTACGAACAGGGCGCGTTTCAGTTGAACGACCCGGTCACGCGCTATATTCCCGAGTGGAAAAACATGCGTGTGTACAAGAGCGGTGTAGCGCCCGCGTTCATCACGGCTGCGCCGGAGAGGGGCATTACGTTCAAAGATCTGTTCATGCACATGGCCGGGCTGACCTACGGCTTCATGAATCGCACCAACGTGGACCATGCGTATCGGAAGTTCGGCGTTGGCGGCGTGGAGCCTGGTTCTACGCTCAAGGATTCCATCGATTCTCTGGCGCGCATTCCGCTCGAATTCTCGCCGGGCACGAAGTGGAACTACTCGGTGGCAACCGACGTGCTCGGCTATCTGGTGGAGAAGATCTCGGGCCAGCGATTCGATGAATACCTGCGCACGCAACTGTTCGAACCACTCGGGATGAAAGACACGGGCTTCACTGTGCCCGACGTCAAGGTGCCACGCTTCGCGGCAAACTACTCCCGATTGCTCGGCAAGGGCCTCAAGCTCGAAGATGATCCGGAAACGTCGATCTACATCCGACCGCGTACGTTCTTCTCAGGTGGCGGTGGGCTGGTATCGACCGCCCATGACTATCTTCGATTCTGCCGCATGTTGCTGGGCAACGGTGAACTCGACGGCGTGCGCATTCTCGGCCGCAAGACGGTGGAACTGATGACACGCAATCACCTGCCGCGGGACGAAGATCTCACCCAATGGGCGCTTGGCACATTCTCGGAGACGACCTACGAGGGCTATGGCTTTGGTCTCGGATTCTCGGTGCATCTCGGGTCGTCGCGTAGCGCCACCATCGGCTCTCCTGGTGAGTACGCGTGGGGCGGGGCGGCCAGCACCATCTTCTGGGTGGATCCCGCTGAAGAACTCATCGTCGTGTTCATGACGCAGCTGATGCCATCGGGGACGTTCAATTTCCGCGGTCAGCTCAAGTCCCTGATCTATCCCGCGATCGTCGACTGACTGGGTCTCAATCGGTGTCAGCGGGCACCAGAACGCTCGCAAGCTCGGCCATGCTTTCGAATCGGTGGTCGGCTTGCGCATCGCTGCCGGGCGTTGCGCCGCCGCCAGCCGCTGGGCGCCGGTCTATCCAGACCGTGGTCAACCCCAACGCTGTTGCGGGACCGATATCGTGGAAGCGACTCTGTGCCACGTGCAGGATGCGGCCGCGGTCGACGCCGATGCGATCGATCGCGGCGAGAAAGGGTTTCGGGCTCGGCTTGTAGGCACCCACCTGCTGTGCGGTGATGACGTGGTCGAAATTGATGCCGAGTCGCGCGGCCGTCAGGTCGAAGAGGTCGTCGTCCACATTCGACACGATCGCGAGCTGGAATCGGCTGCCGAGGCGTTTGAGAGCCTCGATCGTGTCGCCAAAGGGCTGCCAGTTGGCGATCGACTCCGGGAACGCGAGCCGCTCTGCGGCGCTCGGCGTGAATCCAAGTCGATCTCCGAATGCATCGAGCACGGCGATGAGCACGTCGCGGTAGGGTTGGTAAGGGCCTTTCTGAATGCGGGACTCGGCGTCGCCGAAGAATTCGAGCACGAAGGCGTCGATGACATGGACATCGTTACGCGAAAGGATTGGTCTGATGTGCTGCAACAGCCCCTGTTCCCAGTCGATTAGCGTGCCATAGCAGTCGAAGGTCAGTGCGTCGTATGCGGACGGATCGATCTGGCGCGGCATGCGTACTCCTAGTCGGTTTGAATGCGTTCGGTCACGAGGCCGTAGAACGACGACTCTTCGACGTTGGCGAAGAACCAGCCGAGGTGTGTGCGGCACTCCTCGCACGTGGCATGACGCCAGCGGAAGCCGGGGAACCAGGTATCGGCGGCGACCGGCTCTCCCGACAGTGCACAGCCGAGCGCTTCGGCGTAGCAGCCGATGTGAAAGCGGAAACCATATGGATTGGTGAATGTGTGTTCATGGCCGCCGTTGACTTCGATGCGCTGGTCGATGTGGCTGACAATGTGCGAGCACACCGCGCAGTACACGTAGCCTTTCTTCGGATGCAGCTCTTCGTCGAGCAGCGCCTTGAGCTTCGGGTCGAGGCTGCCTTGACGTGGCTTGTCCACGACGTCGATCATGCTCCGCACTCTTGGTTGAACCTGCGCCCGAACAATGTCATTGGAGTCCTTCGCTACCATCTACGAACGCGCGGCCAAACGCAAAGGCGGCGCCGCCGCGCTGGAGTCGCTGCTAGCAAAACCGAAAACACCCGCTCAACTCAAGCGGGTGAGTGATGACCGTTATCTGTCGGAGATGACGGCGTGTGTTTTCCGTTCCGGATTTGTGTGGAAGATCATCGAGGCCAAATGGCCAGGCTTCGAAGAGGCGTTCAGCGGGTTCGACACCAAGACCTGTGCCATGCTGTCCGACGAAGACCTCGAGCATTTGACGATGGACGCCCGCATCGTGCGCAATGCCAAGAAGATTGCCTCGGTCCGAGACAACGCGCAGTTTGTGCGCGAGGTGGTGGCGGAATACGGTAGTTTCGGCGGCTATCTCGCCCAGTGGCCGGTGGACGACATCGTCGGCCTATGGGATGAATTGAAACGCCGTGGCAGCCGCCTTGGTGGCGCGACGAGCGGCTTCTTTCTGCGCTTCGTGGGAAAGGACACATTCATGCTGTCTGCCGACGTGGTGAAGGTGCTGGTTCGTCAGCGAATCATCGAGCAACCGCCCACCAGCAAGAAAGCGCTTGCCGCCGTGCAACTGGCCTTCAACGACTGGCGCAGGCAAAGTGACCGTCCGCTGTGCCAGATATCGCGTGTGCTTGCATGCTCCGTGGAGTGACAACATGACCGTGGAATCCGCCGATGATCTCAAGGGACTCTTGGCGATCGGTCGCATCGTGCGTGCCGCCTTCGAGGCGATGCGCGCGGCAGCACGTCCCGGTATGACGACCGCCGAACTCGATGC
>JBGSQB010000169.1:0-8842 GCA_041738285.1 Pseudomonadales bacterium | reverse complement strand
GCTCAAGCCGCGCACGCGGGCATCAACGCCGCGATGCAGGTCGCGTGCCGCGGCGGCGCCATCACCGGCATGCTGGTGGTCGGGCTGGGCCTGCTGGGCGTTGCCGGTTTCTACGCGGTCGCTGAGCCGATGATCGGCAGCGATGCATCCTTGCACGCCTTGGTTGGGCTCGCTTTCGGGGGTTCGCTGATCTCCATCTTCGCCCGACTCGGCGGCGGCATCTTCACCAAGGGTGCCGATGTCGGCGCCGACCTGGTCGGTAAAGTCGAAGCCGGCATTCCCGAAGACGACCCGCGCAACCCGGCGGTCATCGCCGACAACGTCGGTGACAACGTCGGCGACTGCGCCGGCATGGCAGCCGACCTGTTCGAAACCTACGCCGTTACCATCGTTGCCACCATGCTGCTCGGTGGCCTGATGATGAAAGAAGCCGGCACCGCCGCCGTGCTGTATCCCCTGGTGCTCGGTGGTGTCTCCATCATTGGCTCAATCATCGGCACGTTCTTCGTCACGGTCCGCGAAGGCGGCAAGATCATGAATGCGCTGTACCGGGGCGTCATCGTGTCCGGCGTCGTTGCCGGTGTTGCCTTCTACTTCGTGACCGATTGGATGATGCCCGCCGAGCAGGTGATGCCGCTGTTCGGTGCCTCCATCGTCGGCCTCCTCCTCACTGCCGCCATGGTGGTGATCACCGAGTACTACACCGCGACCGAGTATGGCCCGGTGCAGCACGTCGCCGCCGCCTCCCAAACGGGCCATGCCACCAACATCATTGCCGGCCTCGGCATCTCCATGAAGTCGACCGCACTGCCGGTGTTGTCGGTGTGCATCGCCATCTGGGCCGCATACACATTCGCCGGCCTGTACGGTATTGCGATCGCCGCAACCGCCATGTTGTCGATGACCGGCATGATCGTGGCGCTCGACGCCTATGGGCCGATCACCGACAACGCCGGTGGCATCGCCGAAATGGCGGAAATGCCCGCGGAAATCCGCGCCATCACCGATCCGCTCGACGCGGTGGGCAACACGACCAAGGCGGTCACCAAGGGCTACGCCATCGGCTCGGCGGGTCTTGCCGCACTGGTGCTGTTTGCCGACTACACCCACAACCTGGAAGCAGCCGGCAAACTGGTCGAGTTCAGCCTGTCGGATCCGGCCGTGATCATTGGCCTGTTCATCGGCGGCCTGGTGCCGTATCTGTTCGGCGCCATGGCGATGGAAGCCGTCGGCCGCGCGGCCGGCTCCGTCGTGAACGAAGTGCGCCGTCAGTTCCGCGAGATCAAAGGCATCATGGAAGGTACCGGCAAGCCGGACTATTCCCGCGCGGTTGACCTTCTGACCCGCGCCGCGATCAAGGAAATGATCGTGCCGAGTCTGTTGCCGATCCTGGTACCGATCGTGCTCGTGGTCGTGATGAACTTCGCCATGGGCCCCTCCGCCGGCGTGAAAGCCCTCGGTGGTCTCTTGATCGGCACCATCGTCACGGGTCTGTTCGTCGCCATCTCCATGACCACCGGCGGCGGTGCCTGGGACAACGCCAAGAAGTACATCGAAGACGGTAACTTCGGTGGCAAAGGTTCCGAAGCCCATAAGGCGGCGGTGACCGGCGACACCGTTGGCGACCCGTACAAGGACACCGCAGGTCCCGCGGTGAACCCATTGATCAAGATCATCAACATCGTCGCGCTGTTGATGGTGCCGGTGCTCTAACCACGCACTGACTCTGATCGAAAAAACCCCGGCACCTGCCGGGGTTTTTTTTGGGAGAGCGAGTAACCTCTTCGCGGGCAAGCCCGCTCCCACAATTCGAGGCGGCCGATGCGAGCGAAGCGCGTTCTGGCGATTACCGCCGTGGTCGTGGTCGTGATTGGCGTCGGCAGTTGGTTCGCAATCGACTTCCTGCTGAATCGGGACCCATTCACACCGCTGTATGTCGACAACTGCGCCGTCTGCCACGGCGAGTCGATGCAGGGCGCAGCTCAAGGCCCTGCGCTGATCGGTGCGCCGCTCAAACACGGCGAGTCGGTGGCCGAACTCGCACAGAGCATCGGCAACGGATTTGCTGCCACCGGCATGCCGCCCTGGTCGGCGAACCTCTCCCAGACCGAAATCACGAGCCTTGCCCTTCTGATCGCAGAACGGCGGATGGACATGACCTTCACCGACTTCAGAATGGCCAAGCCCCTCGAAATCTCCGCGGATCCCATCGTCACTGAGCAGGCGACCTTCCGCCTCGAGACCGTGGCGAGCGGCATCGATCCGTATCCGTTCTCCATCGCGCCACTACCCGACGGCCGCATTCTGGTCACCGAGAAGAAGCAGGGATTGTCGATCGTAGAGACCGACGGCACACAGTCTGCGCCCATCACGGGTACGCCTGCGACCTCCGACTCCGGCGCCGTGGTGCTCGGACTCAACTATGGCCTCGGCTGGCTGCTGGATGTCGCCATTCACCCCGACTATGCGATCAACGGCTGGGTCTACCTGCACCACACCCACCTGTGCGCCGACTGCAGTGGCCAGCAAACCATGAATCGGGTGATCCGCGGCCACATCAAAGATGGCGCATGGACCGACGAGGAAGTCATCTGGCAGGTGCCGGAATCCTTCTACAGCAGCCTGCCCGACATCGGCGCGGGTGGACGGCTTGCATTCGATCGCGCCGGCCATGTGTTCCTCAGTGTGGGTATCAAGGGCGGCTACTTCGAGGGGATTCAGGATCTGAGCACGCCGTACGGAAAAATCCACCGAGTGAACGATGACGGCAGCATTCCGCCGCACAATCCGTTTGTGGAGACCGCCGGTGCCATGCCGAGTGTCTTCACTTATGGACACCGCAGCCCGCAGGGGCTCGAGTTCGACCCGGCAACGAACCTGCTCTGGGGTTCGGAGATGGGACCCCGTGGCGGCGATGAGATCAACGTGCTGCGCCCCGGGCGCAACTACGGATGGCCGCTGCACTCGAAAGGTCTCGACTACGACGGCACGCCGGTCGAGTACGGCAATGAGCTCGGCATCGAGTTCGATCTCGCCGACATCGAGCAGCCCATCGTCGACTTCACGCCGTCACCCGCGGTATCGAGCTTCGTCATCTACGAGGGCGATGCGTTTCCCGGCTGGCGGGGCCAGTTTCTGGTCGGTACGTTGAAGGCGACCGCGCTGTATCGGGTTGAGATTCGCGGCGAGCGCCACGTGCGCACCGAAGTACTGCTGAACGACCTCGCCCGCGTGCGCGACATCGAGGTCGGCGGCGAAGGCGTTGTCTATCTGCTGCTCGAGCACGAGGCCGGCAGTCAGATCGTACGCATGGTGCCGGCTACGTAAACGCTGGCAGTTTTTTCTTGATCATCACTTTCTTCAGCACAGCGTACTGCGGCACACCGTTCTTGTAGGGCGGATAGTCCTCGCCTGCGATCAGTGGCTCGAGGTACTCACGTGCCTTGGCGGTGATGCCGAAGCCATCCTTGCTGATGAAGTTTCGCGGCAGCGTCCGTTCGACGTTGGCGATTTTGGACAGCGGCGCGCTGCCGATCTCCCATTTGTAGGGGCGGCTGCGCTTGCGAACGATGGTGGGCATCACGCCGCTCTTACCCGCCACCGCGAACTCCACGGCCGCTTTGCCGACGGCATACGCCTGCGCGACATCGGTTGCGGATGCGATATGGCGCGCCGCGCGCTGCAGATAGTCGGCTACGGCCCAATGATATTTGTAGCCGAGGCCTTCGCGGACCATGGCCGCGAGGGTCGGCGCGACGCCGCCGAGCTGGGTGTGACCGAACGCGTCCGTGGTGCCCGCGTCGGCGAGAAACCGCCCATCCGCGTAGTGAGTGCCTTCGGACACGACGACCACGCAGTAGCCATCGCGGGCGACACTCGACTTCACCTTGGCGAGGAACCTGTCCCGATCGAAGGCAATTTCGGGAAACAGAATGATGTGCGGTGGGCCCTTGCCCTCAACCTGCGCAAGGCCTCCAGCGGCAGCAATCCAGCCTGCGTGGCGACCCATGACCTCCATGATGAAGACCTTGGTCGATGACTCGCACATGCTCGCCACATCGAGCGCGGCTTCGCGCACCGATACCGCGACGTACTTGGCGACCGAACCGAAGCCGGGGCAGGTGTCGGTGAACGGCAGATCGTTGTCGACGGTCTTCGGAATGCCGACACAGGTCACCGGGTAACCGAGCTGGGCGCCGGCGATGGACACCTTGTGGGCAGTGTCCTGGGAATCGCCACCGCCGTTGTAGAAGAAGTAGCCGATGTCGTGGGCCTTGAACACCGCGATCAAGCGCTCGTATTCCCGCGGATCGACTTCCATGGATTTCAGCTTGTGGCGGCATGATCCGAACGCGCCGCTCGGCGTGTGGCGCAGCGCCGCGATGGTCGCAGCGCTTTCTCTGCTCGTATCGATGAGTTCTTCACGCAGGGCGCCAAGGATGCCGTTATTGCCGGCGAGCACCTTACCGATCTGGCGGCGATGGCTGCGCGCCGTCTCGATGACCCCGCATGCGCTCGCATTGATGACCGCAGTAACGCCACCAGATTGGGCATAGAACGCGTTGCGCTTCACCATGATTTCACTACCTGTTCGAGTCTCGAGCGGCGGCCATGGTAAGGGGTTTTGTGCCACAATGCCTTCATTCCCCCGTGGCCATTTTGTGAATGCGTTTGCTGTTCATCGTCTTCCTCAACATCGCGCTGCTGCGCCGCGGGCCGGAACTGGTTCCCACGCAGCCATGGTTCGTTGGCTCGGTCGCAGTCGCGAACTTGCTGGTGAGCTACGTCGTGTCGAACCACGTCGGCGCACTGCTGTCGCCCACCGCGCTGGCTACGTCGCTTCTGGTCACCATGGCGACGCTCTCTGCCGTCGTTTTCGGCGCGCTCTACATCCGCGGCTTCGATCGCAGGTTTCCGGCCACCATCACCGCCATGTTCGGATGTGACCTCTTGTTGACGGCACTGGTGGGCATTCTGATACCGCTCACCGGCGGCCTCGGTGTGTCGAGCATGGCGACGGGGATCGCCGCGTTGATCGGTTTGTGGTCGATCGCCGTGAACGGCTTCATCCTGCACCGCGCGATGGAAGTCTCCGTCGCCATCGGCATCCTGCTCGCGTTCAGCACCGCGCTCCTCGGCTTCATGTTCTCGTCGGTCGCGGTCGGCCCGGTCGCTCAATGAGTACGTCGCAGCATCTGTACATACTCGGTATTGGTGGGACACTGATGGGGAGCATCGCCATGCTCGCCCGAGAAGCCGGCTACACCGTAACCGGATCCGACAAGGCGATGTATCCGCCGATGAGCACGCAGCTTGCCGACGCGGGCATCCACTGTTTCGAAGGATTCGATGAGGCGCATCTGAAACCCGCGCCGGACCTCATCATCGTCGGCAACGCAGGGCTTCCCCGCGGTCACCCGGGCGTCGAGGCGGTACTGCGATCAGGTATTCCTTATACATCGGGCGCCGAGTGGCTCGGCCGCGCAATTCTGCCGGGCCGTTTCGTGCTCGGCGTCGCCGGCACCCACGGCAAGACCACCACCGCCAGCATGCTGGCATTCATTCTCGATCAGGCTGGCCTCGATCCGGGTTATCTGATCGGCGGAGTGCCCAAGGATTTTCCGCGATCGGCACGACTCGGATCGACGCCGTTCTTCGTCATCGAAGCCGACGAATACGACACCTCGTACTTCGATCGGCGCTCGAAGTTCGTTCACTATCGGCCACGCACGCTCGTGATCAACAACCTCGAATACGATCACGCCGACATCTTTCCCGACCTCGCCGCAATTCAGACGCAGTTTCACCACTTGCTGCGCACCGTTCCCGATGATGGCCTCATCATTGCGCCTGAACACGACGACGCCGTGGAAGCCGTGCTGCGCATGGGCTGCTGGTCGAAAGTCGCACGCGTGCGCGCCGGCAACAAGCGCCAACGAAAGCCGGCACCGCTGAAGATGGATACCGGCGACGTCTGGCGCGCGCACGACAGCGCCAGCGATGGCTCATCGTTCGAGGTGCAGCTGAATCAAAAGACGCTGGGCACCGTGCAGTGGAATCTGCTCGGTGAGCACAATGTCACTAACGCACTCGACGCCATCGCTGCCGCACGCCATGCCGGCGTCCAACCCGAAGTCGCCATCGAAGCGCTGTGCCGCTTCGGCGGTGTCACCCGCCGCATGGACCTGTTTGCAACGATCGATAACGTCAAGCTGTACGATGACTTTGCCCATCACCCCACGGCGATTCGCTCCACCTTGCAGGGGCTGCGCAACAAGGTCGGAGCAGATGAGATCATCGCTGTGATCGAGCCGCGTTCGCACACGATGTCGCTCGGCACCTTGCGTAGTGAACTCAACACCTGCTGTGCCGCCGCCGATACCGTGTACTGGTTCCGCGGCGAGAACATCAAGTGGGATCTGACCGAGATTCTCCACGACAGCGTGATCCCCGCCCATCTGGACGATGACCTCGATCACTTGATCGCTACCTTGGCGCAGTTGCCGACGCCGAAACACACCCGCCACATCGTGATCATGAGCAATGGCGGCTTTGGTGGCATCCACGGTCGCCTCGCCAAGGCGCTCAATGGCGCGAACGGATAGACTCCTCACTCCACTGGCATTGGACGTATCCATGAAATTCACAGTCGCCTCGATTGCACTGCTGACATTCGCGACCACGGTTTTCGCCGCCGACTGGTACCCCTCGAAGTACGGCGCCGACGATACGCTCGGCGCGATCAACAACCTCTCAGCCGAACAGGTGGTGAAGGCCGCGCGCCTCGTGAAGACCGGCAAGACCTACGCGCTCGGCGTCGTCACAGGGACCGACTCGCCCGCCTATCCGCCACGCAAGTTTGCGATCACCATCATCCAGCCACCCGATGGCACGGGCACCCAGCTTGGCACCAACCACGCCACGTACAACGATGACATCCTGTATACGTGGGTGGGCATCGGGAGTCAGCTCGACGGTCTCGGCCACCTCGGCACGGAGCACCGCTACTACAACGGCCTGCGCGCCCAGGATTTCGTGGCAACCACCGGCCTCACCAAACTCAATGTCGATGCCCTACCGCCGATGGTTGGCCGGGGGGTACTGATCGACATGGCGCGCCATCTGAACACGCCGATGGTGAAGGAGGGGACCGCGTTCAATCGCAAGGACATCGAAGCCGCTGCCAAGGCGCAGAAGGTCAAGATCGAGAAGGGTGACGTGGTGCTGTTTCACACCGGCTGGCAGAACCTGGTCGGCGTCGATAACGCCCGCTTCATGGCGGGTGAACCCGGATTGGGCGTGGACGGTGCGCGCTACCTGGCTGGGCTGGGTGTGGTCGCCATCGGATCCGATACCTGGGCAGTGGAAGCGCTGCCCCATGAAGATCCTGCCCAGGCCTTCCCCGTGCACGTCGAACTGCTCGCCAAGCACGGTGTGTACATCCTCGAGAACATGGACACGCGCGCGCTCGCCGCAGACTCTGCGTATGAGTTCCTGTTCGTGCTCGGCCAGCCACGCTTTGCCGGGTCCGTGCAGGCCGTGATCAATCCGGTGGCCATTCGCTAGCACCGATGCTGGACCTGATCGCAGGCAACGCGCGCGCCGTCGAGGCGCGGCTGCGCGCGCTCGGTTGGATTCCACAGGGTGAACGCATCACCGCACTTGGCACGGCCGGCGAAGGCAACATGAACCGTACCCTGCGTGCGCAGCTCGGCAATCGATCGCTGATCCTCAAGCAGTCCGTGCCGTTCGTTGCCAAGTATCCGCATATTCCGGCGCCGGCTGAGCGCATCGCTGTGGAAGCCGCCTTCTACACGGCGACCGCATCCGACGCTGCAATCGCGAGTCGCTTGCCGAAGGTGATCGGCTTCGATGCCGACAATCGACTGCTCGCGCTGGAAGATCTCGGCATGGCGGCGGACTTCACTCACGTGTATCAGCGCGGCGGCGACACGTTGATCCCGCACATCCCCACACTGCTGTCGTGGCTGTCCGCACTGCACGCGATGCCCGTGCGCAGCGCCGAGAAATTCGCCAACGGTGCTATGCGCGAACTCAACCATGCGCACATCTTTCAGATTCCGTTCGCGGCCGACAACGGACTCGATCTCGACGCCACCACCCCAGGGCTTGCGAAGGTCGCCGCCGATGTCACGGCAGACGCGGCGCTCACCACCGGCATCGAACGGCTTGGCGAAATCTATCTCGGTGTAAAGCAGGCGCCCTCATCCAACGCCTTGCTGCACGGTGACTTCTATCCCGGCTCATGGCTGCGAGTGGGAGATGATGTGCGCATCATCGACCCGGAATTCACCTTCGTCGGCGCACCCGAGTTCGATGTCGGCGTGTTCGCGGCGCACCTCATGTTTGCCGGAGTCGATCGCGCGAACGCACTGGCGCACTACTCAACGCCGCGCGGCTTTTCGATGCCGCTGGCGCGCGCCTTCGCTGGCGTCGAAGTGATGCGAAGACTGCTCGGCGTCGCTCAGCTGCCACTGACCGCGAACCTCGAGCAGAAGCGGCAGCTGATCGACACAGCAAGATCACAGGTGATGAATCTGTCATGACCCTCGGCCTCATCATCGACACGGACGTCGCGCTCGGCGTCATTCACGAAGGCCGCCCCCGCGACATCGACGACGGCTTCGTCATCGTCGAAGCGCTGAACATGGACGCGATCAACTTGCGCGCCGTGACCACGGTGTACGGCAACGCACCACTGGCCGATACCGATCGGGTCGCGCGGGAGCTGCTTGCACTCAAGCGGTCGACCGTGCCGGCGGGACGCGGCGCAGCGGAGGCGCTGCCCCAGTCCGGTGATCTGCCCGACACGAACGAGGCG
>JBGSQB010000099.1:0-32757 GCA_041738285.1 Pseudomonadales bacterium | reverse complement strand
CGCCGCGCCACTGGCCCGCAGCAGCGGCGTCGCCATCAGCCGCGGCTGGCGGTGCATTGCCGTCGATCCGCGCAGCCTGCCCCTCACTCAATTCGAGCGCTGCGCCATCCGACGCGACCCGAACAAGGCCACTGGCGACGGTCACCGTACTCGCCGACGCCGAGGTGCGGACGTTGAAGCTCGTGCCGAGCACAGTGATTGTGCCGTGGGGTGTGGTAACTGAAAACGGCCGCGCCGGGTCCCGGGCGACGTCGAAGTACGCCTCGCCGGCACGCAGTGTGACGTTCCGCTGTGGGTCGTCGGCAGCAAGCTCAATATGGGTCGCCGTGTTGAGCTCGATGTGGCTGCCGTCTCCCAGTCCAACGACCCGCTGTTCGCCAATTTCGGTCTGAATGATGGTTGGCCGTACGGTGAGTAACCAGATGGCGATACTCGCAACCAGGGTCGCCGCGAGGGCCATTGGAACCACCCGCACCCGACGTCGCGCCGGATGCGGCAGCACGCGGACGCGGTTGGCGGCGGCCACGGCACCGGCCCGATCCCACAGTGTGAACATCGTCTGATAGGCGAGACGATGGGAAGCCTTGGCCGCGAGCCAGCGGGCGAATCGAGCGCGATCGCCGTCCGATGCATCTGCAGCCGATAACCGCGCAATCCACACCGCGGCGGTATCTTCGCTTCTGCGCTGTTCGCTGGTGTCGTTCACATGCCGTCTCAAGTATCGCTGCGATGGCAGGTCGGAGTGGTCCAAACCATGCGATATCGCCTCGGGTCAGGTATGAGACGATTGTGCAGCGCATACCCTCAATCGACCGCGGCGCAGCGGTATGGTTCGACGCGTCAACGGTACAATCGGTCGCGGAAGTGCTTGAGCGCGCGGATGATGTATTTCTCGACCATACTCGTCGACACCCCGAGCGCGTCCGCAATCTCTGGGTAGGACATGTCACGCCCGCGGTGCATGAGGAAGGCTTGGCGGCAGTTGAGGGGCAGTTCTTCCAACGCCCGCTCCACCAATGCAAGCGATTCAGTCGCCTCCGCGGTGCGTTCGGCGGAGGGGTAGTAGTCCTCGGCGTCGCTCCGATGCTCGCTGATGCGTTTTTCGACCCCACTGCGACGAGCGCGATCGATGGCGATGTTGGACGCGGTCTGGAACAGAAATGCCTTGGGGTTGGTCAGCAGGCCAGGGTCATCGAGTCTGTGGATTCGGAGCCAGGCCTCCTGCGCGATCTCGGCGGCATCGTCGGGGTCGCGAAAGCGCGCAGTCAGATACCGCATGAGCGGAACCGACTGTTCGAGGAACAGCTCCACCAGGAACTGAGTGTTGGTTCTGGCCACGAATTCCCTGTGCCGACCACGGCGCGGCGAGATGATACACCCTAAACCGGGCCTGTGAGCGTTCGTGTGCTGTGTCATAGGAGCGCACACAAGTCACTGATATGATTCGCGACTTCGACGTTTCGGGATGCCATCCATGAGCGAAGCCACGACCGCGCCGCGCGCCGTACCGGCATCATCCGCGCTATTGCCCTTTGCGTTCGCCCGCCGATTCGGCATTGCGATCGCCGGGCGCCTGCCCGATGGACGCCTGGATGTGGTGTACCGATCGCCACCCAAACTGCCCGTGCTTGCCGAGGTGCGCAGGTTCGCCGGCGCCGCGATCAGGCTGCGAGCGGTGAATGACGAGGAATTCGAAGCGGTGGTGGGTGTCGCCTATGCCCGCGACTCGTCCCAGGCCCGGCAGATGGTCGAGGACATGGGCGAGGAACTCGACCTCGCGAGCCTGGCCGAATCCGTACCCGAAACTGAGGACCTGCTCGACCAGGAAGACGATGCGCCAATCATTCGTCTGATCAATGCGGTGCTCGCCGAGGCGATCAAGGAGAACGCCTCTGACATCCATCTGGAGACATTCGAGAAGAACCTCGTCATTCGATTTCGCGTCGACGGCGTGATGCGCGAAGTCGTTCAGCCGAAGCGCGCGCTCGCGGCTCTGCTTGTGTCGCGGATCAAAGTCATGGCTCGCCTGGACATCGCCGAAAAGCGTGTGCCACAGGATGGCCGGATATCCCTGCGCATCGGCGGTCGCGAAGTCGACGTGCGCGTGTCGACGCTGCCGGCGGCGAATGGCGAGCGCGTGGTACTACGGCTGCTCGACAAACAAGCTGGCCGACTGAAACTCACGAACCTCGGCATGGGTGAAGACACGCTGGTGCGGTTGCGCGAGGTGGTGCACAAGCCACACGGCATCTTCCTTGTCACGGGTCCAACCGGATCCGGTAAGACGACGACGCTGTATGCAAGCCTGGCGGAACTCGAAAGCGGCGCAATCAACGTACTGACGGTCGAAGACCCGATCGAGTACCACCTGCCCGGAATCGGTCAGACGCAGGTCAACACCAAGGCCGACATGACCTTTGCGCGAGGACTGCGTGCGATTCTGCGTCAGGACCCCGATGTGGTCATGGTCGGCGAAATACGCGATCTGGAAACCGCCGAAGTCGCAGTGCAGGCAAGCCTCACGGGACACCTCGTGATGTCGACGTTGCATACCAACACGGCTGTCGGTGCCGTGACGCGGATGGTGGATATGGGCGTCGAGCCCTTTCTGTTGGCCACTAGTATGGTGGGTGTGCTGGCGCAACGCTTGGTTCGCGTACTGTGTCCGGACTGCAGGATCGCCGCCAAAGCGGATACTGTGGAATGCCGATTTCTGGATTTCGACCCTGCGCGCGCGCCGCGGTTGTACCGACCTGCTGGATGCGATCAATGCGGTCACTCCGGTTATCGCGGTCGCACTGGCATCTATGAACTGATCGTGATCGATGACGAGCTGAGACAGATGATTCACGACCGGGCAGCCGAACAGGCGCTGACCGCGTATGTGCGCAAGCATTCGCCCAGCATCCGCGATGACGGTCGCGCCAAGGTGCTGGCAGGCGTTACGACGGTCGCAGAAGTGCTGCGCGTGACGCTGGAAGACTGACTGAGTGGCTGCCTACGAATATGTCGCGCTCGACGGATCCGGCCGTCAGAAGAAAGGAATTCTGGAAGCCGACAGCGGCCGTCAGATTCGGCAACTACTGCGTGACCAGGGACTCATGCCCTTGTCGGTTGAAGCCGCGGCGGAACATGCGCGCAAAGGTGCGACCCAGCGCGCACGGTTGTTCACGCGGCGCATGTCGGCCCTCGACCAGGCGTTGTTCACGCGCCAACTCGCGACGCTGATTGCGGCCGGACTCCCGGTTGAGGAGTCACTCAAGGCCGTCGCACAACAGACGGAGAAGCGGCACGTCAGCGCGCTCGTCATGGGATTACGTGGTCGCGTGCTCGAAGGTCGATCGCTGGCATCGAGCCTCGCAGACTTCCCAAGCACGTTTTCAGATCTGTATCAGTCAACGGTCACTGCAGGAGAGCAGTCGGGGCACCTGGACCGCGTGCTCGCCAATCTCGCCGACTATACCGAGCGCGTGTACGAATCGCGGCGCAACGTCGAGATGGCGATGTTCTACCCAGTCATGTTGTTCCTGCTTGCGCTTGGCATCGTTGGCGCGTTACTCGTCTACGTCGTGCCGGACATCGTTCGGGTGTTCGAGAACTCAGGACAAGCATTGCCGTGGCTCACAGCAGGGCTGATCGCGCTGTCGGAGTTCGTACGCGGCTATGCATGGTTCCTGCTGATTGGCATCGTAGGCGCCGTCTTTTTCGTGCGCTGGCTATTCCGTCAGCCCGACTTCCGGCTGAACTGGGACCGGCGGCAACTGAACCTCTGGTTGGTGAAGAAGTTCACACGGGCCAGCAACTCGGCGCGTTACGCTGCCACGCTCAGCATCCTGACTCAGTCGGGGGTGCCGTTGGTCGATGCGATGAACATCGCCGGACAAGTGGTGTCGAACCGATGGCTGCGTCGCCGCCTGGCGGAGGCGACTCAACGCGTGAGCGAAGGCGCGAGCCTGCGGACCGCGCTGGAGGGAACGGAATCGTTTCCGCCGATGCTGGTTCACATGGTTGCCAGTGGTGAAGCAAGCGGAGAGCTCGACACGATGCTCGCCAAGGTCGCTGACTATCAGCAAAAAGAGCTCGAGCGCATGGTGACTACGCTCGTTCGCATGTTCGAGCCCATGATGTTGCTGCTGATGGGTGGCCTGGTGATGTTGATCGTACTGGCAATTCTCCTACCCATTCTCAGCATGAACGAACTGGTGGTATAGCGATGCGTGCGCAGCAAGCGGGGTTCACCCTGATCGAGATCATGGTCGTCGTCGTAATCATCGGCATTCTGGGCGCGTTGATTCTTCCCAACGTGATCGGCCGGGACGATGAAGCAAGGGCAATGGCCGTGCGCAACGACATCCGTGCCGTCGGTAACGCACTCGACCTGTACAAGCTCGACAACTTCAATTATCCGTCGACCGATCAAGGGCTCGAGGCACTCGTGAGTCAGCCCGCGGGATTCCCGGAGCCGAAGAACTACAACCCGAACGGGTACTTGAAGAAGATCCCGGAAGATCCGTGGGGCACTCCATTCGTTTACATCAATTCCGGCAACGGATTCGATCTCTACTCACTCGGGCGCGACGGTCAGGAAGGTGGCGAAGGCTACGACGCGGATGTTCGCTACGCGGATCTATGATCCATCGACGTCGGGGCTTCACGCTGATCGAGGTCCTCGTGGTGATTATCATCGTTGCGGTGCTTGCATCGACGGTTGCGCTCGGTTTTCTCGGTGCCGATCGTGAACAGAACCTGCGTACCGAAGCAGAGCGCCTGACCGCATTGATCGAACTCGCCCGAGTCCAGGCGTTGTCTCGCAACGAAGAATGGGGGGTGGCTGTGACGCCACAGCGCTACACATTCATGGTCTACGAGGCAGACCGGAACCGTTGGGTTGCCGAAGAAGGGGCACCGTTTCGGCCAAGAAGCGTCCCGGATGTGGCGCTTGCGGTGACCGTCGATGCGATCGAGGTGCCCGACGAAGAAAAGAACGGTACGAGGCCCGCCATTCTGATTCTGTCCAGCGGCGAACAGACGCCATTCAAGATCGAGCTCATTCCTGCCTGGCAGACGCGCTCCTGGATCGTCGAATCCGATGGCCTTTCGCGCACGCAGGCGCAGCGTGCGCCATGAAACGGGGATTCACGCTGATCGAATTGCTCGTTGCGCTCGCCGTCTTTGCGGTGGTTGCAACGACGGTGTACACCAAGAGTGGCGAATCGATCCGACAGCTCGCCGTCATGGAGGAGCGCACATTGGCAAGCTGGCTGGCGGACAATGAACTCGCGTTGCTGCGCATTGCTCGTGCAAACGCCGATACACCCATGCCGACGGGCGCTGACGAGCGGCAGGTCATCATGGCCAACCGCACCTGGAGTGTTCGCAGCACAATCGAAGGCACGAGCCATCCATGGCTCCGGCGCGTCGATGTGGAAGTCGCGATCGAGCCTGACCGCGGCGATCCGCGCACCGTGCACACGCTCACGGGATTCCTGGGGCGGTACTGACGTGCGCAGAACACATGGTTTCACGCTGATCGAGATGCTGGTTGCACTTGGGATCTTTGCGCTGCTCGGACTCATATCGAGCCAGCTGCTGACGCGCATCGTCGCGGTACAGGATGCGGTCAGCGCGCGCGGCGACCGCCTGGCCGCGATTCAACGCGCCATCGACATCGTTCAACGGGACGTGCTGCAGGCAGCAAACCGGAGCGTGCGCGACGAGTTGGGTGATGAGCTCCCGGCACTTCGAATCGCACCAGAGATGCCACTGGAACTGACGCGGCTTGGCCAGCGAAACCCGCTCGCGTTACCGCGCAGCAATGGTGTACGAGTCGCGTACGTCTTACGGGATGGCACACTCACGCGGCTCGTCTGGCCCGTACTCGACCGCGCGAACGAGACGCTGCCGCTGCACCAGGCGCTACTCGCTGATGTCGATTCTTTCGAGGTCGCGGTGATCGACGTGAGCGGCAATGAACATGCGTTCTGGCCGCCGATCGGAGACGCCGCGGCCAACCCCGAGCTTTCGATGGCCGGCATCAAGCTGAAGACTACGATGGCCCCGTTCGGAGAAATTTCGCGTATCTGGGATGTGACGCCAATTGGTGCTGGTCGGTCGGCCCTTCCGGGGGGCGCATGAGGCTGTCACGTGGCGTCGCCTTGATCAGTGTATTGCTGATCGTCGCGCTGGTCAGTGCCCTGGTGTATCGACTCGTGACCAAACAGTCTCTCGTATTGGCACAGACACGCCACGTGGTCTGGGGAGACCAATCGCTCGCGTATGCGCTCGGCGGAGAGTCCTACGCGCGCCAGATTCTGTTCGAGGACTGGAACGTGCCGGACGGGCGCGCGCTTGATGCGCTGGGCGAGCCGTGGGCGCAGCCCCTCGCGCCGTTCGAGGTGGAAGGCGGCCTGCTCGAAGTGACCATTCGTGATCTCGATGGCCGGTTCAATCTGAATTCGCTGGCGGGCTCCGACTCGACCCGCGGCGCCGCTGCAATGCGCAATCTCCTGGCCGCGCTGGGTCTGGATCCTGCCATCACGGATCGCTGGCGCGACTGGGTAGACGCGGATGGCGATGGCCAGGGGTTCGGCGCCGAAGATCAGTTGTACCTCGGTTTCGCTGTCCCGTACCGGACCGCCAACCGACCCGTTGCCAGTGTCACTGAGCTGCGACTGCTCGAAGGGATGGACGCGGAGCAGTTCGACCGCATCACGCCGCACGTCGCTGCGCTGCCGGTTGTCGTCGGAAAGATCAACATCAACACGGCAGATGCGCTCACCTTGCAGTCGCTGAGTCCGCAGCTCTCGGCCGGACGGGCGCAATCCCTGGTAGACTCCGAGCGCCTCTATACCGACCCGCAAATGCTGGCAGCAGAGGTTCCCGAGCTCAGCGGCAGTGTGGATCTTATGAAGGTCACCAGCGATTATTTCGAAGTCGAAGTGCGTGCCGAGATCAATGGTGCACGTACCGAACTCACCAGCACGCTACACCGCAACCCCGCCGACGGACGCATCACGTTGATCGCACGCGACCTGGGCCGCCGTATTCCCACGCGTGTACTCGAAGAAGACGGAGCCTCGATGTGAGACTCTTTGTACGACTCGATGAACCAGCCGAGACCGGTGCGGTAGAACCGACGCTGCGATCGGCATCCTGGGTGATGATCGACAGTGAAGGTAGTGTGCGCAGCCAAGGCAGCGGTCCGGTCGGTCCGCTCGCGGAACTCGCGGGCAGTCCCGCGCTGCGCGAGTCCGATCGCACGATCCTGGTCATTCCGGCGCAGTTCTGTCTGGCCGTAGACATCGAAGTCCCAGGCAACCGCATCGGTCAGATCCGTCGTGCATTGCCATTCGCGCTCGAGGAGTACCTTGCCGGCGACCTCGAAACGCTCCACATCGCCACGGGCCCGATCGTTCGCGGCCGACCGATTCGCGTGGTCGCGATCGAGCGCAAATTGCTGGTCGATTGGCTCGCCGCTGTGCGGGCATTGGGACTGAACCCCGGCAGCGCGGTGGTCGATTCGAGCTTGCTTACGTCAAGCGACGACGACATCGTGGTCATGTTCGATGGCGCCCGCACGTTGCTGCGCGCCGGTGGCAACGCGGTTTCAATTGACGCCGATGATTTGTCTTTCGCCCTGGTAGCGGCCGTCGAGGGGCGCAGTGGTGAACAGCGCGTCGAACTCATCAATGGGACGCTGCCTGAGATCGCCAAGGCCGAGCTCAGCCAGGCAACATCCGCTCGGCTTGATTTCGTGACGACCGAGACCGACGTTCCGCCGCTGACGAGCCTTGCATTGCGCTATATGCCCGGACCGTCGAACGTGAATATGCTTGCCGGCGCATTCGCGCCGCCGCGACCGCACAATGCCGTCTGGCAGCAATGGCAAGGCGTCGCGGCGCTACTCGCAGTCTGGGTCGGCGTCGCCTTGCTTGGCGCCACGGCGCGCGGCTTGTGGGCAGATCATCGTGCGCAGAGCCTGAACGACGAGGCTGAAGCAATGTACCGCAGCTACTTTCCGGATGATCGGCGCGTGGTCGACGTCTATCGGCAGACAGCGGCGCGGCTGGGTTCGAGTGTCGGCGGCGGACCGGGGTTCGTTGCGTACCTTGGCGAACTCACGCGCGCCGTATCGGCCGCCGCTGGCAGCGAAGTGCGCAGCATTGCATTCAATGCCGACCGTTCGGAACTCAACACGGAGCTCGCCGTGAGCGGCTTCGATCGTCTCGATGGCATCAAGGCAGCGCTCGCAGACAGTGGTTGGGATGTAGAGATCAGCTCCGCTGAACAGCAAGGCAATCAAGTCTACGCGCGCGTGCGCATGCGAGGCGCGCAATGAGCCGTTTCGCGTTATGGTTTGACCAACCCGCGGTCGGGCGCCGATTCCATGCGCTCGAGCGCCGCGAACGGGACCTGGTGACCGCCGGCGCGGCCGTGCTCGGTATCGCACTATTCTACTTTGCTGTCTGGCAGCCGATCAGCGACTGGTCGTCCGGCGCCGAGGCTCAGTATGCGCGTCAGCTGGCCGTGGTGGACTATCTGCGCACCAACGAGGCGGCAGCGCGAAGCGCTGGCAGCGTGTCGGCAGCCCAGCAGACGGGTGGTGGTTCGATTCTCACCGTCGTCGCCGACACCGCCGCTGCGGCTGGAATCGCGCTGACGCGCTATCAGAACGAGACCGGTGGCGGCTTGAGCATCGTGCTGCAGGACCAGGAGTTCGAATCAGTTCTGCGCTGGCTGGCGCAGCTCGAGCGCGTAGAGGGCCGCCGTATCCGCCAGCTCTCCGTGGACGCCCAGGGCAATCCAGGGCGGGTAAACGCGCGAATCAGCGTCCTTTGAGCGGCGCCATTTGGTGACACAAGGTGACACCCTGTGAACAACTTGAACCGGGGTTGTCGGTTCGCCAAGTAGTTCACACTTTGCCTGACCATTGAGTCAATCTTTTCTACCGTTCATCTCCCTAGACTCACCAACGGATCGAGAAGTTGGATCCAAAAGGGAGAGACGGTGCCAACCAAGCTAACTCGAATTGCGTCGCAGGCCGTTCGCGCCACACCGCGCGTTGCGGTGTCCCATCGCGAGTTCGATCGCGCCGGGCGGGACACGATCAATGCAGCCCATCACGAGATCACCGGTGAACTGCTCCACCTGCTGGACGGGTTCTATCTGAACATCGAAGACGGGCTGTTCGAACTCGCGTATCGAAGTGGTGACGACAGCCAGCGTCGCCGATGCTTCGATCTCATGCGTGAACTGCGCTTTCGCCGGACGGGACTCGTCAAGAATTTCGCGCGGGCGATGGATCGGCATCGTGAGTCGTGGTTTGAGGTTGGGACTCAGGACGTTGCCGCCAGTTTCGAACGTGAACTGGACGAGCTGGTGGCCCGCATGGCAGACAAGAGCGCGTCGCACTTTGCTGGCGTGCTTGTCACGATTGCAGAGCGCGCCGAGGCCGCAAGTGCGCGAACGTTCTCTTCGGGCGCGGACCTGCCGATCAGCCCGGTTCGAATCGCTCAGGCATTCGTTCATTCCTGCCGATCGCTGCGTCTGGATCGCGCGTCGATCGAAATCGTACAGGAGCTGTTCAGCCGGTTCGTCCTGGACGGGCTGGGTACGATTTATGGAACGATCAACGAGCGCCTGCGTGACAACGGATATCTGCTCACGTCGGAAATCCAGATCGCCTCGGAAGTCGCATCCTGATTCTATAAGCCGCGAGTCTCCTGTTCGAATCGTCGCGCGCGATCCGCCTCCAATGCTGCGGTAGCCTCGTTCTTGCGGCGGCGCTGCAGCTGAAGTGCGGACTGATTGATCGCGAGCACCTCGAGCGTATCTGCCGCTGTACGTTTGACGACTAAATAGTCACCGGCGATTTCGAAGATACGATGTCGTGGATTGTCCTTTCTCGGCACGCCATACTTTTCGCGCAATCCAAGTGCGAGATCGTCGGCGACGTTCGCGGCGTTATCGATGACAAACGTGCCCCGCACGGTGATCGGCATGCCTTCGGGGTCGAGTTCGAGTGTATAGCTGCCATCGTGGAATGGAGCGGCGACGCCACTGCGCGTGATCGGCAGCGGTACATCCGGGGTGAAGCCACTCACCTGTGTGAACGGATCCCGCAACGGAACTCCGAAGACCGAGTCGATGCGGCGCGCGGATTCCGACAGCAAGCCATCGACCAACGCGCGGCGCGCTGCTTTGGCGGCGGCTTCCGAGTCGACTCGTTGACGCTCAGCCGCGGCAGCGAGTGCATCGGCTCGTCGCTGCGCCTCTTCCTCCTCGAGTCGCCGCAGTTGATCCTGCGCCTCCTGCTCGATGAGCGCTTGAGCAGCTTGCGCCTCGCGGGATTCTTCTGCGAGTACGGCGTACCGATCACGCGTTGCCGCCTCCCATCGGCGATAGCGGTCGACGTCGACATAGTCGACGATGAGTACATTGTCGACGCAGTACACACCTGCACGAAGTTCGTCGTCTCCGAACCACGCCTCCGATTCATTGGACTCTGGCGAGTGCGGCAATTGTCTGTATTTGCGCGCAAGGATGGAGGCGAGTGGCGCCGATTTGTCGCCGCACGCGTCGGCAAACGTCGCCACGACCCGAAGGGGAACGCCATCGCGATCGAGTTGTACGCTGAATCGACCCTCGACATCATCGACAATCCTGGGGACCGCGGACGGCGTGACGACAAACCATGCCGGCCGCAGATCCGCGGGCGCATCATCGGGTAGGACCCAGTCGAAGGGTGCGGGTGGTGGCGCGCCAGCGATCGGCGGACCAATGAGTGCGCTCGGTAGCGGCGTACCAAATTCCATGCCGAACGCGCCGGTGATGACAGCGGCATGGCCGTTGCTGGCAAAGGCGAGCAGGCTCGCCAGCCAGCACCTTCCTAGCAAACGAAGCGACCCAACTCGCGCCGGCGCTGACATTCTTTGCGATAGTTGTCACAGGCGATGGCCGCACCTGGACTGGGATTGTGCTCGCGACTGCAGGCGTAAGCCTTGTCCTGCAATTCCGTATCGTCGAGGCCTTCGAGCTTGTTTTCGCAACCGGCAAGGAACAGAACTGCCGCAGTCAGCACCGCAGGGGTCCATCGTATGTTGTGTTTCGCCATCGCGAATCGCCGAACCCGGTGTCCTTAAACCCTAGTCACGACTGTCGATTCTGTCGAATCGACCGGGTGACGAATCGACCGGCGGTGACTTCGCCCGCCGATTGGCTTCATCCAGGGCCTCATTGAGTTTCGTCGCACCTCGACTCAGCCACCCGCCGCGCTGGTATTCCTCACTGAGGCGTTCCTTCAGCGGCTCTGCGAACCGATCGGCGGTCGGTCCATGGCGGAACTGACCGAAGAGATTGATCCACAGATCGCTGCGCCGGCCGAGGCGCTGCAGCTTGCGGAAGTAAACAGCGGGCTCGTCGCCACCGACGATCAGCCCGAGTAGCGCAGCGCCGATCGACAACGGGCTCAACAGCACGTCGCGCACACCGTCGGCCAGCAGTTTGAATTGAAACAGCAGCACTTCGTAGGCAAGTGCGAAGCGCCGTTGCGCGCGGCCGTCGGTTGATTGAACCGAGGGCTCTTCGTCTTCATTCATGTGTTGTTGCCTCTACTTGGTCGGTTCGAGCCGGATGGTCTGCAGCGTGTGCTCCGCAAGGGAAGCTCTCATCGGCGGCCCATCCCGTGAGGAGGTTGCCGTAGAAGGGACTACGCGGGTCACCTGATTGGCCAGGCGCATTTGTCATGCGCGCGGCGTCCCAGTTGCCGACGTCGACCACGATCCGAAACGAGGCACCCGAAACTACATCGAAACTACCGCCAGCGTAGCCAGTGTTGTTCGGTGTGTCGGCGGATCCGCCTCGTGGCAGGGCAGGGAACGTCATCTGTCGTGCCAGATCGCCACTCGCCATAGCCAGCAGTGGGTGAACGAAGCGGATCTGGTGCAGTTCGCCCCATCGCCAGCTCGTTGGGTCTTCACCCAGCAGGCTTACGACGTCCGCCCACGCTGCATTGAGAGACGCGGTCAGGATGGGAACGAGATCGTCTGGCGGCTGTGCCATCAGGTCAGCGACGACATTGGAGTCGATCGATGTGACCAGTGCCGCAGCGCTTGCGGGCACGAGGTACGCGCGTAGTGCCGGTTGCAGGTGCCGCTCGTACCACACCATGAAAAGCGCAGCGGCATTGGACTGTGCGGTCAATTGCGCATCCCACTCGGACAGCATTCGGGTTGCGGGAGAATCGGCGAGCCGGGGCAGCGAGCGCAGCACCTCACGCGCCAATGTCGAACCGTAGTCGCGTTGCAGTTGCAGAGAGTTCGCAAACGTGTGCGCTGGCTGCCCTGCCAGCACTTCATGAAGCCGGCGGTGGCGCCAGGGCGCTGTCCATTCGAATCCGATGCGTCGCTCGTTGATGGGGTAGTCGGTTGGCAGGTTCATCGCGTTGGCAGTAGCCACGAACCCGGCAGCGGGATTGAATTGCTCGGGCAGGGCGTCCATGTCGAAGTAACCATCCCACTCGTATCGACCGTCACCGGGTACCGGCAGCAGACCGTCCCAGGCCGTACGACGCGGAAACAAGCCGGCAGGCTTGTAACCGATATTGCCGTCCACATCTGCATAGACCTGATTCTCCGATGGCGCGCCCCAACGGTTCAGTGCGCCGACAAACTCGCGCCAGTTGCCGGCGCGCATATACTCGATGCTGCCGAAATAGGGCGCCATGCCCGGCTCGAGCCAGGCCGCCCGCAGCGCAAACGCGCGACTTGCACTGCGCGCGATTACCGGGCCGTGGCGCGTGAATTCAAGTGTCACCGGGCGTGGTTTTGCATCGCGCACCCTAACCACTTCGGTCACGCGCTCGAACGGCACCCAGTCACCGCGATACAGGTAGCGGTCGCCATCGGCGTTGGTTTCATACACATACAGGTCTTCCTGATCGATCGGGAAGATCGTGAGTCCAAACGCGATGGTACCGTTGTGGCCGATCGAGATACCCGGCAGTGCGGGCTCTCCCGCGCCAATTACATTCAGCCCGGGCGCTTTGAGGTGAACGATGTAGCGCAGGGATGGCACGGCGTGGGCGCGATGGGGATCGTCCGCCAGAATCGGCCGTCGGCTTGCCGTGCGCTGTGGGGCTACGGCCCAGTTGTTGCTGCCGATGCCGAGTGATGATTGCGCATCGACACCCATCGCGACACCCGCATTCGCGCCGAAGACAAGCGGGGCCCTGGCGAGGTTATAGTCGCGCAGCACATCGGGGGGAATCGCGCAGGGATCGCTACCCACTGGGATGGTGAGCGGCCAGGCTGGCTGAAGGCGCCGCCGCGCGCGCTCGACTGCTTCATCGAATCCGCACAGGACACGCGCGCGGGTCACTTCCGCTTCGACGTTTCGCCACAGGCCATGGCTGCGGATGCGTACTACGTCCGCGGCACTCCAGCGGTGCGGCGCGTAGTCCAGCATGCCGAACTCCGGCGGTAGCAGCGCTGGATCATCGGCAACGAGGTCGATGTAGGCGTTGACGCCGGCGACGAACCGCTCGGTGACGAGTTTCGCGTCGCTGCCATAGGCGAGCCACTCCCGATACATGTCCGACCGGTATAGGAACAGGCGCGCGGCACGATCACGCTCGACATACGCCGGCCCCAAGATCGCAGACAACTCACCGAGACCGCGCCGGCGCCAGAGGTCCAGTTGCCAGAGGCGATCCCGTGCCGCGTTGAATCCCTGGGCGAAGAAAGCGTCGTAGTGCGTGTTGGCGGAGATGTGGGGCACGCCCCAGCGGTCGATCCGGATCAGGGCTTCACGCTCGAGTCCGGCGACGCGGTAGACCTTATCGGGTTCGTTCGCCGCGTTGAGTTCACAGGGCAAGGCGCCAAGCGCCGCGAGCAGCAGTCCAGCGTGCAGCGTTCGCATCGACACAACTCGCAACCAGTGGCGAAGTCGTCACTGTACCGGAGCCCGCCCGAAAGGGATGCTCCGAAGTTGATTCGAAGAATAACCTCAATAATATCAATTAATTACTGTGAGAATCTCGAATCTATCATTGAACCTTACCGGCGCCCATCGATCGCCTGTTGCGCTGCATCAAGGGCTTGCTGCAGCGCATCGAGGGTGACTGGCTTTGCAACATAGTCGTTCATTCCCGCCTGTTCGCACGCATCCCGATCGCCCTGCATCGCGTTTGCCGTCATCGCGATGATCCACGGTGCGTGGGTGGTTGCGGCATCGCGCCGAATCTGGCGCGTCGTCGCGAGGCCGTCGAGTTCGGGCATCTGCACGTCCATGAGAATGACGTCGAAGGATTCGGTACGCATGTGTGCGAGCACCTCCGTGCCAGTGCGCGCGAGCGTTGCCACAAGGCCCAGACGTTCCAGCATCTTCATCGCCACGCGTTGGTTGACGGGGTGATCTTCGGCGAGGAGCACGGACAGCGATGGATTCGCGCGGGGTGTCGCGTCTGGCGACTCTGTCGATATCCGTGTGGCCACGTGCTGACGTTGCGAGAGCAGGGTGCTCAGCAGCGCGGTACGACCGACCGGACGCGTGATGCAAGGCTCGTCGCCTTCACGTCGCGCACCCATTGGCGACAGCCAGATCGTGCGCAGCCAAGGTGTGCGTTCGCGCAACGCGCGCAGGAATGCAGCCGCGTCCTGCATCTCGTGATCAATGATTGCAACATCGATCGGCGTGCGCTGTGTCAGTGCTTGGGCGCTGGCGACGTCGGTCGCGCTGTGTGTGGCCATGCCAGCGGCGTCGAGCAGACGCGTGATAACGGTACGGCTTTCTTCGTGGGACTCGACGACAGCGACGGCCAGGCCACGCAGTGGCCCGAAATCGGGCGCGCCGACCGGAGCAGATACCGTGGGCACCCGGCAAACGATGTCGAACCGGAATACCGAGCCATGTCCCTTCCGACTTTGCGCATCGATATTGCCACCCATCAAGCCGATCAGGAGTCTTGAGATGGTCAGCCCAAGTCCCGTGCCGCCGAATTGCCGAGTGGTCGATGGGTCTTCCTGCTCGAACGCCTCGAACAGCCGGTGCAGCCGATCCGCCGCAATACCTACGCCGGTGTCAGTCACTTTGAATTCAATCCGACTCGACTGGCCCTCCGTTCGCAGCGCGCGCACGTCGAGACGAACGCTGCCGGACGGGGTGAATTTAACCGCGTTGTGCAAGAGGTTCACGAGTACCTGGCGCAGTCGCGCAGGGTCGGCTTCGATGATGGCCGGCACGGCGTCGTCAATGTAGTAGGCGATATCGAGGCGTCGATCCGCGGCCGATTGTGAGATGAGATCAAATGCATCGGCGACGCAGGACTCGACGTCGACCGGCACCGGCTGTAGGTCGACTCGTCCGGCATCGATCTTCGAGAAATCGAGAATGTCGTTGATGATCGTGAGCAGGGACTCGCCGCTGACGCGGATGGTGTCGACAAACTCGCTCTGTTGTGGCGTCAATGCTGTTCCGCGCAGCAGACTCGTCATCCCGATGACGCCATTCATGGGCGTGCGAATCTCGTGGCTGACATTTGCCAGGAACTGACTGCGGGTGGCGAGCGCCCGCTCGGCCACTTCCTTGGCCGCCAGCAGGTCGAGTTCCGTTCGTTTGCGGTCTGTGATGTCCTGAACCGTGCCCGTCACTCGGCCGCCGCCGGCACTGCGTTGGCCGGTGACTCGCACCCAGAACCGCTCGCCGGACTCACGCTGACCGCGCACGTCCAGGTCCATGCTCAGCCCATCACGACGCAGGTGTTCGAGAGCGACCCGGAACTCACGGCGAAAGCGCGGTTCGAAGCGTTGCATTGCAACTTCGAAGCTCTCTGAATAAACCCGCGTAATATCCAGAATCAAAAAGACTTCCTTTGTCCATTCCAACGCGCCAGTCTCGAGATCGAGCTCCCAGCCTCCGATCCGTGCCTGAGCCTGAGTCCGTTCGAGCAGGTCTTCGCTGCGCTGTAGCCGGCGGGTAGCATCGCGCCGCGCGGTCACGTCCGCGATCCGCATCAAGAGCCGCTCGTCGCCATCGAGATCCAGTCGACGCAGCCAGACCTCGCCCCAGAATCCTGTGTCGAGTGCCGACTCGAACCACAGCTCGCGCTGCCACAGATCGATCTCCGCCAGCTGCGTTCGCACCACCTGTGCCGACAACCCAAGTTGATCCTCGAGGGTGTCCAGGACGCGCGCTGCCATTGCATCGGTCTGCGACGACCCCAGGAGTTTTGACGCTTGTTCATTGGCAGCAAGCAGCGTCCCATTGTCGGGATCGACCAGCAGGAGACCGTCATTGGAGCCGTTGAAAATCGCAGCGAGCAGTCGCTCGCTGTGCTGCAACGACTGTTGCGCGGCAATGCGCGCCCCAAGCACGAAGTAGCACAGCCCAGCCAGAATCAGCACGGTCGAAAAGAACAGGGCAGGATCGACAGCAGGTGCATCCAGTGCGAGCAGCGCAACGCCAATCCCCATCGTCGTCAACGCCAGATACCAAGCCAGTGCCGAGCGCTCGAAGAACACCAGCGCGCAGCCGAACATGACCAACAGGAAGGGCATCGACAGCACGTGGCTGAAATTACTTCCGTACAGGCGGTGGATGGCGTCGCAGGTCAAGACGGCCGCCGCCGCACCAACCGCCGTCTCCATGTCGAGTCGCAGCTGCAGCAGCAGTTGCGGCCGCACAGCGAGTGCGAGCGCATAGGCGATCACGGCCCATCGCACCCACGACGGCCCGGGCTCTTCGGGCCGCAACGTCGCGATCATCAGCTCGAAGCCGATCAGCGCAGCGCTCGCCACGAGCATCAGCCCTCGCAGTTCGTGGCGATCCGTTTCCAGCCTCGCGTCGTACACTCGAAGTCGTCCCGGCGGTCTGACTAACGGTAGTCCAGGTCGGCGGTGGTGCCGGATGTCTGGTGCTTCGGGCCCGTTTATTTAACATAATATTTATTATACGAACCTGGTGGCTTACATGGCCGCCATGGACTTGAACTGCCACCCACCGACAATTCCGGGGCTGTTGGCACACCGTTTCGCAATCGAGGAAATCAGACAGCCGTGCCTCATATCCGCGTACTGCGGCACCACCTGCACACACCGCATCTAGTGATTGCGGCTGCCGAGTTCGTGATCGCTGGGATCGCGGTGTATCTCGGCGCGTGGCTGCGTCTGGGCACGGGGCCGCTTGCGGGTCCGGGGCTGCTCGCGAGCGCGACGATGTACGCCGCAATCATCGTCGTCGGGATGATGGCCATGGGTGTGTACGAGGCGTACATCCGCGAAGGCTACACCGGCATGATGCTGCGTACCGCAGTCGCTATCTTCCTTGTCGGCGGTGTCGCCAGCGCAATCATCTACTACCTCGTTCCAGGTCTTGCATTGGGGCGCGGTACGCTCGCGATCGCAGCAGTCGCCGTGTTTGTTCTCATCGCGATGAGCCGATGGCTGACGCTCAGCTTGCTGGATCACGATGCCATGAAGCGTCGGGTGATCGTACTCGGCACAGGTATGCGCGCGCTGAAGATCGCATCACGCATGCGCAGACGCTACGATCAGCGCGGATTCGTGGTGCTCGGATACGTGCCAGTTGGCACCGGCCCAGATCTGGTGGGGTCGCACGGCGTCAAGGTGCTGCAGCTGAATGAGTCTCTGGCCGCGCTCTGTGCAGCAGATCGAGTTGACGAGATCGTCGTTGCGGTGGATGAGCGACGTCGCGACAAGTCGGGCGGGCTGCCGCTCGATGAGCTCCTCGAATGTCGAATGTCGGGCGTGATCGTCACCGACGTACAGGCATTCATCGAACGCGAGGCCGCCAAACTCGACATCGAACTGCTGCAACCTTCGTGGATGGTTTTCTCCGATGGCTTCGCTCGCAACAGCCTCCGCGTCGGGACAAAACGTGCCTTCGACGTGGTGGCCAGTGCGGGCCTCTTGTTCGTAGCCTGGCCGATCATGGCGCTGGCTGCTCTCGCGATTGCACTGGAAAGCAGATTCAAGGGCGGCGTGCTCTACAGGCAGATGCGCGTAGGACTCGATGGCCAGGTCTTCGCCGTGACGAAATTTCGAAACATGAACGTTGATGCGGAGCGCAATGGCCAGGCCGTGTGGGCCACCCGCAACGATCCACGCGTGACGCGTGTGGGCCGGTTCATGCGTGCCAGTCGGATAGATGAGTTGCCGCAGATCTTCAACGTCCTGAAGGGTGAAATGAGTTTTGTCGGTCCGCGTCCGGAGCGGCCGGAGTTCGTCAGCGATCTGGCGGAAAAAATCCCCTACTACGATCATCGTCATCGAATCAAACCCGGCCTCACGGGTTGGGCGCAGTTGTGCTACCCCTACGGCGCATCGCTCGACGATGCAAAAGAAAAGCTGCAGTACGATCTGTACTATCTCAAGAACCACAGCATCCTACTGGACCTCATCATTCTGATTCAGACCATCGATGTGGTGCTGGTCGGGGAAGGCGCCAGATAGCCTGCGTGCGTAACGCGCTATCAATAGATGTGGAAGATTACTTCCAGGTGTCGGCTTTCCGTGAGCAGATCTCGCCGAATCAATGGCCGGATTTCGAGTCGCGTGTCGAGCGCAATACCGACAAAACCCTGCAAGTGCTCGACGATGGCGCCGCCAAGGCGACGTTCTTCGTGCTTGGATGGGTAGCCAAGCGCTACCCGCAGATCGTACGCAGAATCGCTGACCAGGGTCACGAAGTCGCCTGCCACGGCTACAGTCATCAACTCATCTATCGACAGCAACGTGGGGCGTTTGCCGATGAGACCCGACGCTCCAAGGCGCTGCTGGAGGATCAGTGCGGTCGCCCCGTGGTCGGTTATCGCGCGGCCAGTTTTTCGATTACCCAGGCCTCACGCTGGGCGCTCGACGTGCTCGCGAATTGCGGGTTCAGCTACGACTCGAGTCTGTTTCCAGTGCGACATGATCTGTACGGTGCAGCTGTGGACAGCGATCAACCCCACTGGTTGACGGCCCCGCAAGGGGGACGGCTGGTCGAATTTCCGATGACAGTGGCGGAAGTTCTCGGCGTGCGCGTGCCGGTGACTGGCGGCGGATACTTCCGGTTGTATCCGTATTCCCTGACGCGCGTCCTGCTACGACGGCGCAACGCCGCCGGGCATCCCTTTGTGTTCTATCTGCATCCGTGGGAAATCGATCCGCAGCAGCCCCGTATCGACGCGCCCTGGCGTTCGCGGTTCCGCCACTACAACAATCTGTCCACTTGCGAAGCCAAACTGCGACGTCTGATCGCGGACTTCGAGTTCACGACAATGTCGGGCGTCCTGCTGGATCTGGGTCTGCTCAGCTCAGGCCCAGCACCAGCTTCGCCATGATGTTGCGCTGAATTTCGTTTGATCCTGCGAAGATCGACACCTTGCGGGTATTGAAGTAGTCCTGTGCGACCCCGTTGGCATAGTCGGGCCCGACCGGTCGGAAGTTGTCACCCTGCGTCGGTACTGATGCGTCGAACGGATTGCCATAATATCCGACAGATTCCACCGCAAGCTCCGTCAGTGCTTGTTGCAGCTCCGTTCCCCGGGTCTTCAGCAGCGAGGACTCGGGACCCACGTTCTGTCCCGCGGCCAACGCGCCAAGAATGCGCAATTCGGTGAATTCAAGCGCAAGGATTTGCACTTCGACTTCGTCAATTCGCGACTTGAATCCGGAATGAGCAATCAGCGAATCACCGAAGCCGTCGGATTCCTGCGACGCCATTGCCCGTACGTGGCTGAGGGCGCCCTTCAACGCCGGCGAGTAGGCGTTGCCGCGTTCGAATTCGAGCAGGTATTTCGCGCACGTCCAGCCCTTGCCCTCCTCGCCTACCAGATTCTCCTTGGGCACTGTGACATTGTCGAAGTACACCATGTTGATCTCCTGGAAACCTTCCCCCGGCTGATCCAGCGTGATGATCGGATTGACCGAGATACCGGGGGTCTTCATGTCGATGAGGATGAAGCTGATGCCCTTCTGTCGAATGTCCTCGGAACTCGTACGCACGAGGCAGAACATCATGTCTGCGTATTGCGCCATCGTGGTCCAGGTCTTGACCCCGTTGACGAGATAGTGATCGCCCATGTCCTTGGCGCGGGTGTTGAGTGCGGCTAGATCGGATCCTGCACCTGGCTCAGAGTAACCCTGACACCACCAGACATTACTTTGCAGTATGTCGGGCAGGTACTTTTGCTTCTGCGCCGCGGTACCGAACTTCATGATCACTGGCGCTACCATGCTCATGCCGAACGGTACTACACCCGGTGCGCCCACTCGTGCGCGCTCCAGATCGAAAATGTACTTCTGTGTTGGCGTGAATGCGGCACCGCCATGTTCCTGTGGCCAGTTGACTGCTGCCCAGCCCTTTGCAGCGAGCGCCTTCTGCCACCGTACCAGATCATCCTTGGACAATTTGCCGAGCGCGCTACGTTGCTGACGCTTGCGCATCTCTTCCGGCCAGGCGGTGCCGAGCCACGCGCGCACTTCCCTTTGAAACTTCAGATCATCTGGGCTGAATGTCAGATCCACTATCGACCCCGGTCCTGCAACTTTCGTTGGCGCATTCTATGTCAGCTCGCGCCAATTGCGCAGAGGTTCCCTGGCTATTGCCAGTGACCTTGGGCAAACTCGTTCGAGTAGTGGGGAGGGTTCATGTCATCCAAGCCCGAGGGCTCTTCCGAGTTCTACAAGTGGTACGCCCTGACGATTCTGTTCATCGTCTACGTGTTCAATTTCATCGACCGCTCAATCCTTTCGATCCTCGCCGAGTCGATCAAACTCGACATGGGTCTGTCCGACTCCCAACTCGGATTCATGGGCGGACTCGCGTTCGCGCTGTTCTATACGTTCCTTGGGATTCCGATCGCGCGACTGGCTGACACTGGCGTTCGCCGGAACATCCTTGCCGTTTGCCTCACGATCTGGAGTGGCATGACTGCGCTGTGCGGCTATGCACAGAACTTCGTGCAACTCCTCGCGGCGCGCATCGGAGTCGCGGTTGGAGAAGCAGGTGGTAGCCCACCTTCGCACTCGATGATTTCCGACCTGTTCCCCACGCATCAGCGGGCCACCGCGCTCGGCATCTACGCACTCGGTATTCCCGTTGGCACCATGATCGGCAATCTCGCTGGTGGCTGGATCAACGAGGCGTTCGATTGGCGAACCGCGTTCATGGTGGTCGGTATCCCCGGCATCTTCATGGCATTGGTAGTCCGATTTACGTTGCGCGAACCGACCCGCGGCGCGATGGAGACAGTGAAGGCGGTACACACGACTGACGCACCACCCGTAGGTGTCGTGTTCAAGTACCTGTGGAGCCGCCGCAGCTTCAAGTACATGTCGCTGGGTGCCGCGTTGCACGCGTTCGTCGGCTACGGCGTTGGCGCGTGGATTCCACCGATGTTCATCCGCAGCCATGAATGGAACACCCTGCAGATTGGCGAAGCACTGTTCCTGCTTGGTTTCGCCGGCATGATCGGAACGTTCACCGGTGGTTATTTCGCCGATAAACTCGCCGTTCGCGATGTGCGTTGGTATGTGTGGTTGCCGGGACTCGCGACGCTGTGTTCCGTCCCATTTGCAGCCTTTGCCTATCTCTGGCACGAACCGGTGTTGGCGCTCATCGTCTATGCAATTCCCTATGTGCTGAACTCGTACTACCTCGGTCCGACATTTTCGATGACGCAAGGCCTGGTCGGTCTACGCATGCGCGCATTGGCCGCCAGCATTCTGTTGTTCGTGCTCAATCTGATCGGCATGGGACTCGGGCCGTGGTTCACTGGGATTCTCTCTGATGTACTGCGTGCCTACACCGACCTCGGCACCGAATCGCTGCGGTGGGCGCTGGTAGGCGTTTTGATTTTCAATGTCATCTCCGCGGGCCTGTACATGCTCGCCGCCAGAGATCTGAAGGCGGACCTGGCGAACAGTCACGCCATGAGCTGACCCGAGCTATCAGTTGGGTTTATCGAGCAGGGCCTTGCCTACCACCCGCAATGCGAGCGTTTCCTCGGCACCCTCGAAAATCGACAGCACCCGCGCGTCGACGTAGTAGCGACTTACCGCGGACTCTTCCGCGTAGCCCATGCCGCCATGGATCTGTAGCGCTTCTCGCGTCACCCACTCCGAATGCTTGCAGGCTAGTAGCTTCACCAGGCTCGCCTCGATCGTGGCCGTCCCATCATCCATCATGCGTGCTACGTCGTAGCTGAACTGTCGGCAGATCGTGATGTATGCACCCATGCGCGCGTACTTGGCGAGTGTCAGCGGGAACGATGCTACTGGACGGTTGAATACGCGTCGGTCCAGGCCGTAGGCGACCGCGCGCTCGAATGCCGCCTGCATCAGCCCTGTCGCACGCGCGGCGGTTTGAATGCGACCGCCAGCGAATCCGCGCATCGTGAAGTAAAAGCCCTTGCCGAGTCCCTGCGCTTCACCGACGAGATTCTCAGCTGGTACGTGGAAATCATCGTAGAACATCTCGTAAGAGTGCATGCCACGATAGCCGAGCGTCGATATCGCACGGCCTGTCACCCGCCCCCCCTTAGGCTGGACGAACTCGAATTCATGATCGTCACTCGACGGTTTTTCGATCATGAACAGCGACAAGCCCCGGTGAGGTGGCTTGACAGTCTGATCGGTCCGCGCCAGCACGAGTATGACGCCGGCCTTGCCAGCGAACGTACACCAGGTCTTGCCGCCATTGAGCAGCCAGCCGCCCTCCGATGATGACGTCGCCCGCAATGAAACCGACGCAACATCTGATCCCGTATTTGGTTCGGTGACCGAAATAGCGCACAGGGGGTTGCCCGCGGCAAGGGCCGGCAGCCACTTGCGTTGTTGGGCAGGCGTGCCGCCCTCGAGCAGCGCACGCGCCATGATCTCCGGTCGCGTGATGAGACTGCCCGCCGCACCAAGGGAGCCGCGCGAGAGTTCCTCTGTCACCACGACCATGCCGAGACTGTCATCCCGATCATCGGGGTTGAGGCCGCCAAAGCGCTGTGGCACCGACAGGCCAAAGCAGCCGAGCTGTCTAAGCCCCTCGATGACATTGTCGGGAATCATTGCGTCCTGTCGGTGGACGCGCTCGGCGATCGGTGTCACCTGCTGATCGGCAAACTGGCGAAAAGTGGCTCGCATCATCGACTTTTCGTGATCTAGGCCATCCGGAAGCGGCGCACCGAGTCGTTCGACCATTGCCTTGCCGAGCATCTCGACCGCGGCGCTCGATAGGACCTGCGATGCAAGCTCCGCATGGCCAATGTCGAGATCTGATTTGGCGAGCCCAAAGTCCTCGAGCCGGCTGCCTAGTCGTGCAAGCAGGTTGCCAACGGCGTCGAGCACGAAGAAGTTCGCGACCTGCTCTCGAATTGGAGAGTCCGGCAACGACGCGCGAGCATAGTCGAGGGCAACCGCACCGGCCGCGAGTTCGGCCGCTGAGAATGCAAGATCGTAGAGCTGAATCTGGGCAGTATCGATCCCATCACCGGTCGCCGAGGCACGCACATGGGCGATGGCGCGATCAAACATCATCCTTGCTTCGGCCAACAGTGCAGCCGATTGATTCAAAACCGACATGTGATGATTGCTTGCGTCAGTCGAGCGCGCCGACGATGCAAACCGCCGCTACGTTGGACATTGGGGATCCGCCGAGGTTGTGCGTCATCCCGATCGATGGACTCGCCAGCTGTCGGTTGCCGGCTCGGCCCTGCAGTTGCAGGTACATTTCGTACAACATGCGGATCCCCGACGCGCCGATCGGATGACCGAAGCATTTCAGTCCGCCGTCGATCTGACAGGGGATCTGGCCGTCTGCATCGTAGAAACCGTCCATTACGTCTTTGATCGCACCGCCCTCCGGCGACAACTGCAGGTCTTCCATGGTGACGAGTTCAGTGATCGAGAAGCAGTCGTGGCACTCGAACATGCTCACTTGATCGCGCGGCCTGTCGATGCCTGCTTCTTTGTATGCTTTTGCTGCGGCGATGCGTGCTGTGTGAAAGTAGCTGCCATCCCATCCGTTATGCCCGGACTCGGATCCATTCGACAGCGATAGCTGCAGTGCCTTGACACTGACGATATTGTGCTTGCCGAGGCGCCGTGCGATCTCTGGTGTGGTGACGATCGCGGCTGCGGCGCCGTCGGAAACGCCGCAGCAATCGAACAATCCGAGTGGCTCGGCAATCATCGGCGCATTGAGTGCATCGGCTTCGGTGATGGCCTTGCGTAAATGCGCCTTCGGGTTCTTGGCACCGTTAGCGTGACTCTTGACCGAGACGTGGGCGATGGCGCGTTTGAGATCGTCCCGGTTCACCCGGTGCTTTGCCCGATACGCACTTGCGAGCTGCGCAAAGTTTCCCGGCGCTGAACCATTCGCCGACCACTGCGGGGTGAGGGTCCCCCCGAGGCCACCCGGCAATCCGCCATATCCGGTGTCTTTTAGTTTTTCGACGCCAACGGCCAGTGCGATGTCGCATGCACCGGAAGCAACGGCATAAACCGCGCCACGAAATGCCTCGCTGCCAGACGCGCAGAAATTCTCGACCCTCGTGACGGCGATGTTCGGTAGCCGCAACGTAATCGATAGCGGCAGACCGCCTTTACCGACGTTGATTTCCTCGTAGTGGGTCGAGAACCAGGCTGCATCGATTTCGCTGACGTCGATGCCGGCATCGCCAATCGCTTCGCTGAACGCCTCGACGATCAATTCCTCCGCACCGGACTCCCATCGCTCGCCAAACTTCGAACATCCCATGCCGAGAATCGCGACCTTGTCTTTGATACCGCGTGCCATGTCTGTCTCCTGCCCGTTAGGCGTGTGCGATGCGTGCCGGCACCGCTTTCCAGAAGTAGCGAACGAATCCGCGTTGGTGATCGATGGATTTGATGCGAAACACCAGATGCACCGCCATGCCTACCTCGACGTCACCGACATTAACATCGGTGAAGTCGGTCATGAAGCGGCCGCCCTCATCGAACGTGATCATGCCGTAGTGAGACGGCGGATCGGCCGTGTAGGTCAGATAGTCAGCGGACCAGGTCAGCACCTTGGCGCTGGCATCCCGGAAGCCGTGCGGTTCCTGGGTGTGCGTGGCCCGGCACTGAGGATTCACGCAGACATCGGCGCGCGGAAACTGCAGGGTGCCGCACTTGGTGCAGCGTCCGCCGACGAGGCCGAGCAGCATGTCCCGGCGCCGGTAGGTGACGGTCAACGCTGTCTTGTAGTCGTCGCGTTCGGCCCGCATGCCTTTCTCGAGCGCAATGAGATCGTTGAAGGCGAGGAACTTCTGATAGTTGGTCTCGGCCTGGCGGTTGGCCAGCGCCGCATTGACGCCGCCGTTCTTTGGATGGTCCGCAAGTGCCGGCATCGCTTCGAGGACAATCACGTCGCACCCTTGACCGAAGCCGACGACGACAATGATGTCGCCGACACGGACGTGGTTTTCGAGAGCGTGCGCGAGCATGACGAGTGGGTGCGCGACGCCAGTTTCCCCGCACTGTTCACCGAGGTTGTCGCGTACGGCCTTCCCTGGAACACCGATGGTTTTGGCGATTCCATCGACAGCACGTGCAATCGTCGACGGCATGATGAAGTGGGCAACGTCGGCCGCCGTCGTCCCAGCCTTCGCCAGCGCCTTTGCGACTGCGGGTGGCACAATTTTGGCGAGCCCTTCATCCCGGATCCATCGCTCTTCCCAGCCGTAATCGAACTCCTCTGCGCTACCGCGGAAGTGGTCAATGAAGTCGACGGAGGCGGTATGTACGCTGCGCAACGTTGCGATGACGCCGTCGCAACCGACCCGCAACGCCGCTGCGCCGTCACCGAAGGCGAGTTCGCCGGCGCTCGCTGCACGTGTTCTGCGCTTGTCGGATGCGATCACGATGGCGTCCTCGAACGTACCACCGCGTACCGCCGCCAGCGCCTGGATCAGCGCAGATGTACCGGCACGTTGGGAGGCACCGATGTCGACGGTAGCGAGGTCTTCGGGAAACGACAGCGCAGTGCTGACAATCGCGGCATTCTGACGGTCGGCAAACGGCGCTGTGGTACTGGCGAAGTACAGCGCGCGCGATGGTTGTTCACCAATGGGTACGTCGAAGTGCGGCAGGCGACGTGCGGCCTCCACGCCCATCGTGACCGAGTCTTCGTCCCAATTGCACATCGTCCGCTCACCCTTGGCCTTACTGCGCAGCCCAGGGTCTGCCCAGACGTGCGCATCGACGATGGCCGCGCGCGCCAATCTCAAGCGCGGCAAGTAGACGCCGTAGCCGGTGATTCCCACCATGTTCGAAATACTCCGAGATCGAATTCAGCGGGAATATTAAGTCATCGCAGCACAAACAGCGTGGCGACGAAATCCGCGTGCCAGGCAATGTGCCCTTCCCCGCGCTCCATGAGTTCGAGTCCCTTGCCCCCGACGTAGCGGACGCGGAACCCCGCGCCTGAGATCTCCACCTCCACCTCACGCAGACCAATGAAGACATCCACCAGCGGGTTGAGGGCCTTGTACACGGACTCCTTCGCGCTGAAGACTGCCAGCGCCGCCTGCAGATCGATCGTTCCCGAGGCGGCCGTCATGACGCTTTGCTCGTGCTGGGTGAGCACCATGTGCAGCAGCGACGCCTTCATTCGATCGTGGGACTCGAGGTCCAGACCGATGCCGGACACTTCTTCATTTGGCATCAGCGTCGCCATTGCCCAATGACGGCTGTGCGCAATACTGCCGACGAATCCTGGCGGCCACTGAGGTGCTCGATCTCTGCGCAGCACGGCGACCGGTGACAACTGCCGATGCCTCATCACGGCGTGTGCTGCCACGCGCCCGCTCGCGAATTCCCGTTGACGCTTTGACGTTGCGCGATCAACGAGCGCACGTTCCTCGGGAAACAGCGCTTCCAGACGATCGGCAACCGGCAGTAGTTCGACAGCCACGTCCGGTGCGCCAGGAAAGGTGAAAGAGGGCATGCGCGCAGACGCTACCACGTGATCGCGCGGTGCCCAACCGGGCATAATGGGCGCATGAAGACAGATCCGAACATCGAAGCGCCGCGCGACTATTTCATGCAGTTGCAGGATGCCATCTGTGCGGCGCTCGAGCGCCTCGATGGGCAGGCCATGTTCAGCCGCACGGAATTGCCTGCGCCGGACGGTGGCCGGACGCGGCCGCGCGTGCTCGAACAGGGCGCGCACATCGAAAAAGCCGCGGTTCAGTTCACGCACAGCATCGGCCGATCGCTCCCACCGGCGGCGACAGAGCGCAACCCACACCTGGCGGGCCACGGCTTTCAGGCGGCGGCCATTTCGCTGATCGTGCATCCGCGCAATCCCTATGTGCCCACCACGCACATGAACCTGAGGATCTTTTTCGTCGAGGCAGACGAGCCCGTCTGGTACTTTGGCGGCGGCTTCGATCTGACGCCCTACTACGGATTCGAGGAAGATTGCGTGCACTGGCACCAGCAGGCCAAAGCAGCGTGCGATCCATTCGGCGCGGATGTCTATCCGTCCTTGAAGCAGGCGTGCGATGCCTACTTCGTGCTGTCGCATCGCCATGAAGCGCGGGGCATCGGCGGCGTCTTCTTCGATGACTGGGATCATGGTGGGTTCGAATCGAGTTTCCGATTCGTCCGTTCGATCGGGGATCACTTTCTGCCTGCATACGGCCCCATCTTCGAGCGGCGCAAGGCCATCGCATGGGGCGAACGCGAACGCGACTTCCAGTTGTACCGGCGCGGTCGGTATGCAGAGTTCAACCTGGCGATCGACCGTGGCACCCGTTATGGCCTGCAGTCGGGACGCCGCGTGGAATCGGTGCTGGCATCGCTGCCGCCGCTCGCCGCCTGGCGCTACGACTATCAGCCGGACCCGGGCACACCGGAGGCGGCGCTATACGAGCGCTTTCTGCCGGTCCGCAACTGGGTTGAGTGACACGTTGGCCTCGGAAATCCCTGTGGATAAGTCTGTGTATAGATTCCGCTGCCCGGTGGAGCGCCGTTCGGCGCAGGGATCGGAATGAGTAAATCGGATGAATTAATCAATATAAAACAATATGTTACAGTAGTTTTATAAAGCACAATATGCGGGATCAGACCCGCCGCCAGAAAATCGCCGCCTGTGCATAAGCTGGTCAGTTATTGAGCAGATGAGGGAACGACCACAATCCGGTCGACCACATCGCTCACGCCGCGCACCGCCCGCGCCAATGCAATGACATGGTCACGTTCTGCGGCGGTCGCGACCGAGCCGAACAGAGTCACCACGCCCCGATTCACCTGGGCGCTCAGGTGCAGGCTCTTGACGGTTTCGTCGGCTAGCAGCCGCGCTTTGACCACGCTCAGGATGGCCGCGTCGTCGGTCCATTCACCGACCGTGCGTTGGCCCGAGTCGCGCTGATAGCCGGCGCATCCCATCACCAGTGCGAGTGACAGGGCAGCGATCAGAGCGCGCATTGTGCAGGTGTCCCATGTCGTGCTGCGTAGTCCTCGGCAGCTTGCCATACGCGCAGGAGGTTGCCACCGAGCACGGCTGCTATGTCGCGCCGGTCATACCCGCGTCCGATGAGGCCGGTGACGAGATTGGGGTACTTCGAAACGTCCTCGAGGCCGCGAGGCAACGTGTCACCGACGCCGTCGAAATCGGAACCCAGGCCCACATGGTCGATGCCGACGAGCGCGACCACGTGATCGATGTGATCGATCACAACCGACAGTTCGGCGCGTGGAAGTGGGTGCGCCGCCACATATTGCGCGCGAAACGCGGTGGCCTCGCTCGAGTCGAAGGTGGCCTTCGTTTCCGCCAGGAAGCGACCCATAACCTCTTCGAAGCGGGCCTGCCAAGCTCGAGCATCGGCGCTGATGAAGCTGCTGCCAAAGTTGATCTGGACCACGCCACCGGCTGCGGCGAGTGCCCGGATCAGCGCGTCATCGAGATTGCGCTCAAAGCCCGGCGTGAAGTGACGCGCGGCTGAATGCGTAGCGACGACTGGAACGGCCGACTCCGCGAGCACGTCCCGCGCAGCTTCGTCCGACAGGTGCGAGATGTCGACCATCACGCCTGCACGATTCAGTCGTTTCACCAGTTCCTGTCCGGCTGGCGAAAGACCACTCCATGGACGTTCGCGGTCGTAGGAGGAGTCGGAAAACGCATTGGCCTTGCCATGGGCGAGCGTTACGTAGCGGACGCCCCTTTCGACAAAGTGGTCGAGCGCACGGTCATTGCCCGCAAGTGGTCCGCCATTTTCCATCCCGAGCGCGAGACCGACACGCCCTGCTGCCTTGTGTGCGCGTACATCAGCGACGCAGGTGGCAAAGCCTGCAAGGTCGGGCGCGGCATCGATCATGGCCTGCACGTGATCGATCAGCCGATCAGCCAACTCGGCGCCACCGCCGGCAGCGTCGACGGACGCCGGAATGAAGATCGACATGAACGCTGTCGATAGACCGCCGGCAAGGGCTCGCTCGATGTCGAACTGCCCGGCACCAGGCGCGACTCCGCCGCGTTCGATGCGAAACGGCGCGTCGATGTGGGTATCGATCAGGATTGTATCGCTTAGGATCGACGTTGCTGTCAGCGGTTGCCGCGTGCTGCAGCCTACGGCAAACAACGCAACGCCCAGGATCACCAACGCCGCGGCAGTGCGCGGTGCATGGTCGTTGTCTGGCATGATCGCTCCGTCAATGATCGATACGCACCTTACATCAAGGTGCACCAACCAGGGGAACAAGACACATGACCCACACTGTCGTTGCCGAGGGATTGAAGTTTCCCGAAGGCCCGATCGCGATGCCGAGTGGCGATGTGCTGCTAGTCGAAATTGCGCGAGGCACGTTGTCGCGCGTCGCACCGGATGGCCGAGTCTCGATTGTGGCGGAACTCGGTGGTGGTCCCAACGGCGCCGCACTCGGACCGGACGGTCATTGTTACATATGCAACAACGGCGGCTTCGCATGGGTCGAGCACAACGGCCGTTTGTATCCCGGCGAGCAGCCACCCGACTACCGCGGCGGTCGCATTCAGCGCGTCGACCTCGCAAGCGGTCGCGTCGAGACGCTCTACGAGTCCTGTGATGGGCGGCTGCTGCGCGGTCCGAACGATCTCGTGTTCGATCGACAGGGGGGCTTCTGGTTCACCGATCATGGCAAGACGCGAAGCCGTGATCGCGATCGCACCGGCGTGTACTACGCACGTGCCGACGGCAGCACGATTCGCGAAGTGATCTTTCCGCTCGAAGGCCCCAACGGCATCGGATTGTCCGCCGACGAAGGGCAGTTGTATGTCGCTGAAACCACTACCGGACGGCTATGGGCATATCCCGTTGTCGCGCCCGGCGAGGTATCACGCGAGCGTCGATTGCTGCCCGCAATCGACGGCTACTACCTCTACGACTCCCTCGCGGTAGATGGTGACGGCAATGTTTGTGTGGCCACGCTGATTCAAGGCGGCATCTCTGTCGTGCCGCCTGCAGGTGGACCGGTTCGCTTCGTACCGATGCCTGATCCGCTGACAACCAATATCTGTTTCGGCGGGCCCGACGGCAAGACTGCTTTTGTCACGCTGTCGAGCACCGGTCAACTCGTGAGCCAGCCCTGGCCCGTTGCAGGATTGCCACTCAATTTCGCGCCCACGCGATGAGCCACGCCTCGGTGATACGACATGCTGCGCTTGTGCTGGCATTCACGCTCTGCAGCTCGGTCGGCGCGAGTGATCTGCACTTCGTCATTCCCGCCGGCGCAGGCGGCGGACTCGACGGCACCGCGCGAACGATGGGTGCCGATCTCATGCGATTGAACCTCGCACGTTCGGTATCGTACGAGAACGTAACGGGCGGCGGGGGCGGACGTGCCATGAGCGTGTTCGTGCGTTTGGCGCCCACCCGCACCGATGCGCTCTTGGTGAATTCGACGCCGTTGGTGATTAGAAGCCTGCAGGGTCTGTTTCCGCACGGTCACGAAGATCTGACGCCAATCGCTGCGTTGATTGCTGACTACGGCGCGCTTGTCGTGCGCGCTGATAGCGCCTGGCAGACCTGGGCCGATGTGGTCGCACCGACACCGGACAACCTGCGCCAGCTGAACTTCGGGGGTGGTTCGGTGCGTGGCAGTCTGGATCATGTGGTACTTGCAATGGCCGCTGCCAGCGCCGGCGTGAGCCCGCGCGCGGTCCGCTATCTGCCCTACGATGGTGGCGGCAAGGCAGCGATTGCTCTGCTGGGACACGAGATCGATGTGTTGAGTTCGGGCGTTGGTGAAACCATGAGCTTCGTGCGTTCAGGCGACTTTCGTGTGCTGGCCGTCAGCGCCCCTTCGCGATTGCCAGCGTTACCCGATGTACCGACATTCGAAGAACTCGGCTTCGACGTTGTCATGGCAAACTGGCGCGGCGTGTTCGCGCCACCTGGATTGGCAGCCGATGCGATTGCAGCGCACATCGAGCGGTTGACGGTGCTCACACGATCGGCGCAATGGACAGAGACTCTCGAGCGTCATGGCTGGGCATCGCAGTTCATTGCTGGTCCCGCGTTCGCGCAGTTTCTCGATGCGGAAAGCGCTCGACTCGAAGTAGCGTTGAGAGATCTGGGGTTCCTCAACTGATCGCCACGCGCATGCTCGGCATCGTCCTGCTCGCGGTGGGTGCCGCGTATCTGTTTGCCGCACGTACGATTCCGCTCGACGACTGGCTGGCATCCGAGACCATCAACGCGCGCACGCTGCCGACGATCTATGCCGTTGCGCTCATGCTGCTGACGCTCGCGTGGATGTCGGTCGCGCCAGCGGCCCGCGTCATCCACGGCCCGCTCGCGCGGCCACTCGCGCTTGTGGCCGTGATGTTGTTGTTCGCCTATCTGGTGCCACGCACGTCGCTGTGGCTCGCAGTGCCAACACTGCTTGGGCCATCGCTCTGGATCATGGGTGAGCGCAGAGCGGTGATGATCGCGGTTGTTCCCTGCGCCGTTGCGGTCGCAGGTTGGTTGCTGACCGAGAGTCTCGAGTTGTATTTGCCCGACGGACGGTGGTGGCAGTGAGTATGTGGGACGGCATCTCAATCGGCCTCGCCACCGCGATGAACCCAGAGAATCTCGGTTGGGTCGCGCTCGGCTGCCTGGTCGGCACTGTGATCGGGATGCTACCTGGACTGGGTCCGATCACCGCAATTGCGCTGATGATTCCCCTGGCATGGGGGCTCGACCCGGCCAGCGGTCTGATCATGATGGCCGGTGTCTACTACGGCGCCGTGTACGGTGGGTCGACGTCGTCGATTCTGATCAATGCACCGGGTGTTGCGAGTACTGTCGCTACCTCCTTCGATGGTTATCCGATGGCGCGTCAAGGCCGTGCTGGTCGCGCGCTCGCGATCGCCGCGTGGGCGTCGTTCGCGGGTGGAACCATTGGCACGTTGTTGCTCGTGTTCGCCGCCGGATCGCTGGCAAGCGTAGCGCTGCACTTTCAATCGCCCGAGTACATGCTGCTGGTGACCCTCGCGCTCCTCAGCGTTGCCGTGTTTGCGAGCCGGGGCGCGGTGCTGAAGAGCCTCATCACCGCGGTGCTGGGGCTGATGCTCGCGACGATTGGGACGGATCAAGGCTCCGGCACGCCGCGCTTCACCTTCGGCGCCAACGACCTGCTCGACGGCATCTCGTTCGTGCTCGTCGCCATGAGTGCGTTCGCGCTGGCGGAGGCGTTGCGATTGGCGGCCGAACCGGCGAGCAACGATGTGGTGCGCATCGACGACGGTATGGCAGTGCCGATGGAACAGATGAAGGCG
>JBGSQB010000160.1:0-3200 GCA_041738285.1 Pseudomonadales bacterium | reverse complement strand
CAGCGCCGGCGAGCCACGCAAGTTCTACGACTATCTGGGCGCCGCTGGCCTGCGTTGTGGCGTTGCCGACATTCCCATGGACGCGCCCGCGCAGAACTTTCCCGGCCTGCAGATCGTGGAATGGGCGACCGAGTTCGTGTTCTGGGGCTGCGCGGCGCAGCCGCCGCAACTCGCCCATGACGTGCAGCGTGCGGTGGGCGCGTATCCCATCGCGCGCGAACGGAACTCCGGCGACGCGCCCGCCGATCACCGGCGACTGCTCGAGTTGCTGCGGCAAGGCATCGAACGCAAGGCGGCGCTGGTGCGGTATCTGCTCGCACACGACGATCTGGATCTGGTGTTCGCCGTGTTCATGGAAGCGCACAAGGCCGGTCACTGGCTGTGGAAGTACTGGGACGAGACGCATCCCGACCACGATGCCAGCGACCCCGTGCTGGTCGATGGGTTGCGCGCCTGCTACACCGACATCGACCGCGCGCTGGCAGCACTCGCCGCGACGCTCACACCCAACGACAACCTGATCATCGTCTCCGATCACGGCATGCAGGCGAACTTCCGCGGCAACCACCTCGCCGAATCGATCCTCGAGCGCATGGGGCTGCTGGTGCGCAAGGGACGCCGTCCGCTCGGCGCCGACGTGCGCGCGCGCACTGCCAAGACCACCGTCAATGCGTCGCGCCAATCCACCAACAGTCTCGACGCCGTGCGCCGGCTCATACCGCGATGGGCCAAGCCGCCATTGCGGGAGCTGTTCCGTCTGCCGCGCATCGACTGGCAGCGCACTCAGGCATTCGTCCTGCCGACCGATCGCAACACCCACATCCGGGTGAACCTCGAAGGCCGCGAACCCAACGGCACGGTCGCACCCGGACCGGCGTACGATGAGTTGTTGAACGATCTCGAGGCGCAGCTGCGCGCGCTCACCAACGTGACCACGGGACAACCCGCGGTGCGCGAGGTGTTTCGTGTGCAGTCGCTCTACCCAGGCGCGTTTGCAGCCGGCCTGCCCGACCTCGCCGTACTCTGGGCGGCGGACGCGCCGATTGACGGCGTCGAGTCCGCGCGCCTCGGCGTGATCTACGAACCGGTGCGCGAACTGCGGTCGGGCAATCATCGCGAAGAGGGGTTCCTGCTGGCCCTGGGCCCGGCGTTCATCGACGGACCGGGACAGTACTCGGGAGACATTCTGCAGATTGCACCCACGCTACTCGCGCTGCACGGGGTCGATCGACCGGATCAGTTCGAACGCGAGCCCGTGTCGATTCTCCGTGACGGGCCCCGTCGTTGAGCTACGCCGGCGAGCGCAGGCGCTGCAGCCGCCGCATCACCTTGCCCACGAACAGCCGCAGCAGCACCGGTGCGCGCCGCCGTTGCGAGGCTGGCACGAGCGTGAATCCATTCGCCTGATCGGATCGCAGCTGGGCGGGAATCTCCGCATCGAGCACGGCGCGGTAAGTATCGCGCAGCGCATCGGCGAGTACGGGATGACCCAGCGCGCGCGCCATCTCCTCCTGATGACGCGCCGAGACGCGAACACCCTGCAAACGCCCCTCGGCATTCTGTGCGTAGTGCGGCGCCCAGTCGCGAAAGTCGTCCAGCTCGTTGGCGAGTTGGATCACGAGTACGTCGCGTTCGCGATCCGACAAGCTGGCGAATTGCGCGTGCCGCGCCACCAGCGCTGCCGCGGTTCGCGACGATGTGGTGTAGTCCGCGACCAGCGCTTCGGCCTCCTCGCCAATCACCGCGCGCAGTCGCGCGCGTTTGCGCACAGTCATGCCTTGCGGTGCGCTACCGAAATCACCCTCCGCATACGCGGCATGCAGCAAACCGCAGAGCACATGGGCAACCGGTCGCTCGAGCCATACCAGCACGGCAGCGGTGCCGACCAGGTGGCAGACGAACGGCTTGCCGCAGGCGCGAAAGCGCGCGCTGAACAGATCCATCGCCACACGATAGCCGCGTGCCACGGCCGTCATGTCGGCGACGGAATATTCCATCGCGCGCATTTGCGCGAGCAGCTGAAGGTTGGTCTGCGGCAGCCGGGCGACGATGTCCATGCCACTGCGCACAGTCAGTGCGACGTCGCGGTCACGCCGCCCGCGAATCGCTGCGGCGCCGACTCGTGCGCGAACAGCGCGTTCAGCATGCGTTCGGCGGCGATGTCCCAGCTGTAGTTTCGCCGCGCGCGCGCATAGCCCGCTTCCGCCATGCGCCGCAATTCATCGGGTCGCTCGAACAGCCAGATGATGCGATCGGCCAGCGCATCGACGTCGTCCGGTGCCACCAGGAAGCCGGTCTCGCCCTGCCGAATGATTTCCGGCATCGCGCCGAGCGTCGTGCCGATACACACGTTCTTCGCGTACATCGCCTCGAGAAAGACGAGGCCGAACGGCTCGCGCAGCGATGGCATGGCGAAGATCTGCGATCGGTAGAAGAGGTCGCGCAGCGGCGCACCACTCAACTTACCGTAGTACGTGACATGCGCCGTACTCTTTCCTTCCACACCCGCCACGTGCAGTTTTGCTTTCGGAAATGCCGCCACCACGCGTTCGAAGGCGGCTTCGAGCTGCGGCAGACCCTTACGTTGACTATCCAGGCCCACGAACAGCACGTTCTGCTGCGAAAAGTCCTTGGCGATGCGGTCGCGTTCCGCGTTCACGTCCAGCACGGGACCGGCACCGATCACGGTGACTCGCGATGCCGGCACACCGTAGTGGTCGACGATACATCGCTCCACCTGGCTCGACAGCACGAACGTGCAATCCTGCGCCTCGAGCGCACGGCGTTCCGTCTCGTTCCATGCGGCAGACACACCGCGCTCGGGCAGGTCGAGACCGAAATCGGGTGACTGTTTGGACAGTACATTGACGTGATCGGTGAGCAGCGCATAGCGCACGCCAGCCCGTTTGGCGCCGGAGAATCCGCGAATGACGCGTTGCAAGCCGATCACCGCGTGGATGTCGTCGTGTCGATCGATGATCGCCTGTGCGGCTTTCGAACGCACCCACGCCGCCACTCTGGTGTGATCGACATAGCGTCGGAACTTGACGCCATAGGCCAGCAGCGCAGCGCCGTACATGAGCCCGAGATACAGCGGTCGCAGCCGCAGCACGCGCAACGTCGACGGCTCGTGCACCACCTCGCAGCCGGCGCGCGCGAGCGCAGCGAGCACCGCATCACGGATGCCGGAAAAGGCACCA
>JBGSQB010000096.1:0-19225 GCA_041738285.1 Pseudomonadales bacterium | reverse complement strand
CGCTGGCACTGCTGCCAGCCGACGGCATGCCAACCGCTGACGCAACGTCCGCGGCACTGTCTCCCACCGCGCTGCCGCCAGCTCGACGACGGCCAGCAAATGATCGCGAAGTGTTACGCGGCGTGACCTCGCAGCGAGATCTGCTGCGCCTCTTCGGCGGCCCAGACATCGTCACCCGCAACCGCACGGGCGACGCGGTGTGGGTCTATCAACGATCCCAGACGGCAACTGAGGCAAACACCTCGAGTGCGACAAACGACAAGACCGCTCGGCTCGGACTGTTCTTCGACAACTTTGGCGCTGGCGTGAGCGGCGGTACGCAGAAGTCGACCCTGTCTTCGCAGGTGACCCGTCAGATCCGAACAATCACCGTCACGATCACATTCAGCGCCGATCGCACCGTCGCCGACTATCAGGTTGAATCAACCCATTTCTGAGCGTTCGGCGACACCTGCGCGTGTGCGCTGACGTCACCGCCTGGCGCCGACGAACTGAGCACGCCACGGGATTGTCGAAGCCGCGGGCGCGTTCGACTAGCATTGAGGGCTACCCGGCAGTAGCACGCGATACCAGGAACAATGATACCGCTGCAGATTCACTCCGCACTCGGTTGACCGAGTGCTCACCGACTTTCGCGAAGCATCTCCTCGCCACATCGACTGTGACGTGTGTGTCGTTGGTGCGGGCGCCGCAGGCATCGCGATCGCGCTTCGCTTGGACAAGGCACCGTTTCGCGTATGCCTGATCGAGAGCGGCGGGCTCGAATTCGATCAGGCGGTGCAATCGCTTTACGAGGGTGAGAGTGTTGGCCGGGAGACCGCCAGCCCGATGGGTTGTCGTCTTCGATACTTCGGCGGCACGACCAATCATTGGCAGGGATGGTGCGCGCCGTTCGAGGCGAACGATTTCGAAGTGCGTGACTGGGTGCCTCACAGCGGTTGGCCCATCTCCAAGAAGGACCTCGATCCGTACTACGCAGCTGCTCAACAGATTCTGGAGCTGGGCGCCTATCGCTACGAGCACGGCCAGTTTCCAATCGAAGACCCCGACGTCCCCACTTTCGAGCCAAACAACGTTCGGGTTCGCTACTGGCAATACAGCCCGCCAACGCGATTTGGCGACCGCTACCGCGAGCAACTGCAACGTTCCGCCCATGTCGAGGTGATCCTCAACGCCAACCTGATCAGGATACAAACCAACCCGTCGGCCACCGGCGTCGAGATGATGCATGTCCAATCACTTAGCGGGCAGACGGGAACGGTCCGCGCCCGAGCATATGTGCTGGCGTGCGGCGCCATGGAGAACACACGGCTGCTGCTGCAGACGCGGGATGTCCAGACCGAGGGGCTCGGCAATGGCTCGGGCAACCTGGGTCGCTACTTCATGCAGCACCCCGAACGGGCCGTGGGCAGCATAATGACGAACCAGCCAGAGGCGCTGCTGCGCGCGTTCGATCGAAGGCGAAGCGAGGATGGCTTCATTCGCGCTCATTTGACCTGTTCAGCAGCAGGCAAGAAACGCAATCGGCTACTCAACGCCGGATTCGACATCGCGGCGAGAAGAGATTTTGGACCTGGTTACGCCGCTCTCCGGGACCTTCGCGACGATTTCCGCGACGGTCGGTGGCCCGCAGACATCGATGACAAGTTCTGGTCGGTGCTGACGGATCTCGACGGGCACATCGGCGATCTCTACAGGCGTGCGCGCGGCGAAATTTCGGTGTTCGAACTCGTCGCACATTCGGAACAAGCGCCCAATCCTGCCAGCCGCATTTCGCTCACCAATGAACGCGACTCGCTCGGCATGCCGAAGCTCAAGGTCGACTGGCGGCTCGCGAGTGGCGACAAGCAGTCGATGTTCGAATCAACCTTGCGCATCGGCGAAGAGCTTGCACGTCTGCGCCTGGGCAGGCTACAGCTGCATGAATGGTTGTTGGCGGGTGACGATTTCTGGCCGGACCCCATCTGGAGCGGCTGCCATCACATCGGTACGACGCGCATGTCGGACGAACCACGCTCAGGCGTCGTAGACCGTAACTGTCGTATGCACGGTGTGTCGAATCTCTACGTCGCCGGTAGTTCGGTGTTTCCGACTGGGAGCTACGTGACGCCAACGCTCACGATCGTCGCACTTGCACTGCGAATTGCCGACCATGTCAAAGGAGAGTTGCTGCGATGAAACCCTACCATCTCGGCTCGTTGCTGCTGGCGCAGTTGCTGACGGCATGTGGCGCGCCGTCGGATGAGCGCCTGGTTGGTTGGTGGAAGTTCGACGAAACAGCCGGCGATCGCGCTGCCGACTCGTCCGGGAACGGCAACACCGGAACGGTGCGCAATGGCCAATGGGGGGAAGGTGTTGCCCAAGGTGCTCTGCTGCTGGACGGATCGGGTGACAGCGTAGTCATCGTCCCCATGTCGGAAACGCTGAGCGCGACCGCCGATCAGATAACCGTTGCCGCACGGGCTATTCGTTCAGCAACGCACAATGTTGCACTCATCGCGCACGGATACCCCACGCTGTTCTTCGGCTTTCACGGTTCACGGTTCAAGTTCGAGATCCGTCTGGATTCCGGTCGCAGCGGTGTCTGCTACGCCGATCCCAAGTACCGCGCCGAGCCGAATCGCTGGTACCACGTTGCTGCTACGTACAACGGGTGGGTCGCTCGCCTCTACGTAGACGGTAAAGAAATATGCAATGACTGGACTTATGGCGCGATCAACATGCCGGACGTGCCGTTCACGATCGGCGCATATCTGGACGATGAGCAAAACGTCGTCGATGAAATCAGCGGCCGAGTCGACGACGTGCGCATATACGCACGCGCCTTGTCTGCCAGCGAGATTCGAGCGCTGGCCGGACCACCGGGCTAGGCAAGCTCTGAACACGTTTCGCGAGCGCATCGCTCGGTTCATGCATCGCGCCTGACGACGACCGTACGCGAGAGCGTAAGCGCAATAAGACCCCACACGATCAGCAGCAGGAGCGGGAGCGTGTTCAACCCCTGCGTCGCAGAAAGAGCACCGAGCAGCGCAGGTACAACTGCAAGGCCGAGCGCCGAAGCAGCGACCTGCAAGCTGACCGCGTTGGCGGTGTGATCCGCGCCATGGCGCGCCGCAGTGCTTGAGATCAACGTCGGGAATATCGGTCCCGAGGCGGCCCCAAGCAGCGTCACCGCAGCACATGTCGGCGCGAATGCCTGAAACAGCGTCAGCATCGTCACTCCAGTGACTGCACCCATGGTGCACGGGTGCAGGATCGTCCCCGCACCGGGTGTTACTGGTGTCAAAGCGATCGCCGTGCGACCCGCAAACAGACCCGCCCAATACACACTCACGAGGAGCCCAGCGCTGGCGACGCTGAAATCGCGCTGCATGCTGAGGAAACTGAATATCCACGCGCCGGCGCCCGCCTCTGCCCCTACGTAGAGCAGAAACAGCAACAACGACCAACGCACGTCGCGTCGCCGCACCGTTTCCAGCATCGACACGTTCGTGGCCGGCGTGTTTCGATACCTCGGTGACGACCATCGGTTTCGAGCGTGCCTGAATGCACAGGCGAGCATGAGCTGCGCTATCGCGACGATGAGATAGCCGAGCACCCACGGTCGTTGCGCGACCAGAATGCTCGTCATGATCAACGGCCCTGCGGCTGTACCAACGCCGTAGCATGCATGCAGGAGATTGACCGCGCGTACCGAGAAGTGATGAGCCGCATGCGCATTGAGACCGGCATCGATCGCGCCGCCGCCCGCACCCGCCACCACGCCACACATGAGCAGCAGCGCCCAGCCTGGCGCAATGGCGTAACCCACGAGACTCAGCGCGGTCGCCGCGCACGACGCAACGAGCAGTAGTCCGATCCCCATCAGACTCAACAGCCGCACCGCTGCAACGCTCGCAATGCAGTAGCCGGCGGTCGTTGCGACGAAGAGCTGACCCAGTGCCGACAAGTCGACATCGAATGCGGCACTCATCGTGGGCCAGGCGACACCCAATAGACCGTCTGGCAGGCCAAGGCTGACGAAACCGGCGCAGGCGAGGACAAACGTCGCATAACCGATGCGACGATTCGTGAATGCAGCGAAGCTCACGGCGCGACGGGTTTGAGTTTCCTCCGGGTCCGGTTGAAGCCAAGGTGCGCGATGTCGGGCGGGAAGAACATGGCCCAGTTCCATTCGAGGAAGAGCCTGATCTTGCGACCCAGCGTCGGGATCTTCATCAGATAGATGCCGCGCCACAGCAGCCACGCGACGAAGCCGCCGATCCGCAGTCCCGACAATTCCGCCACCGCGCTGTTGTGACCGACCGATGAGAGTTGTCCCTGGGGACGATAAGAGAACGGGCGTGTTGGTCGACCCGCGATGGATGCCGCGATATTGACCGCGAGCGCGCGCGCCTGGCGATCGGCGAACTGCGCGGTCGGCGGTGAGATGCTGCTGTCGCGGGCATTGGGCACCGCCGCGCAGTCTCCGAGTGCCCACAGGCCGACCTGTCCCGGCACCGACATGTCCGGCGCCACTTCGATGCGACCTTTGATCTTGTTGACGGGCAGCGACTCGAGCAATGGATTGGGCGCGCTGCCAATCGTGCAGATCACGGTACCCCCGGTCAGCAGGTCGCCGTTCGACAGTTGTACGGCCCGATCGTCCACCCGCGCGGCGCGCGCGTTGAGGATGACTTCGATGCCGCGCATTTCGAGTCGGCGCTTCGCGAAGTCACCCAGACTCGGCGACAGTTCGGGCAGTAGATGATCACCGCTGTGTACCAGTTGCACCTTGACCTCGTCGCGCACGATACGCGGGTAGTACTTGAGCGCGCTGTTCAGGAAATCGACCAGGCCGCCGGCGACCTCGACGCCGCTGAAGCCACCGCCGAGCACGATGAATCGGGTCAACCAACCGCGTGCTTCGCGATCGGGTTGCAGGTCCGCATGCTCGAGTCGCACGATCACGCGATTGCGCAGAAACAGCGCGTCACCCAGCGTCTTCAGCGGCAGCGCGAATTTCTCCATGCCACGCACCAGATCGAGGTTCGCCACTTGTCCACAGGCAATCACCAGATGATCGAACTCGAGCATACCGCTGCCTTCACCGGCGTAAGCGACGGTGCGCGTCTCGAGATCGACATCGGTGACCGACACCATGCGAACCGACGCTCGTTTGACCATCTGCCGCAGCGGTGCGACCACGTGGCCCGGCAGTAGGGACGCTCCCACTACTTCGGGCAGTAGTGGGTTGTAGGTAATGAAATTCTCCTTGGTGAGCAGGACGATCTCACAATCGGCAGGCAGCGTACGCTCCAGCTGACCCGCCAGCCGGATGCCGGCAAAGCCTCCACCCACGATCACGATGCGTCGATTCACGAGCCACCTCCCACGGGTTTGATCAGCAATGTTGCGTGACCGTCGGGATCGCGCACCATGCGACCTGATTCGATTCCGATCGATGCATCGATCACCGCAACCGCAGCCTCGATCGGTGCGTCCGGTACCATGTGCACCTGCCAGTGCCATAGATCGTTTGCACTGGTATCGATGGGCATCGGTCGACCCGTGCGCGGCGCAAGGTACTCGAGCAGTTCCACTCCAGGACCGGCGTCGCCCGCGAGCGCAGTGATCCGCAAGCGGGCGCCGAAGACGTTGTTCAAATGCTCCTGCTCGGTGCCGTAGTTCTCGCTGCCACCTGCCACCACGAGACCAAGCCGATCGCGGTAGTAGGCGATGCTGCGCGCAGTGTCCGTGACGGTGATCGCGGTGTGATCGATGCCGAGGAACAGCTGGCCATTGCTCTGCTGCCAGCGCGGCTGCCCCTTGTCTGGCGGGAACTGAATCAGTTCCAGGTGATTGCCGTCGGGATCCTTGAAGTAGAACGCACTGATACCGCCGGCGTTCGGATTCCAATCCGGCAGACGCTGCGGTCCGGTGGAGGCATGCTCGACCCGATGCCGTCGCAGGTCCGCGTATGCAGCGTCCATGTCGGAAACCACGATCGCAATGTGCTGGAACCAGACATCGTTGCCGCGCGTATCGCCAGGCATCGGTCGCCCTTGAGATGCAATGTAGTCGATCAGCTCGATGTGCTCCGCGCCGAGCCGCATGCGCACCATGCGAATGCGCGCGCCAAACACACCGAACAGATGCTCGTAGCCATCACCGGTGATTTCGCGATCAGCCGTCACTTCGAAGTCCAACACGTCGCGATAGAACGCGATCGAGCGATCGGCGTCGCTGACGGTGATGCCGATCGAATCGACCGTCGTGGCCTGCGCGAGCGGCGCAGCAACGGTGAGCAGAAACGCTAGTATTTTCATCTGGATGCGCTCCCCGAAAGAACACGCTTGAGCGCGACCGGGAGCCGATCGTCGTTGCGGATGGTCAGCATCGTGGCACTCTGTGGATCATCGATCGAAAGGTGCATGTCCTGGGCGGGCAGATAGACCTCGCGATAAATCCGCTCGATCGCCGCTGCGTCGTGACGCAGCTCCTTGCGCGCAAGACCGCGCTCGAGCGCAGTTTCGGCGGTCGCGTCCACCCAGACACCAACGTCGAAGAATCGTTGGTAGCCGCGCTTGAGCAGAAACGGTCCGTCGACGAGAACCACATCGATATCCGAGAACTGGTAGCGATATCGATGTGAGCACCGACTGCCACGCGCAGTCAGACCGACTTCGACGTCGAGGCCGCGTCGTGCCCGCAGCGGAAACAGAACCTGTGAGAACAGTTCGTCCAGGCGCATACCATCGTGATAGAAAGCCGAAGCGGTCAACGGCCCATCGCCCTGGGGCCGGTACCAGTCGTTCGAGCGCACGCACGCAACGTTCCTCTCACGCGCTCGCAACGCCTGAGCGATGCGTTGCGTCCACCACGACTTTCCCGCGTGATCGATTCCCGTCACGGCGACCAGCAGTGCGCCGCCACCGACTCGATGAGTGCGTTCGAGACGCTCCGCAACGATCTCTGCTTCACTCACGACACCACCTCCATCGAAGACGCCGCACGCGCATTGGCGAGCTCGTCGGCCAGATGATCCGCAGCTCGCAACGCGAATGCATAGATCGTCAGCGCGGGATTCACCCGACTGATGCGCGGCAGCACGCTGCCATCTGATACCACCACGCCGTCGAGTCCGTGCACACGACCGTAGCCATCGACAACCGAGTCGGCTGCGTGCACCCCGGCAACCAGCGTCCCACACGCATGTGCCGTGCCCTCGATTCCGATACGCTTCGAGAATGCGAGCATGCCAGCGCGAAACAACGCACTGAACAGTCGCCTGACCAACACGCGATGCTCCGACTCAGCGGCGGGCAGACGCTGCACGTCGTAGTCGATCTGCGGCAAGCGCCCAGTCGCAGACTGCGCCACAATGCGGTTGTGCGGATGTGAGCCGTCCTCGGTCTGCAGGAAGAATCCATACGCACGACGCGCCATCGTCCGAGCGACGAAGCGCGGCGCGAACTTCGGAATCAGCGTTGCCAGCAGCTCCGCATCGAACCCAAGCGGCTGTACGCTGCTGTTGGGGGTTTCATCGTTCAGCAGGAGTTGCGTCTTGCGCAACTGGTCCGCAATCGGGCCAATACCCACGGCGAGCATCGCGGTGAGTACATGCAGCTTCAAGTTGCGGCCCACATTGCGGGCTGCCGGCAACCATGACAGTTGGTGGTCGGTGAGGAACTGCTCGAGCAACCGTGGCGAATGCAGGGCGCCAGCCGCCAGGACCACTCGGCGCGCCCGGTACATGCGGCCATCGTCCAGCCCCACACCAACGATGCGCGGTGCCGGTGCGCCCGCACCGATCAATCTGGACACAGCGTGACCTGTGATGAGGCGAAGGTTGGTACTCGTGCGCACGGGCTCGAGAAATCGCACCTGCGCGTCACTCTTGAGGTTCGCGACCGATGCGAAGCCGTCGAAGTGGGTGGCTTCATCGGAGTGCTCGCCGATGTTCGCAGCCAGTCCCATTGGCAGCGGCTCACTGCGCCAGCCACGCAAAGTCAGCACGCGGGTGATTCGGGAGAGATCCGCTTCACATGCGAACGGCATGACACCGAGGGCTTCTTCCGCACGCGCATAGTAGGGATCCAGCGCCTCGCCGCCGAAGGGCCAGTCTCTGAAACCGCGCGATCGATCGGCGCTGAACGTATCCGCTGGGAATCTCGCCAGCGCCGCGCCATACCACTTGGTCTTGCCGCCGACGTTGAAATACTCCTCCGGAGTCACGACACGATCGGTTCGGTCACGCCACGCTTCGCGGCTCTTGAACCTTCCCTCACCGATCACCACGGCCGGATCGAGCGTGCTGCCATCGGCGGGCAAGTGATCGCCCTTTTCCACCAGCAGCACATTCAGATTGCGGCGCGTGAGCGCGTTCGCCATCGCGCTGCCGCCCGCTCCGGAACCCACAACGATGACGTCGTAGAGTATGTTCATGATTTCAGCTCTCCCATTGAAGTGCGGCGCGACAGAGATCGGTCGGGGTCGTAGCCGCAGTGAATGCAGCGCTGATCGGCGCTGTGGACGAGTTTTGCGCAGTGCTGCCGCGAGCGTGCCGAACGGGCATGCAGCTCAGCGCCAACCCACATGCCGAGTGGCGGCGCGATGAAGTAGATCCACAGCCCGTTCCACAGACCCGCCGGCGCAGCGGACGCAAGGCTGCGCGCCGGGTTCATGCTCATTCCCGACAGCGGGCCTTCGAAGGTGATGAATGTCGCGACCAGAATTCCCGCGGCGACGCCCGCATATTTGGCAATGTGCTCGCGCGCGACCACTGACAACACTGCGTAGACCAGCAAGCCGGAGATCGCGACCTCGGCGATGAACGCAACGGCCGGTCCGAACCGGCCAGGCAGGGTTGCAACGTAGGTCACGGGCGGGGCGGTGAAGCGTTCGCCGAACAACACCACCACGAGCAGCACGCCGAGCACACCGCCGGCGAATTGCGCCAGCACGTAGAACAGCGCATCGGCCGGTGCGATCTTGCCGAGCCGCAGAAATGCAAGCGTCAGCGCCGGATTCATGTGCGCGCCGGATCGCTTGCCCCACGGGCTGTATACGAGCGCCATGGCGGTTGCACCCATTACGATGCCGATCAGCGCGCGCCGCAGGTCCGCATCCGGCACGGCTGCGTACATCCAGGAATCCGGGTGATCGATGAGTACCGTGAACACACCCGCTGAGATCATGAAACAACCGAGCGCGAAGGCTTCGATCAGGTATTCCGGCCAGTGACGGGCCAATCTTGTCGACAGGCGCATCTCAACCCCCCGTCTCGAAGCCGGGATACAGCGTCATGCCACCGTCGACGAACAGACTCACGCCGGTGATGTAGTCGGCATAGTCGGATGCGAGCCAGGCGGCAGCACGACCGATCTCGTTCGGCTCGCCGATGCGCTTGTACGGGATTAGCTTGAGCAGCTCCTGGTACGCGGCATCGGTATCCCAGGCCGCCATGTTGATCGGCGTGCGAATCGCGCCGGGAGAAACGCTGTTCACTCGAATGCGATATGGCGCGACCTCCTGCGCCAGGCTCTTCATCATCAGCATCACCCCACCCTTGGACGCGGCATAGTTCACATGGCCTGCCCACGGAATGACTTCGTGCACCGAGCTGATGCAGATGATCTTGCCGGCCGCGCACGACACCGCAGGCACCACGCCGCGGCGTTTGAATTCCCGCACGGCGGCGCGTGCGCACAGAAACTGCCCCGTCAGGTTGATGCCGATCACTTTGTTCCAGGCATCGAGCGTGAGCTTGTCGAATGGCGCGTCGACCTGCAGGCCGGCGTTGTTGACCAGGATGTCGATGGTGCCGAACCGATCGAGCATGCTGGTGAACATCGCCTCGACATCGCCTTCCTTCGACACGTCGGCACGCACTGAGATACCGTCGACACCCGCGGCCTTCACCACATCCAGCGTCTCCATCGCTTTGGCTTCACCAGACGAATAGTTGATGACGACATCGGCGCCGGCTTCGGCAAGCGCAATCGCAACCGCGCGACCAATGCCGGAGCTCGCGCCGGTGACCAGCGCCTTCTGTCCCTGCAGCCATCGCTGTGTCTGGCACTGCGGCATCACCGGCTGGGGAAGCGATGCGTCGACGCGGGAAACAACGTTCATGTCAGATCTCCTGGGTGGTTGGTGATGGATCGCGGCGGCGCGGCATCAGGAGCTTCGCGATCAGGCCGGTCCACCCGGTCTGATGGCCCGCGCCGACCCCACGTCCGCTGTCGCCGTGGAAGTACTCGTAGAACAAGAGGTGATCGCGAAACAGCGGGTCGCGCTGCATCCGCGGGTGGTGGCCGAATACCGGCCGCTCGCCGCGATCGTCCGCAAGGAATATCCGCGTCAGTCGACGCGCAATTTCGCTGGCGGCCTGTTCGATCGTGACGAACACACCCGAACCCGTCGGGCACTCGATGCGGAAGTCGTCGCCGTAGTAATGGTGAAATCGCTGCAGCGATTCGACGATCAGGTAGTTCACCGGGAACCACACCGGACCACGCCAGTTCGAGTTGCCGCCGAACAGACCCGTGTCCGACTCCGCCGGGCGATAGCCAACGGTCAGGTCCTCCCGATCGAGGCGGAACACGTAGGGATGCTGGGCGTGGTAGCGAGACAGCGCGCGCACGCCGAAGTCCGACAAGAACTCGTCTTCGTCCAGGAGCCGCCGCAGCAGCGCCTTCATGCGGTGACCGCGCAGCAACGACAGCAGGCGCCGGTGGCCTGAACCCTCCTGGTTCCAGTGCGAAACGAGCTTCGCGAGGTCTGGTCGGTACGACAGAAACCACTCGAGTCGCCGTTTGAATTCGGGCACGCGATCGAGCAGCTCAGGCTCGAGTACTTCCACCGCGAACAGCGGAATCAGCCCGACCATCGATCGCACCTTGAGCCGTTGCATCGATCCATCAGGCAGGTGCAGCACGTCGTAGAAGAACTGATCTTCTTCATCCCACAGGCCGACGCCGGACTCACCGATGGCCGTCATCGCCTCGGCGATGTGGAGAAAGTGCTCGAAGAACTTGGTCGCGATGTCCTCGTACACATGATTGTGCTGCGCAAGTTCCAGCGCGATCCGCATCAGGTTCAGTGCATACATCGCCATCCAACTCGTGCCATCGGACTGATCGATGTGACCGCCGGTCGGCAACTGACTGCTGCGATCGAACACGCCGATGTTGTCGAGACCGAGAAAACCGCCCTGAAATACGTTGCGACCCTCGGAGTCCTTCCGATTCACCCACCAGGTGAAGTTCAGCATCAACTTGTGAAACACGCGCTCGAGGAATTCGAGATCGCCGTCATCGCCGCGCTGCTTGCGATCGATCTGGAACACACGCCAGGTCGCCCACGCATGCACCGGTGGATTGACGTCGCCAAACGCCCACTCGTAGGCGGGCAACTGACCATTGGGGTGCATGTACCATTCACGTGTCAGCAGTACGAGTTGCTGCTTGGCGAACTCGGCATCGATCAGCGACAGCGGAATGCAGTGGAATGCGAGGTCCCAGGCGGCATACCAGGGATACTCCCACTTGTCGGGCATGGAGATGATTTCGGCATTGTTCAGATGCGCCCATTCACGGTTGCGGCCATTGCGCCGCCCTGCCGGCGGCGCAGGCTGCGCCGGATCACCGTCGAGCCAGTCGGGGACGTCGTAGTAGAAGAACTGCTTGCTCCAGATCATTCCGGCGAAGGCCTGGCGCTGAATGTGCTTTTCGTCGAGTCCGGACATGCCCGATTGCAGCTGCGCGTAGAACGCATCCGCTTCGCGGATCCGGTCGGCAAATGTCGCGTCGAATCCAGCGAACGGTTGCGGGTGGCGACGGTTCGACAGGCGCAGCGCCACGCATCGTTCGCCATGCGCCGGCACGTCGAGTCGAAAGACGGCGGCACACTTCGTGCCCGCGCCATCCGTGCGCAGCGCGCTCACGTCACCGTCGATGAGAAAGCGATGGAACGCATCCTTGAACGGTTTCACCTCACCGTTGCCGTACAGCGCAATGGTGTTGGTGGTGTTGTCGGTGAAGATGAACTCGGCAGCGGACTCGACATCGAGCTGATAACGCCCGAGTGTCGGATGATCGGCGATGATCGTGCGCGGACCCGACGCAGACATGTTCGGACGCGGGCTGCCGTGCTTCCAGTCCCAGGTGTTGCGAAACGTGAGCTGCGGCGCGAGCACGAGCTGGGCTGGCGCATCGCCGCGGTTGTGTACGGTAATGCGGATCAGCGTGTCGTTTGGTGCGGCTTGCGCGTACTCGACGAACACATCGAAGTAACGGTTGTCGTCGAACACGCCGGTATCGATCAGTTCGAACTCATCGTCGTGAGCACCGCGGCGACGGTTCTCCTCGACCAGCCGCGCATACGGAAACGCCATCTGCGGATACTTGTAGAGGAACTTCAGATATGAATGAGTCGGTGTCGCGTCGAGGTAGTAATACAGCTCCTTGACGTCTTCGCCGTGGTTGCCCTCGCTGTTGGTCAGCCCGAACAGCCGCTCCTTCAGGATGGGATCCTTGCCATTCCACAGCGCGAGGGAAAAGCACAGGCGCGATTCGTTGTCGGACCAGCCGGCAATGCCGTCCTCGCCCCAACGATAAGCCCGGCTGCGGGCATGATCGTGGGGAAAGTAATCCCACGCCGTACCGTGCGCACTGTAGTCCTCGCGCACCGTACCCCATTGGCGCTCGCTCAAGTACGGCCCCCAGAACTTGAATGCCTCGGCGGTCGCTGGGTCTGCCAATCGCGCGCGCTCTTCACTGCGAGCGGCGAAACGCCTGCGTGCTGCACCCTTCATTGATTGCTGTTTGGCTTGTTGTTCGCGAACACCCATTGCGCCTCCTCCTCAGAATCGATTTCAGTCCACGCCCGCAGCACTTCCGCCACGCTCCAGGCCTGTGCGAAGCACCCGCCCGGCATGTGCGGCGCCGCACCGTCGAATACTTCACCGACAGAACCGATGCATCCCTGTCGCAAATGTCCGGCGACGCCCTCGAGATATCGTTTGGCGGCCTTGGCATCGCCGTACACGCGGTAGTGCGCCATCGCGAACGGACCCAGCAGCCAAGTCCAGGCGGTGCCTTGGTGGTAGACGCCGTCGCGCAGCGACGGACCGCCGCCATACACGCCGCTGTATCCCGGTTCTTCCGGCGCGAGTGAGCGCAGCCCCACCGGTGTCCAGAGCTTTCGCGCGCAGACGTCCACCACCGCGCATGCCCGTTCGATGGAGAAGAGCTCGGGCGCGATCGCAAGTGCCAGGATCTGATTGGGACGGATGCTGCCGTCGTCGCCTGCCGGGCCGTCGATCACGTCGAACAGACACTCTGTGGCCGCATTGAAGAATCGCGCTTCGAATGTTCGCGACACCCGGTTGGCCAGTCGCTCGAACCGTTCGGCTGCCTGCGCATCGCCCAACAGGTGCGCGAAGCGACGCATGCTCATCAATGCGCGATACCACAGCGCGTTGATCTCCACGGCCTTGCCCGTGCGCGGCGTGATCTCGCGACCGTCGACCCGCGCATCCATCCAGGTCAGCTGAACACCTTCGACGCCAGCGGCAAGCAACCCATCGTCATCGACGCGAATACCGAACCGCGTACCCTTCACATGCCAATCGATGATGTCGGTCAGCACCGGATACAGCTGCGCGAGCAGCCGCTGGTCACTGCTTGCTTTCAGATATCGGTCGATTGCATCGAAGTACCAGAGTGTCGCATCGACAGTGTTGTACTCCGGGGCTTCGCCCAGATCTGGAAAACGATTTGGCAGCATGCCCTCGGACACGTGTGCAGCGAAGGTGGTCAATACCGACGCGGCGACATCCAGTCGACCGGTCGCCAGGGCAATGCCCGGCAGCGCAATCATCGTGTCGCGGCCCCAGTCTCCAAACCATGGATAACCGGCAATTACGGTCTTACCGGCGTCGTTCGCGTCACCGCGCGCAGCGACGAACTGGTCTGCCGCCAGGTGCAACCGACGAACCCACTCGGGGGCACTCAGCGACGCAGCAGCAAGTAACTGCTGCCACCGGCTCCGCTCACGCATCAGTACAGTGGCGGCCGCCATCGGTTCAGCAACCTCCGCCGTGAATGTCATTGTTACGGCGGTGCCCGCGCCGACGTCAGCCTCGATCACCCCAGGGCAAAACAGATCCTCGACGTCATCCAGGCCGCGGGCGGATTCAATGCGCTGACGAAACCGCCAATGCCACTGGCCATCTGCGACAACGCTGCCCCGATCGCTCCTGATTCGTACCGGCACGGCACCGTCGAACGCACGCAGATCGAAGCCATCGCCAGTCGGTGCGCTGCCAAACGACCAGCCACCGTGTGACACGCCATGGAAGTCCCGATGCGCGCACAACGGCCGTACACGAATTCGAACCGGGCCCACACCCTGGACCACGCGCAGTTCGAGGTAGGTGGTGTTGGCACCCTGGGCCATCCAGATGCGCTGCTCGACGATCACGTCATCGATTGCGTAGCGCCACACCGGCATCAGTCCATCGAGCATGAAACGGTCGAGCATTTCGTAGCCCCGCGGGTGCACGGTGCCGTCGGCGAATTCGTTACTCGTCAGCCAGTGTTCGCGGCCATCGAATTCGACCGCCACGTCGGCTTTCGCAACGAGCACCACGCGCTGTGCTGGCGGAGCCAGTGCTGCAACGAGCAGTCCGTGATAGCGACGCGTACGAGCGCCCGAGAGCGTTCCGCTCGCGAATCCACCAAGCCCATTGGTGTAAAGCCACTCGCGCGAGGTCGCTTCGTCAAAACTGCCCAATGCGTCGCGACCGACTTCAATGAGTGACGTCGTAGTCGAACTCATCGTCATCGTACGGCTCCGAGTCCGGATCGCCGTCGAGATCCATGAGCAGATGCAACAAATGCACCTGCTTCTCCTGTCGGTCGAATGCCAGTTCGTCCCCGCACCCGTGTCGGTCGCGAAAGGTCTCTGCGATAGCTCGTGTGTGTAGATTCATGTGAGCCTGCTCCTTGCTGGTACCCGGCGCCACGCGTGGCCGTCTGGATTCGGTAGACGGCGGTATTCGCGGTGACGTAGAGCACAGTTCCGTTTTCGCCCCAGGCGAGGTTCGCCGTGGGCACCCCTAACTCGATGCGACCGAGCAGAATCCCGTCCGGCGCCATGACGAACACGCCGCCAGGCCCCGCGCCGTACAGGTTGCCCATCGCATCGACTTCGATTCCATCCGGGGCTCCCCGGCCAGAACCACTTTCACTGGTCAAATCGATCAGCACGCGCGCGTTGCGCAATCGCCCATCGGTCCCGATGTCATAGCCAAGCCACGCCGACCGCTTCGGGTCGACGTCACTCACGTACAGGGTTCTTTCATCACGCGACAGCGCGATGCCGTTGGGCGCGTAAATCGCGTCAGTCAGCAGCTCGAGTGCGCCATCGGCGCGCAGCCGGTACACACCGCTGAAGTCGATCTCGCGCGCCGCATCATCGAACCCACGCGGCAGACCGAACGGCGGATCGGTGAAGTAAAGATCGCCGTTTTTCGTATACACGAGATCGTTCGGACTGTTGAGACGTTTGCCCTGATAGCGATCGACGAGAACGGTGCGGCTGCCATCGGTTTCCAGACGCGTAATGCGCCGGTTGCCGTGCTCGCACAGCACCAGTCGGCCCTGGCTGTCGATCGCGAGCCCGTTGGAGCCTGGCTCGCGCCCGGCGAACGCGTCCCCGGCAAAGCCGCTCCTTTCGAGGAACACCGTGGTACCACGACCGGCGCGCAACCGATGCACGCGATTGGCCGGGATGTCGGAAAAGAGCAGCGAGTCGCGCCACCACACCGGCCCTTCAAGCCAGTTGAACCCATCGGCCACGTTCTCGACGGCAGTGCCCGGTGGCAGCAGATGATCGATGCGCGAATCCAGACGAACGATGTCGGCTTGCGCATGGGCACCTGCAACACACAGCAGCATTGCGAGTGCGTACTTCATCGCGCGAGCTCGCCGGCGGTTTTAGGGCGCGGTGCGCCGACAACGCCCAGTTCCATGCGGTAGATGCGATCGCGCGCGGTGATGTATAGCGTCCTGCCCTGGGCACCGCCCCAGGCAAAATTCGCGGCCAGGCGCGGCAGTTCGAGTGTGCCGAGGTGGCGGCCGTCAGGCGCAATGATCCACAGGCCGCCGGGGCCGGATACGTACAGATGTCCTTCGACGTCCACCTTCAAGCCGTCGAGTGCTTCTTCACCGGGGGCTTTCCCCATGTCGAAGAAGACCTTACCGGCGCCAACGCCACCGTCGGCGTCGAACTCATAGCGCATCACGATCTTGCGCATCGGATCCCAGTTGGTGACATACAGGAACTGCTCGTCCGGTGAGAACGCAATGCCGTTAGGCCCTTCGAGCTCGCGGGAGACGAGATCGAGTTGACCGTTCTGCAGCCGGTACACGCCGCTGAAGGCAAGCTCCTTCGCCGGGTCGCCAAAGAATCCGGGCAGCCCAAAGGGCGGATCGGTGAAATACAGCGTGCCATCCGAGCGATAGACGAGATCGTTGGGGCTGTTCAGGCGCTTGCCCTGAAAGCGATCCGCGAGCACCGTGAGGCGGCCGTCGGGTTCGCGTCGAACCACGCGCCGATTGCCGTGCTGATCGATCGTCAGCCGTCCCTGTGCATCGAATGCGAGTCCGTTCGAACCGGGCTGGCTGTAGCGGGCGACGTCTTCGCCTTCGTATCCGCTCTTCGCATCCACGATGGTGAGTTCGACCGGCTGCGCGCCGCGCTCACGCAACCGATACAGGCGGTTGTCGTTAGGGTCGCTGAACAAGAGCGCGCCCTCCGGACTCCACACCGGACCTTCCGTGAACGAGAAACCTTCAGCGAGCTTGAAGAGCTTCACGTTGGTGGGAACGATACGATCGATTTCGGCGTCGAGCCGCTGCACGCCGATGTTCACCTCGTGCGGCGCGAACGCGACGGGTTCGCTGTCACCACGATAGAAAGCGACCTTGGCATGGTGCAGATAGATGTAGTTGGTGGGCAGGGCGGAGATCGGCCCGTTCATGCCGAAGATCGCGATCTGGATTTCGCGGCCGCGTGCCAACCGTCGCCCCAGAACGACTTTGTTGGTGGCGTTCCAGCCGGCGACCACCGAGCCACCGCTTTGAGCCGCGGCCCGCGGCAGCTCACCATCGACCCAGACCTCGGCGTAATCGTCGAGGGACGTTTCGAGCACTGCAACGGTATTCGTCAAGTCGACGCCACCGAGCGACGCGGGGATGTGGAGCCGCGCCCGGTACCAGTTGAAACTCAGGCGGCCACTGCCACGCCGCTGATCCAGCGAATCGGCCGCGATGACGGGCCAGCCACTGTCATCGAAGTCGCGGGCGCCGGCACTCGGTTGCAGCGTGTAGGTCAGATTCGGCGTACGCCCAGGCTGACCATCGGCGCCGGGCGCGAAGAATTGCGTTGATTCGATCGACACATCGGCATAGCGCCAATTCACGCCGAGCTGCTTCGCACCATCTGGCGACGCAAGATCGACCACAGCAAGAGGCGTCACCTCCGTCGCCAACGCAGCGGCCGCATAGGCGATAGATGTGATGAGGAGCGCGGCGAATCCCAAACGACGCATGGCACTACCCTCGCGTCGACTTGACGACGTAGTAGAGAAACGGTGCTTTGACCGACTCGAACCAATGCGGCACACCGGGGGGCACGACCACCACGTCCCCTGCTGACAACCGCGCGGACCTGCCCGCGGTAATCGCGGTGCCGCGGATTTCGCCCGGCTCGACTTCGCGCGGCGAAACCAGTTCCCCGCCCGTGACGAACTGCGCAGAACCCTCGAGGACGTAGAAGATGTCGGCATCGCTGGTGTGCACTTCTGCTTCGCCAGTGCCATCGCGGCGACTGGCGTTGACCTTGAAGCCATCCGCGGCATAGAGGGTTTCGCCCTTGTCGAAGGCGCGTTTGACCTTTGCTGCGGGCAACCGCGTCACTTCGATGTCGACAATGCGGCGCGCAGTGAACGCATCTACTGCCGCCTGTGCAATCTCGTCGTCCTGATCGGCGCTCTTGGCGCCGCTGACGCCGATACCACCGACGATCTCGCCGTCGATGACGATCGGTACGCCGCCCTTGAGCGGTGTGAAGCCGGTGACCGCGGCCACCGTCACCATCGTCGTGCGACCCTTGTTGACGATGTCTTCGAACACACGAGTCGGCTTCTGAAACAGCACCGCCGTGCGCGCCTTGCCTTCCGACACCGGCGCGGAGGCAGCGAAGGTATGATCGAGACGCTTGAGCAGCATCATGTGGCCACCGTCATCGACGATCGCGATCGTGCCGCCGGGCGCCTCGTGCGTCCGCGCATAGTCGAGCGCCGCACTCATCACAACCTCGGCCTGCTCGATGCCGAATCGATGATCGGCAGCTGCGATGGCACCACCGAACACACCGGCCGCCGCAAGCGCGACGCCACTCTGAGCGAGATAACGCAACATCGTTTTCATGCTGTAGCTCCCATCAATTCGGTTTGAACCCTGACGTTTCGCATCACACCTGTTACACCGCACCGGCCGCTGACTTCGGCGAGCGAGAAAACACTGCGTGAGCTTCCGTGCGACGGCATGTCGCGCGCCTGCAGGCGCGACAGGCACTCATCGAGCCGTTCGGGCGTGCCGAGGTCGGTCCATCCACACGGACGCACGCCGAGCACGTTCAGACGGTGCTCGTTGCCGGTGACGACATCGCGGGAGAAATCCAGGCAATCGAGCTGTGCGTACAGGTGATCGACAGAACTCGCAGATGTTTCTACCGCGGCAGCCATCGCGGCCGCCTCGGCCGGACGCACGGCGCTGATCAACTCGACAATCGTGCTGACCGCCGCCACCAGGATGAAGCTGTTCCACAGTGCGCCCTGGCGCAGCAGGTCTTCGGCGACCGCGCGGCCTGGCTTTTCGATGAAGCGCGCAACCGGCGCGCACACACCACGACTGCGGGCACCCGGGAGTACATAGCCGAGTTCGCAATCGGCGACCTCCGGCGTCACACCGAGCAACGTGATGCCAGACGCGGTGTGTGCGAAAGCGTCGGTCACCGCGGCCGTGAGTGCGCGCTCGTCTTCGACGTAGTGATCCGACGGCAACAGCACCACCCGTGCGTGGCGATCACGGCGCAGGATGTGCAGCAGCGGCAGCAGAATTCCGTAGCCGGTACCGCGGTTGGCCGGCTGTACGATCAGATTCTGCGGCGG
>JBGSQB010000140.1:0-6662 GCA_041738285.1 Pseudomonadales bacterium | reverse complement strand
AGGTGCGCATACGCAGCGGAGAAACGGCTCCGCTCGAAACGTTCGAAGCAAAGGCCGACGGCAGCGCCCGCTACATGCGGACGATCGTCATGCAACCGATGTGCGCCGTCTGCCACGGCACTCGCATTGCAGCACCCGTCGCTGATGCGATTGCTGCGAAGTACCCGGACGATCGAGCCAGCGGATTCGCGGACGGCGATCTCCGCGGCGCGTTCATCGTCGACTGGGGCGCAGCGACTAGAACTCGACCTTGATCGCACTTCTACATCACTGTGATTCGTTGTCGTTCATCGATGGAATCTGTACTCGATTCATGAACGGTGTTCGAATTGACGTCGCCACGGACACGCGTGAGCTCGAGTCCGTCATCTGCTAGATCATGATCCTGTGCGGCCACTTCGATGCCGCCGAGCTCCGCCAGCTCGAACTGATCCGATGCCTCGAAGCGATCGGGCAATGGCTCAACTGGCGCCGCGGCATTGCCGTCGGTGCGGCGCCGGAGAAGGTGCGGGTGGCGCACGCGCTGGTCTCGTTGCGGCAGATCAGCCAGCACTCCACGCCGGAATCCCGGTCACGGCGGAACGACGTTTCCGCGCGAACGTGTCCGATCTGGTCGCACGCCTCGCACGCCTCGGCACCGATCGCACGACGACACCGCGCATGCGCTGGCAGCCACCGGATTCCCTCTCGGTGATCAGACCGTGGCCGATCGCGCTGGCGTCGCGTGGGGCGACATGCCTCATCACTCGGGCGCCGCTGGTTCCAACAACGCGACCCGCAGTACGCGTCTCGTCGAGTCTTCACCGTCGAACGGCGCCGTAAAAATCCCCGCCTCCGCACGTGGATTCACGCGGACGCGATAGATCCACTCCTTCTGCTCGATACTCACCCAGAAGCGCGGCTCGAACGAGATGACTCCGGCGAGCGTTCGCGACGCGACGAAGACCTCGGCACACGCCTCCGCGATCTCGGTGTGACGACCCGAATCACCACGCACGTCGACCATTCGTAGCGTCGGCACATTGGCGTCTGCGCGCCCCATCGTCTCCGGCGTACCGACGTCGACATCGAGCGCGCGCGCGTTCGGTAGCTCGACGACGATCCGCGTTCCTGCGAATTCGACCTTGCCACCCCAGTGGCATAGCAATGCAGCCGCATGCACGACGCGCCAGAGGTCAGGGTCCGGGTCACCGCCGTCGCAGATCGAATCGCCAACGCGGGCAGCGATTGGCTTGAGCGTCGGGTTGTCACCGATCAGTCCCAGCGGCAGGCCGACGTCAAAAACGAAGGAAAGCTCCAGGACACCGATACGCGCTGGCTGCCAGCGGCTGATTCCCGTGAGCGAGAGGAAGCCCGCGACCGCCAATTCACCCGCGGGCGAGAGCCCGCGTGGCAGCGCCTGCCGGAGGCGTTGCTCGAGGCGGCTCAAGATGTAGGTATTGCGCACGCAGTGGATCCGATCAGTCCGAGTGGACGATGATCGCAGTCACCGCTCGTGATCGCGACAGTACATGGTGCGACATCGTGACCAGGAAACGCCGATGATGAACTTCACCGACGAGCACGTCGAGGAAGGCAACGTACGGCGCCGTTCGTTCGGCCTGGCCGTGGCGGGCGACTCCAGTTGGCGCCGGGCCGACACGCAGCACGCTCGCAGCGTCGGACATTCGGGCGGAATGTGCACCATCTAATGGTTTCGCGTCGCACGAGCACTCGGTCACAGGATTGTCTCGGGAACCGCTTCATTCCAAGCTCCGAGCCGACTAGATCATCAGGACCGGCGACGAAGTCGGAAATGTTGCGTCGGGCTGTGCGGAGCATCGGCTGTCAACCGCAGCTTGGGTGCATACTCGGACCGTATCGCACAATCTGGGACTCCGAACATCATGACCAGCCGTAACGATTATCTTCCCGGCCGACTTGGCAATCCCTCGGCGACACTCGAAACAGACGAGCGCGCGGACCCACGCATCATCGAAGTCTTGAAGGCTGTGGGCGGATTTGCGCCGGGCGTGGAAACCGTCGGTCCGGGCGCTTCCTATGAGGCGTGCCTTGCCTACTGCGCGGCATTCGAGGATGCGGCTGCCGCGGGCAACGCCGCGTTGCGTGCCGCGCTGCCGAAATTCACCACGGTGGAGAAATACACCCAGACGATCAAAGGCCCTGACGGCAATGAGATTGTGTTGTACATCCATCGCCCGAAAGCTGTTGCCGGAGACGTTTCCTGCGTCGTGCACACCCACGGCGGCGGTATGGTGCTGATGACGGCAGCTGATCCGATGTATGTGCGATGGCGCGACAGTCTCGCGGATGCGGGTGTGCTGACGATTGGCGTCGAGTTTCGTAACGGCGGTGGCCGTTTGGGCAATCATCCGTTTCCAGCAGGGCTCACCGATTGCGCCGCCGCAGTGCAGTGGGCGAATGGCAAACGCAAGGAACTGGGTGTGTCGAACATCGTGATCTCCGGCGAGTCAGGCGGCGGCAACCTGTCCATCGCAACGACGCTCAAGGCCAAGAAGGAGGGATGGATCGAACAGATCAGCGGTGTATTCGCGATGTGCCCCTACATTTCCGGCGCTTACGCGACGCCACCGCAGTCGTTGTTGTCGTTGTACGAGAACGATGGCTACATGCTCGATTGCGCGCAGATGGCGGCGTTGGTCAAGGTGTACGACCCGAAGGGAGCACACCAGAACAACCCATTGGCATGGCCGCTCGCCGCGCAAGCCGATGACCTCGCTGGCCTGCCGCCGCACGTGATCTCGGTAAACGAACTGGATCCGCTGCGTGACGAGGGACTCGCCTTCTATCGCAAGCTGGTACGAGCCGGCGTCTCCGCGGTTGCCCGAACCGTTCACGGTACGCCACACGCGGGTGATGTGAGCTATCCGGACGTGGTCCCTGAACTGTACCAGGATACGTTGCGCGCGCTATGCGGATTTGCGAGGTCGCTGTCATAGGGCAGCCGCCTGTCCCGATTCAACGGCCGCGACAACGACCGTTCCAACACCGTCGCATCAGAGTCAGGGCTCGGAACGACACACTCCTAGACCCGGTAACTCGAGCGGAGCACTCAGCATGACGACACTCTACGAACGACTTGGCGGCACGGAAGGCATCACCGCGATTGCCGACGCCCTGGTTGAACTGCACATGAAGAATCCCACCATCGCCGCGCGCTATGCGGACTCCGACGTTGCAGCGGTCAAACGTGGCGCCGCCACGTTCTTCATCACGGGTACCGGAGGTCCAGCGGTGTATGCCGGCAAGGACATGCGCGCGACGCACCGCGGCATGAACATCGGCGCCGATGAATTCATGGCGGTGCTTGACGATGCCCTCGCTGCGCTCGAAAGTTGTGGTGTCGGACGCAGAGAACAGGAGGAAGTGCTGTACATCCTGCACAGTATGCGCGGCGACATCGTCAAGGTCTGAAGCGGCGCGCGGAGTTGCTTGGTAGGTGGTGCCGTCACTTCGGCGGCCAGGGATCCTTCCACGCCGGGATCGTTGACGGCGTATTCACCCAGCGTTCGATGTGCGGGCATTCGCCACGCGGCATGTAGTGCACGAGCGTCGAATCGCCCGGCAATGCGATACGTGCCGCTAGACCAAAGTCGGCGATCGACAGTCGATCATCGACCGCGAACGCTCGGCCCTCGAGATGTCGGTCGAGTAATGATCAGTGGGCGCGCACGCCCACGAATGGCACCGAGCCCATCGGGTTCCCGATTTCGCCTGCGACTGAGTCTCCGGTCACGCGCCCCGAGTACTTCAGTTCGACCTCACCCATAGGCATGGTGACGGTAAGCGGGAAGGAGAAACTGTCGCCATCTGCTTCGATCCGTTCTATGGGCAGTTCGCCTCGCGCCCCGACATAACTGCCGGTGTATCCCGTCGGTGTGGATGTGATGGTGAGCGTTGGGTGCTGCGTGCCACGCGGTGTCTCGACTGTCAGCGTCCAGACCCCTGCGATCTCCGCGGTCGCGGGAATGGTGATAGCCGACGTCACGATGGCCAGGAGCAGAACAGATGCGTTTCTCATGCGTGAACCCGATGCATTGTGGTGTGGACGATTGTATGCGAGATCGCGAGCGCGAGATCGTCCTGCGGCGATTGACGCGACAGTGATTACTGCGCAATGTCCAATCCCCAAGCGAGCCGCAGAAGGAGGTTTGAGTTGACGATTGCATTGACGGACATCGAGTGTCGGATCATCGGGTGCCTGATGGAGAAAGCGGTTTACACACCGGATCAGTATCCGCTCACGCTCAACTCGCTCGTGCTCGCCTGCAATCAGAAGTCGAGCCGTGAACCTGTGATGGCACTCGAGTCTGGCACGGTAAAGAACACGCTGCGCCAGCTGGAAGGCAAGCACCTGGTGGTGTGTGACGAGAATTTCAGGGGCCGCGCGGAACGTTTCAGTCAGCGGTTCTGCAACACCGCGTTCAGCGAACTACAACTGACCCCGCAGGAGTATGCCGTGGTATGTGTGCTGCTGCTGCGCGGCGCGCAGACGCCGGGCGAGATTCGCGCCCGCAGCGGCCGGCTGTTCGAGTTCCTCGACAATGGGGCGGTCACTGACACGTTGCAGGCATTGATCGATCGACCCGGGTCGCCGCTCGCGGCGCGTCTGCCACGCATGCCCGGCCGGCAGGATCACTCCTACGTGCACTGTTTCTCCGGCGCCGTGGTGTCGGTTGCATCGGAGGATGTTGTGGACGCATCTGAATCATCGGGCGTCCGTCGCGTCGATCGCATTGCCGAACTCGAGCAGCGAGTCGATGCATTGGAGCTGGCGCTAGCGAGCCTAATAGTCCAACTGGGCGGTTAGGGAAGCTCTGAACGAGTGGATATTTTCGTCAGGGCGAGGCGGGGCGAGCGGCGCGCGGCGCCCGGAGGCAAATCGCGAATATGCTGTAGATTCGCGAGGCTTCCGGAGTGCGCCCCAACGCGGCCATGGCGGAAATAGACCTTGTTCAGAGGTACCCTAGCGCGTTAGTCGCGCGCGTGTCGCAGCACCACGAACGCATCGCCCCGAGCATTGCTGATCCGGGCCATTTCACGCAACTCCGGATTCTGCTGCCGGGCTGCTCTCAAAATTGCGTCGAGATCCTGGTCATCGCGGCGCACATGGTAGACCCAGTACTCATAGCCGAGCCCAGCGAGCCCTGAGATGGCGATATTCGTATGCGGGTTGACTTCGGACCAGCGGAAATTGCGTTCGCTGAGATAGGGAATTCGCACGTCGTTGCTGTATACCCACGTGTTTGTTGGTGTGTGCTGCTGAATCCAGCTCACCGTCTCCAGATAGTGCGACTTCGAGTGCTTGAGTGCGAAACCGGCCTCGCCAACGAGATAGACGAATGTGACGCCCACCAGTATTCGGGCGTTGCGCTTGAAGCGGGCGGAGTGTGCGCCATGGGCGAGATCGTCCATCGAGAAGCCGGCGAGAATGACCACGACGATGGCGACCATTTCGGCATAGCGCGTCTGCACCACGCCAACTGCGAGTGCGAGCACGAACATGCCGACCACCACGAGCACAACGGTTGCGCCGAGGGCGCGCAACGCCGGCGGATCGACGAAGCTGAAGCTGCGCCGGAACGATCCCACTGCGGCGAACGCGAACAATGGCACCGAGCAGGCGTTGATCATGTGTGCGAGCACCATCGTCAGCATGCCGCCGATTGCGCCGGCGGCGTGAAAGTCGCTGACGGAACCGTCGACGACGTAGGTGCCGAAGGCATCGATTCGACCCTGCGCGGCAACGAGCGCACTGTGCAGTAGATCGAGCGGTGTGCCGATGAGCGCGTCCATCAGGGCGTGACCCAATCGTCCGTAATCACCGTCGCTCAGCGTGAGTACTCCGACCGCTGACGCGAATAGCAGGTGCGGCAGATACAGCTTCGCCACCGGCATCAATCGTGGTCGGTGCCGCAGTAGCAATGCCAGCGGTAGCGTCGACAGGAATAGTACGGCCTCCATCCGGAACAATGCTGCCGCCAGTCCGCAGCCGAAGAACGCAATGGCGTAGCGAGGCTTCTCGAGCCGTATGTAGCGAATCAGCCAGCTGATTGCGAGCACGCAGAACGCCCAATAGCCGAAGTCTCGAATCAGAAAGCTCCGGAACTCATTGAGCGAAGGCAGAAGCAGCGTGAGCAGCACGACGAGCAGTTGCACCCGCACGCTCACCCCGAGAATGCTCGCCAGCCGCTGGATCGAGACCGTGAGCAGCGCGATCAATCCAGCGTCGAGCATGTGCGCGCTGATCAGCAGCGGCAGACCAGTCAGCCAATGTAGCGCCGCAATGAGCAATGAATAGAACGGCCGGGTATCGAATTGCGTTGCGGCAGCAATGCCGCCATCGAGCCAGGCCTGCGCGACCAGGAGGTAGAGCACCGCGTCCGGGTTGATCAATGGGTCGAAGGCCAGTCGGATCGCCGAGTAGGTGATACTGGCGAAGATCGCGGCGACCATCAGCCTGCGCTCGGTGAGCCAAAGGGCAAAAGGTGCGGGTATGGGAGTACCGGCCATTGATCTAGCCCCCTCGAGCGCGGCGCACGGCCAGCGCCGCCTCGCATGCGTCAGCATAATGCCGCGCTGCGGCCGCCGTCGTGAACTCGTGTGCGCGGCGCTTGTGCAGTGGATCGGGCGCGGAGCCG
>JBGSQB010000116.1:0-5765 GCA_041738285.1 Pseudomonadales bacterium | reverse complement strand
CACAGCGCTGCCGATCACCGTGTAGTCCCGACGCTCACCGCGCCCAATTGCCCCCACCGCGCAGTAGCCGGAGGCCGCGCCCGCACGCACGTGCAGATCGACGTTGATGCCGGCATCGCGCCACGCCGCATTGAGTGCCCGCATGCCGGCGGGCAAGGCTTCGAGCATTGCGCAGCACTGGTCTGCTGCCCGCCGTCGACCGACTGGCGCGACGGTACCGAAGCAGACGATCGCACCGTCACCGACAAACTTGTGCAGGGCCCCTGCATGCGATGCACACAGCTGCGCAAGAAAGCCGTACAGATCGTCGAGCACCACCAGGAGATCCTCGGCGTCGAGTCGCTCGACAAGCGCCGCGAAGTCCGCCAGATCGATCGCCGCGACCGTGAGCCAGCGCCGCGCTGGCGCCACATCCGTCCCGCCAACCGCAAGACGCCGGTCGAGGTCGGGCGGCAGAAACTGGGCGAGGAGCGCGCCCTGCCGGACGAGGACTGAAGATGCCTGCTGTAAATGCTGGCGGCGGCGATACTGCGCAAGCGTACCCTCGTATCCGAGCGCGACCAGCGGCGCCGACAGACCAATCAGAAAGACGATCGCCAACACGTCCGCGGTCATACTCGGCGCCGCGATTGGCGAAAGCCCCACGCCACGACCTGCGAACCAACCACAGGCCAAACACGCGAGCGCCGGCACCAGCGAACGAGAACCGCATCGTGCGAGTGTGCCGGCAAGCAGGGCTGCCAGCATCGCAAGTCCTGGCAGTAGTGGCAGTCCGGCGGCGGTGGCAAGGGTGGGCGTCAGCAGATTCTCGAAGCGCTCGACCCCTTCGAAACGAATCTCGAGCGCCCCATACGCACTGGGAAGCCCGAGCAACACCAGCGCAAGCGTGACCTGCGCGTTCGGCCATGGCTCGTGCCAGCCGAGGGCAAGTGGAATCAGCGCGAATCCGCCATACGCGCCCCAGCGAAAGCGGCCAATGCGACGCGACAGGTCTGTGGAATGCATGGCCCATCATGTGGTGGCCGCACCGGAAGCCCTGCGCGGCGATGGCCGCAATGAATGTGGGTTGGCGCTTACAGTTCGGTGAGCGTCGGCGACAGATCTTCCTCGTAGTCGACGCCCGCCATGCCGAAACCGAAGATCTTGAGAAAGTCGGCGCGAAATCCGTCCAGATCTGACAAGGTCCCGATGTTCTCCGTGGTCGCGAGCGGCCAGCGTCGATTGACTTCATCCTGCACGGCTTTGGCGAGTTCGAGATCATCGAGCCGAATCCGTCCGACGGCATCATGCGGCGCAGGTGCCGCACCGTAGAGTTGCTTTCGAAACAAGCGATCGATGTGCTCGATGCAGTCTTCGTGTACACCTTGCTCCTTCATCACTTTGAGCAAGAGCGACGCATACAGCGGTACCACGGGAATCGCCGTGCTCGCCTGTGTGACGACCGCCTTCAGCGCCGCAACGCGCGCGTCCCCGCCGATGTCACCCAGACGATGCCGCAATGCCGCGGCCGCGCGATCGACGTCTTCTTTGGCCTTGCCGAGCGTGCCTTCCCAGTAGATCGGCCAGGTGAGTTCGGTACCGATGTACGAATACGCAACCGTCTTGAAGCCCTTGGCGAGCACGCCTGCGTTGCGCAGTGCATCGACCCACATCTCCCAATCCTCACCGCCCATGACAGCCACCGTGTTGGCGGTTTCATCAGGCGTTGCCGGTTCGAGGTCCACTTCGTGGACAACACCGCGGTCGACATTGAGCGTCTTGATATGCTGCACGCTGCCGAGTGGCTTGATTGCCGAGCGGTGCACAACGCCCGTCTTCGGATGCGCGCGCACTGGAGACGCAAGGCTATATACGAGCAGGTCGATGGTCCCGAGATCGGCTTTGATCGCATCGATGACCCGTTGCTTCATTGCTTCGGAGAACGCATCGCCATCGAAGTTACGCGCATAGACGCCTGCCGTCTTGGCGCGCGCGAGAAAGACGTGGTTGTTGTACCAACCCGCGGTGCCCGTGCGCGATTCTTCTGGCGCCTTCTCGAAGGAGACACCGATCGTTGCCGCACCACAACCGAAGGCCGCCACGATGCGCGAGGCGAGTCCGTATCCACCCGACGCACCGAGTACCAGCGTCCGCTTGGTGCCGTTGTCGATGACGCCGCGGGATTTAACCACGGCAATCTGCTGATCGACGTTGGCAGCGCAACCCTTCGGGTGCGCAGTCGTGCAGATGAAGCCGCGGATGCGTGGCTTGATGATCATGTCGGGTCTCTAAGAAAGTACGCCGATGATACCCGCTGCAACCAGCGTTCGCATGGCGGTGGCCACATCGATGATCCACGCGCCGTCACGACGGATGGTCACGCTGACGCCACCGCCCTTGGGTATCTTGTGGTCGCGGTCGCCATCGAGGGCGAGCACACCGGGCCCCTTGAACAGCACCGGCACATCGATCGGCACGCGCGTCGTACTCGCAATCGCAACCTTGCGGAACAACCCCGGCGACAACGGCGCTTCGAAGGTGCGCGTCGCGGGCTGGGACGGTGTTGCCATCTCGACGAGGAGCCCAAAATCGTCGCTCGCCTCGACGATGTCGAGAAAGCCGCCGATCGGCGACATCCCAATGGCATCGGGTTCGGCGCGGGTGAGTAATATGCGCACTAAGCGATCGGGGTCGAACGGCAGCATGTTGCCGACATGATCGTTGCCGAGCTGCACCGCATCGATCAACCCGATGTCACGGCCGCCGTCGGCGAGCCGCACGTGCAACACCTTTGTGCGTACCAAGAGTTCGCGCGACACGTTTCCGCGGGCGAGATGACCCGCAACCAGGCCCGCGATCGTCGGTTCCACAAGGCGCGGGAACACGTTGTTAGTGCCCGTGGAAATCGGAATCAGATCGATGTCCGGTGCCGCCCGAACAATGGCGCGATTGGTGCCATCGCCACCGAGACTCACGATTGTTCTGCAACCCTTCTCGAGAAACGCTGCAAGCGCCCGCTCGGTGTCGCGCGCATCGTTGGCGATGGGATGCTCGAGTACGTGCACCCGAGCGCGCAGGGGCATGTATTCGAGTGCCATGCTGGCGATCCGAAACGGCTCGCGCGTGACAAAAATGTCGCTCACGCCGGCGGCATCGAGCCCCGCCGCGATGCGGGCCACGATGTCGCGCTTCGCTTCGTGCGTCATGTTGGTGGCGCGGGCCGCCAGACGTCGGACATCACGGCCCGAGTAGGGATTCACGCAAATGGCGACAGACGACGTCACCGGGAATCGAGCATCAGTCTGAGCATTTCCACCTCGCTTACGGTGCGCATAAGCTAGATGCGTCACTCACATGAGGCAAGCACAGTGGCGAGGCCCGACCCGGGTGCCAAGATCTGCGATCACCTGGCTGCGGCGCAGCCCGGCGACACGCCGCTGGTGGTCGACGTTGCGCTCGATGACGCAGGCGGCATGACCGATGCGTTGGTGCGATGTTCGGCGTGCGACGCGAGCTATCTCATCGAGCTCCTTTCCTGGCGCGGACCGAAATTCGGTTTGCGCACGTTTCGTCTATCGACGGTATGCGAGGCTGACGCGGCCCTCTATCGTCGCGATATCGCGCGCGGCAGTTGCGATCTGAATCGGGCCGACGCCGAACGGACGGCGCTCGAACAACAGGCAAGACTCTCCTCGTGCATCATCGAGTTGGACGTCGATGGCATGCGGATGCTGCGTTTCGAGGACGTCGGCGCGGATGCGGACATCAGCGTCGCAAGCTGGAGAACGACACTGCTCGGGAGATAGTCCGGGCCTCCGCGGACAGTTTCAGCGGCGGTCGAGAACTCGGATGGTGTAGGCGTGGGCGTGGCGCGCATCGGCCGGATGGTGCTCGCTCGCGGTGAGCGTGAATGCGTCCTCGTCGAACTGCGGGAAGTAGGTGTCACCCTCGAGGTCGGCGTCGATCAACGTGAAGTAGAGCCGATCCGCCCGCGGCAGCGCGAGCGCATATATTTCGGCGCCACCGATCACCATGGCTTCATCTGTTCCAAGCGCCTGCGCGACCGCGATTGCCGCATCCAGGTCGCGCACCACGGTAACGCCATCAGCGGCGAAGTCAGCGTTGCGACTCAGCACGATGTTGGTGCGCTTGGGTAAGGGCCTTCCCATCGAGTCGAATTGCTTGCGGCCCATGATCACGGGCTTGCCGAGGGTCGTGCGCATGAAGTGGCGCATCTCGTCGGGCAGATGCCAGGGCAAGGCGTTGTCGCGACCGATCACGCGATTGCGGGTCATCGCCCAGATCAGCGATACACGCATCACACGGCGATGGGTGCTTTGATCGCAGGATGCGCGCGATAGCCTTCGAGCCGGAAGTCATCGATCCCGAAGCCGAAGATGTCGGTCACGTCGGAATTGATGTGGAGCGTCGGCAGCGGCATTGGCAGTCGTGTCAGCTGTTCGTCCGCCTGCGCGACGTGATTCACGTACAGGTGCGCATCGCCAAAGGTGTGCACGAACTCACCCGGCTCGAGGCCAGTCACCTGAGCGATCATCATGGTGAGCATCGCGTAGGAAGCGATGTTGAACGGCACGCCCAGAAAGGTGTCGGCGCTGCGCTGATACAGCTGACACGACAGCTTCCCTTGCGCCACATAGAACTGAAACATGGTGTGGCACGGCGGCAGTGCCATCTGATCGACTTCGGCGACGTTCCAGGCCGATACGATATGGCGGCGCGAATCCGGATTGGTGCGGATCGAGTGCACGACCCGCTCGATCTGGTCGATGGTGCCGCCATCGGCGGCGGGCCATGAACGCCATTGAGATCCGTATACCGGGCCGAGATCGCCGTTCTCGTCCGCCCACTCGTCCCAGATGTGGACGTTGTTCTCCTTCAGGTAACCGATGTTGGTGCTGCCTTTCAGAAACCACAAGAGCTCATGGGCGATGAGTCGGAACGCCACCTTCTTGGTAGTGACGAGGGGAAATCCGGTGGCGAGATCGAATCGCATCTGATGACCGAAGACGCTGTACGTGCCCGTTCCGGTACGGTCACCCTTGAGTACGCCGTCGTCGCGAATGCGGCGCAACAGATCCAGATATTGCTTCATGTGGAGGTGCCTGAGCGGCGGGCTACGAGGATCAGGAAGATACCAAAGAGCACCATGGGCAGCGACAGCAGCTGACCCATCGTGAGCCAATCGAGCGCGACGAAACCGATGCCGACATCGGGCTCGCGGAAGAACTCGGTCGTGAAGCGGAGCACGCCGTAACCTGCGAGGAACGCGCCCGACACCATCATCTTCGGCCGTGGCCGGCTCGAGAACCACCAGATGAATGCGAACAGCACGAGGCCTTCCGCAAATGCCTGATAGAGCGGTGAAGGGTGACGTGCGAAGTCCTCCCACACGCCCGTACACAAGTGATTGAGGCTGCGGATCGCATCGGCGCTACAGGGATAGACAAGCCCAAACGCCGAGTCGGTCGCGCGGCCCGGCAATTCGGCATTGATGAAATTGCCGACGCGCCCGAAGCCGAGTCCGGTCGGAATCAGCGGCACCACGAAGTCGGTCATGGTGAAGAAGGTGCGCTGCGTACGGCGCCCGAACCACCACAACGCCACCGCAACCCCGAGCAGGCCGCCGTGAAACGACATTCCGCCTTCCCAGATACGAAGCAGCCACAGCGGATCGGCGAGGAATTGATTAGTGCCATAAAAAAGTACGTAACCGATGCGGCCGCCAAGCACCACCCCGATCGCGCCGTAGAAAATCACATCCGAGA
>JBGSQB010000086.1:0-3357 GCA_041738285.1 Pseudomonadales bacterium | reverse complement strand
AGCGTGATGCGGTTGAGCATCTGCGCTGGCTGCTCTTCCTGCTTGTCGGCGTCGAACCGGTATAGCCCCGCGGACAGAATCGTCGTCGCGAGCCGCGCCTGGTGGTAGCCGTCGGCATCCGCCACGGTGAACGCTTCGAGCGCGAGCACGGCTGTGCGGAAGCGGGCCGACTTGAGTGCGCCCGCCGCTGCTTGCATCACCTTGCGGAATTCGGAGATCGGCATCGAACCCTTGGGCACGCCGAGTACGAGGATGCGCTTGATTTTCTTGGTGGCCGGTAATGGCAGCATCAGGGTCTTACCCGCCTTGTCCTCGAAGTCGCGAACGGCTGCCTTGAGGTAGTCATCGATCGCCATGGCCTTCGCCAATGATCGGGCGCCGTTCAAGGTCGTGACTACGCAGTCGGTGGTCAGCGTCTCGAGTTTTCCGGTGTTGCTCGAATACTTCATAATGCCCTTATCGATTGTGGTCGCGTTGCCAAGACGTGCCGTGATGCGCACCGGCGCGGTAGCAGGCAGAGTTTAATGGAAATGACCGAGGGTTACAGGCATCGGCCATGACGGTCGCCTTCCGCTACGTGGCACGGGAACTGCTCACCGTATTCCTCATCACCACCGCCGTGCTGTTGCTGATCGGCCTCGGCGGTCGGTTTGTGGGCTATCTGCAGGAAGCAGCGCTCGGCAACTACGCGGCCGACGCGCTGATGGTCATGCTGGCTTACCGTTTGCCGGAGTTTCTCCAACTGACGATGCCGTTCGCTTTCTTTCTCACCTGTGTGCTCACCGTCAGCCGATTGTGGGCCGAACAGGAGCTCACCGTGCTCGTTGCGAGCGGCACGTCGCCCATGCGGCTGCTGGCATGGCTGCTGTGTGTGGGTGTGACCGTTGCGAGTGTCGTGGCCGTGCTGACGGTGTCGGTAGCGCCGCGCGCTCAGGCTGCGTTGGCGGACTTCGTGTTGACGGAACGGCTGCGGCGTGAGTTCGAATCGATTACCCCGGGTGTCTTCCACACCCAGAACCAGGGCGAACGCGTCACCTACGCTGAAGGTCTGTCGGCCGATCGGCAGGAACTGACCCATGTGTTCGTCGCTGAGCGGCGCGACGACGGTCGCGAAATCACGGTGTGGGCGGAGCGCGGCACGCAGTTCGTGTCACCCGAAACGGGCAGTCGGTTCATTCGGCTCGATTCCGGGCGGCGATACGAAGGGCAGGTCGGTGCGGTCGACTATCGGGTAGCGGAGTTCGGATCGCTCAGCCAACGGGTCGAGCACTCGACCGAAACGGTCCGACGCACTCAACCCGAGGCGCAGCCGACTGCGGCGCTCGATCTGCGTGATCCGGCTGCGGCGGCCGAATGGCATTGGCGCATCGGGTTGCCGATCGCGACTCTCGTCAGCGTCGTGTTTGCATTCGGATTGTCCCGAGTCGCGCCAAGGCAAGGCCGCTTCGCGCGCATGTTGCCCGCAATCGTTGCGTACATGATTTATCTCGTGATGCTCCTGCTCAATCAGAACGCGTTGGCCGAGGGTCGCATACCGGCTGGGCTGGGCTTGTGGGCGGTGCACGGTATGTTCCTCCTAGTCGGCGTTCTGACCGTGCGGCGGATGCTCATGCCGGCGCGCATTTGATCGTGCCTCGCATCGATCGCTACGTATTGCGAACTCTGCTTGCGACCATCGCGGTGGTGCTGCTTGCGTTCGTCGGTCTGACGACTGCGTTTGCGTTCGTCGAAGAACTGCGCAACTCGTCGCAGACGTATGGCGTCGCGCATGCCGCGCAGTATGTGGCGTATACGGTGCCGCGCCGCATCTATGAACTCGTGCCGTATGTCGTGTTTCTCGGCACGCTGGCGGGGCTGGGTTCCCTTGGCAGTCACGGTGAATTGACCGTGCTGCGCGCCAGCGGTGTGTCGGTGTGGCGATTGTTCGGTTCGGCTTGTATACCTGCGGGATTGGTGCTGCTGCTGTCCGCCGCGCTCGGTGAGTGGATTGCGCCGGCCGCGGAGGAGGCGGGCGAGGTAATGAAGGCGCAGGCGCGTCAGGCATCAGACAGCGTGCGCGTGCGCGGCGGTAACTGGTATCGAGAGGGCGGACTCTACATGCACGTTGAGGCCCTCGACCGGGACGGATCACTGATCGGTGTGCGCCAGTATCAGCTCGATGAGAGTCGCCGCTTGCGGTGGGTGCGTAGCGCAAGCCGCGCGCACTACTTGGATGGCACGTGGACGCTGGCAGGCGTAGTCGAGTCACAGCTCAGCGACGACAGCGTGGTCGCAGTGCATGCGCCGTCGCGGCGGTGGCAAATGCAGGCGAGTCCGACGCTGCTCAGCACTCGGGCGCTGGTTGAGCCGCGAAAGCTGGCGTTGCGTGATCTGTCGGTACAGATCGATTACATGGGACGCGAAGGGCTCGATGGTGCCCGCTACCAACTCGCATTCTGGAGCAAGCTGCTGCAACCGCTGGCAACGCTGGCACTGGTGGCACTTGCGCTGGCGTTCATCACCGGCCCGCTGCGCGAGGTGAGCATGGGCGCGCGATTGGCGGTCGGCGTTGGCGTGGGCCTCGCCTTCAAGTACCTGCAGGACCTGTTCGCGCCGATGACGATGGTGTTTGCACTGCCCGCGGTGTTTGCCGTGGCGCTGCCGATTGTAGTTTGTGCGTTGCTTGCGGCGGTCGCGATTCGTCGGGTGCGCTGACGCCTATCGGGGGAACCCCTGAGCAAGGTCTATCTCCGCCATGGCCGCGTTGGGGCGCCTGCGGAAGCATCGCGAGTTTACAGCATATTCGCGATTTGCCTCCGGGCGCAGCGCGCCGCACACCCCGCCTTGCCCTGACGAAAATATCCACTTGTTCAGAGCTTCCCGAGTGCACGCTGACGGCTACGCCTTGGGTGTGTAAAGCACCTCGGTGCTCGACAGCAGATCCGGCCAGGTTCTGCCCCCGGGGTCGATGAACTTCCACAGGTAACCGACCCCGAGGGTTGCGAACGCCAGCGTGGCGCCGATGAAACGGCGCAGCGCATGCCCGAGTGTGAAGGCTGATCCATCAACCGTTGCGATGGTCAGGTGCCACGCGAGCATGCCGACGGTCTGCCCGCGCGCCACCCAGAACCCACAGAAGAACGCAAAGAGCTCAATGAACAACAAACTCTGGATAGCAGGGCCGACCACCGCGTTGCCGGTGATAGCGACCACGGCAAACAGGGTGACGAGCCACACGGCCAATACGATCAGGCTGTCGTAGATCATCGCGCCGCAGCGCCGCAGGAGACTCGCCGGGTGGGACGTCAGTTGCGCGCCCACGGGCTCGCCGGCGCTGCTTCCGGCGGCCGCGGCAGTTCATCGATCAGGTGCTGGCGC
>JBGSQB010000012.1:0-14502 GCA_041738285.1 Pseudomonadales bacterium | reverse complement strand
TAGCGGCCGGCCCCGTCGTGCTCGAGCCGCGATTCCGCTACAACCCGGCGATGGCCAGTCTGCCCGCGATCGGCCCTGCGATCCCGCCGCTGCTGTTGCTGTTGTTTCCGGCAATCCTGATGGCGGTCAGTGTGGCACGCGAGAAGGAGATCGGGACGATCACGAATTTCTACGTCACACCCACCACTCGCGCCGAGTTCTTGATCGGCAAGCAACTCGTCTACATCGGGATCACGCTGCTGAATTTCGCCATCTTGACGGCATTGGTGGTGCTGGTACTCGGTGTGCCGTTGCGCGGTGACCCGCTGGTGCTCGCGCTGGCGGCGCTGGTGTATGCGGTGGCGGCGACCGGGTTCGGTCTTATGGTGTCGATGATGACGGCGACCCAGGTGACGGCGGTATTCGCAAGCACGATCCTGTCGGTGATGCCGACTCTGCAATTCTCCGGAATGATGGAGCCGGTCTCGTCGCTCGAAGGTCCGGCGCGTTTGTTGGGTACCTTCTGGCCCACGACCTGGTATATGGCAATCAGCGTCGGCAGTTTCACCAAGGGGCTTGGGCTTGCGGATCTGAGTGGGGCATTAATCCGCCTCGCGGCCTTCGGCCCGATCTTCATGGGGCTCGCCATCCTCGCGCTGCGCAAGCAGGAGCGCTGATCGTGCAGCATTTCACCAACATCTTCTGGCTCTTCGGCAAGGAACTGAAAAGCGTGCTGGGCGATCCGCTGATGGTGATCCTTATCCTGTGGTCCTTCGTCGTCGCCGTGCTGCTCGAGGCCAGTGGCGCGGGTGATACGGTGCGCAACGCGGCGATCGCTATCGTGGACGAGGACCAGTCGCCTCTTTCCCGGCAGATCTCAGCGGCGTTGGTGCCGCCCTGGTTTCAAACGCCCGTCGGCATGAGCCCAGATCAGGCGGGTGCGGCGATGGACCGAGGGCAGATGATGTTCGTCCTGTCCTTTCCACCTGATTTCGCGGCCGACGTGATTGCCGGAAAGACGCCTGTCGCGCAGCTTCAGGTCGACGCCACGGCCGTATCGCAGGCGCAGCTCGGGACCGATTACATCAGCAACATCGTACAGTCGGAAACCCGCGCCTTCCTCTCGGGCAACCCCGACGCGCCTGATCCGCCGCTGCGCCTCGAACTGCGTCGGTCATTTAATCCCAACGGTAATCCAGTCTGGTTCAAGGCAGTGTCCTCGTTGCTCAATCAGCTTTCGCTTCTGACCATCGCGCTGACCGGTGCGGCGATGTTGCGCGAGCGGGAACATGGCACCATCGAGCATCTGATGGTGATGCCGCTCACGCCAGTGGAAGTGGCGCTGTCCAAGGTGCTGGCAACGATGGCGGTCGTGCTCGCGGCGTTTATCGGCTCGCTGCTCTTTGTGGTGCAAGGGGCGTTGCAGGTGCCGGTGGCCGGGTCGGTGTCGCTGCTGGTTGCCGGTGCGGCCGTCTATCTGTGGGCGGCGGCCGCAATTGGCATGTTCTTGGGCACGATGGCGCGCAGCATGGCGCAATTCGCGCTGCTGGTGATCAGGGGGATTATCCCGGTCATCATGCTGTCGGGTGGCATGGGCGCGGTGGAGAGCCAGCCCGAGATCGTCCAGCGATTGACACTGGCACTGCCGTCGCGTCATTTCCTCGCCTTTGCCAAGGCAGTGACGTTCCGCGGCGCGGGTATCGAATCGATCTGGGTCGAACTGGTGCTGATGGCCGGGTTGGGGGCAGTCTTTTTCGCGGGTAGCCTCGCATTGTTCCGCCGCTCAATGGGCTTGAGCGGCTGAGCCATGGAGTTGGCGGTCAGTGAGCCGATTTCAGTAGCACGCTCCGAGCGTTCATGGTTATCGGTAGCGGCGCGATTCTGATTGCCGCAGAGACCGACGATTCAATCTGCGGACGGAACCGGGAAGTCCTGCAGCGCCTTGCGAAACACCGGCAAGAAGATCGCCTGAATTTCCGCAGCCGACGGCGACTCCAGCGGAATTGTTCGTACGGCCCCGATTTCAGCGCGCCACATCAGCGTTCCCGTCGCTGTCTCCTTCCCCTCGAGCATCATCTGCGCACGAATGCGCGTGAACGACCCACCGGTGGACTTGCATGGGGCATCGCCCGAGGAGCTCTGGATGAACCAGGGACACGTTGCATCTTCTGCAGACCAGTCGAGCGTAAACAGCAGATCAGGTTTATTGGCGCGGGTGAGCCCCTTCTCCACAAGTACTATCGCCAACGTCTCAGCGACGCGCGCCTGAATCAACGGCGGACCGACTTCCGACGCTTTGACTTGAAATGAGCGATAGTCGCTGTAATCCCGTTCCGGCTCAAATCCCTGGGTCACGTTCACACCTGGCCGCACCGCGCAGCTCGCGAGAACGCACGCGATTGCCAACCAGCCGCCGGCTACACCGCTACGCAATGCTCGATCCATCGATGTCCCTTCGTTTGTTTACTTCTGTCTGAACCGGCTCGCCGCAGTGTGAGTCGCGTGACGTTGCGACACAAGCGGGTTCCATATGAAGCACCTCGCTCGGACAAGCACAGGGACTGTCCTTCAGCCGTTCGCCTGATGCCACATCTCAAACGAACTCAACACACGTTTCCGTTTCACTGGGTCGCGTGATACGCAGCCCGGTTCACCATCAGGGGATTTATGTTCCCCATTCCGACTTCAACTACGACCCTGAAAAAACGGAAGAAGAGGACGGCTACGGTGTGAGTGCGCGTGTCGCTTACGTTCCGGCCCGTGAACGGTGGGACCTCGCCGTCAGTGGCGAGAACCCGACTGATACGGCGTACGCGGTGTTCCGTAGCGGGTCCGCACTCTTTGGCGCGAGACAGAACTTGGGCACTCCGTTGCAGGCAAAAGTCCGCCTGAACGCTTACTTCTAGCGGCCCGCGCGAGCCTGAACGTCGCTTCGACGGTGAGCAGTCTCGTCGAGGTCTGGAAGGGGAATAAGATCGGTCCAGAGCTTCTGACATTGGAAGTTGAAGTACGGACGCGCATCGGATCTCTCCCAAGCGCGCCGATTGACGGGGGATGTCAATCGACGCGTACTGACCGCTTCGATGGTTGCAGCGCTCAGTCGCAGGTGCCTCCGAGCAGACCCGTCTTCACTTCCTTGTTAGGTGGATCGCCCAGCCAGATCGACATCAGGCCGGACGCGAAATCTGCTCCATCGATAACGGTCTTGTTGACATCATCGATGATCACGGTCGTGCCAATGCCAGGTTCGTAGCTGAAGGCGAGCACAGACCCGGACGGCAGATCTGTCATTGCGTTGTTCAACGCATCGATGCGGGCAGCGAGGCTCTGCATATTCGCTCCGTTTTTCTTGAACCCCTCAGTCCAGGCGTCGGTAATTTCGTCGCGATCCACATCGCGCACGAAATGCAGCACCAGATGGCGCGGCTGATCTGTGCCTATGATTGCCTGCGCATCCGTAGATCTCTGTTCGAGGTACAAACCGGCGGCGTATACCTTTACTTTGAGCATGGTGGCGAGTCGGGCTCCCATTCCGTTGAGCACGAGTGATTTCCCATCCAGATCGAACTGATCTGGCATGGTTACACCAAGGCACTGCGCAGCCTGGGTGGATGCGGTAGTGGCCAACAGCGAACACAACAGCAGAATGCGAATAGCAGACACGGTCTCTCCTCGATTGGTTGTTGATTATCGCCAGCTCGTTCTGCCCCAGAATTGATGAGTTGCCCTTACTCAGGACTTGCTCGAATCCCCAGTTGTGCTGAATTGACGATTTCAGCACCATACGCCTTCGGGCCCGCTCGTCAATACGACGCATTGACACGATGTACGCGCTGAACATGCGCGCGGTCCAGGGCAAGTTGCGCCTTGCTCGTGATCGAAACCGTCAGAGGTAGCAGTTGACCAGCAAACCGATGAATGTGCTGTTTGTCATCACCGATCAGCAGCGTGCGGACCACAACGGCTTCATGGGCAATGCGGTCCTCGCGACGCCGAATCTCGACGTGTTGGCGCGACGCGGCATGGTGTTCGACAACGCCTGGGTGTCGAACCCGGTTTGCATGCCAAACCGGTCGACCATCATGACCGGGCGCATGCCGTCCGCGCATGGCGTGATTTTCAACGACCGATCTCTTGATTGGGGCGCCAACACCTTTGTCCGCCGATTCAGGAAGTCCGGCTATCGAACAGGACTCATCGGCAAGTCGCACCTGCAGCACGGCATGAGCAAGAACTCGGTGGTCGCCTTCCGCGGCGAGCCCTCGGGTGCATTGCCGTTCGCGTCCGGCTGGGACCAGATCGAAGACTTCGAGCGATACCTGGATGGCGCGCCCGACGATCCGGCCGACTTTTACGGGTTCGATCACATTGAACTCAGCATCGACCATGGCGCCTTGGTTTCCGGTCACCATCTGCGATGGGCGTTGGAACGCGGCGGCAATCAGAAGGATCTGGTGTTCGATCAGGACCGGGATGCGCCGGGCTCGGATCACTCGTCCCACTGGCGGCAGATCTACCGTCCTGCATACCCGGAGGAACTGCACTCGACGAACTTCGTCACTGAGCGAACCATCGCCTTCATCGAGAGCGCCGAGAAAGTACGCAGGCCTTGGCTTGCCTGGTGTTCCTTTCCCGACCCGCATCATCCGATGACACCGCCCGGTAGGTGGTTCGATCGCTACAAGGCGGCGGACGTGATCCTCTCGCCAAGCAGACACGACTCGCTGGCGGATGCACCCGCGCATCTGAAACTGTTTTCGCGGATCCATCCGAAGGATCAACGCAACTGGGTGGCACCGTGCGGATTTGGATCTGATGCGTTACTTGCCGAAGCGGTGGCGGCAACGTACGGCATGATCGGCATGATCGATGACGGTGTCGGTCGGATCATGGCGGCACTGACGGCACTCGGCGTACGTGACAACACGATCGTCGTGTTCACATCTGATCACGGCGACATGATGGGCGATCACGGGCTGTTTCTGAAAGGCTTCATGCACTATCGCGGCACCTTGCAGGTGCCGATGGTGATCGATGCGCCAGGCCTTGCAGCCGGTCGTTCGACGTCGCTCGCATCATCGATCGACCTCGGACCAACGCTGATGGACCTGTGCGGTGTCGCGTCGTACGACGGTATTCAGGGAAGCAGCCTCGCGCCGGTGCTGCGCGATCCCGCGACATCGGTGCGACCGTGGGTTCTGATCGAGGACGACCTGCCGATCATTACCTCGCGCCTGACCCCGATCCCATCGCGCACACGCACGTTGCTGGCCGGCGACTACCGGTACACCCGCAATTCCAAAGGTGAGGAGCAACTGTTCGATCTGCGCAACGATCCGCTGGAAATGCACGACATCTGTGACCACGCTGCTGTGCGCAGCGATATGTTGGCCAGCATGACCGATGCAATGATGCTTGCGGACGATTCTTCGCGCGGTGCCCCGCACATTTCTACTTCTTGAGCGAAGAGAGGCAACTGTCACTCATCAGGGGTGAGTCGAAGCGCGCTCCGAATTGGCCTTCACACGCAGCCGGATGATCTGCCGAATGAGGTCGCGTGGCATTGGTTTTGACAATGGAAACTGAATCGCGACCTTCGAGACACGATACTCAGCAAGCTTCTCTTCCATGGCTTCAATGGCCGCGCTGCCGGGATAGAAGCCGATGTGGTTCTTCCAGGCTGCGTAGTGGGCCAGGACCCCGTGAAGGAAGAAGGTTGGCATTTGATAGCTGAGGCGCTCTTCGGCGTCTGGCACTTCGGCTCTGATCGTTTCGCGAATCTGCAACATCGCAGCCCGGGATACCTCGGGACAGGCTTCGATGTATGCCTCGATGTCCGCAGGTGCATTCGTACCGGCATGCATCGGCAGTCACTACTACGTTGTGGTCGCCGCGCGCTGTATCGTTTTACTGAGGTAGGTTCGCAGCGCCTCATCGCGCAGTACCAACGCTGCCCAGGCGAACGCGCCGAGGTACACGCTGAACAGCGTATGACTGATCAGTGGACTCCCCACGCGAAGGTGGGCCGCCAATGCGCCGCCCAGCAAAGCTGTCATGAGGAGCGCTCCGAGAAGACCCGTACGTGGAATCGCATACAGCATCGCGATCACCAGTTCCATCGTGCCAATCAAACGCAGATGCTCGGTAGGCCAATCGAGTGACACCATTGAATCGATCGCGGCACTGGCTCCCATGAGCTTTGGGATCGCGGACGCGCCGACCAGAAAGAGAACGAGCAACGCCGTCATGATCCATCCAATTCGGGCCATAGGCCGCTGACCTCCTGCCGTCTGTTTTGAGATAGCACAACTCATGAGGCGTTGAAGGCAGATTCCAGGGCTTCGATATCGATCTTCGACATCTGCAGCATTGCCTGCAACACTCGATCAGCCGCTTGCCGATCCGAAGAACTCAAGAGCTTTGGCAGAACGTCCGGAACAATCTGCCAGGACACGCCGAAGCGGTCTTTCAGCCACGCACATCGACCCGCTGAACCGCCGTCGGCGGTAAGTGCGGCCCACAGACGATCCGTCGCTTCTTGGTTCTTGGTACTCACTGAGATCGAGGCCGCTTCGGTGTGCTTGAACTGCGGCCCGCCGTTCAACGCCTGAAATGGCACTCCGTCTAGGGTGAACGTCACGATGACGGGTGAAACAGCTGTGACGGCTGAATTTGGAATGAGTGACGTGTAGAGTCTTGCGGCTTCCTCAGCGTTGTCGTCGTACCAAAGACACGTTGCTACTGACGATGACGTGGTCATTACTTCAATCTCCGAATGCGGGTGTCACTGATCGACTGCAAATCACCACGCAGTCGTCGGACACGGGCTTGGGTGCCTTCTCGGTCGATTTCGCGATGTGTCGAACGCCAGATTGGCAGTGCGTCGACCAAGAGCGTTGTGGCGTCGTGCGTAAGCGTCAGCCGTCGCGCGCGCTTGTCGGCAGGGTCGGCTATGACTTTGACGAGTCCGCGTCGCTGAAGCGGCTTGAGTTTGGCGGTCAACGTGGTTCGATCCATACCTAGCAGCTCCGCCACATCGCCAATCGTCGGTGGCGCAGGTCGGTTGAGCGCGATGAGCAAGGAGAACTGACCGTGCGTCAGGCCGACGGGCTTGAGCGCCTCGTCAAAGCGGCGCGCCAATAGTCTAGCTGCGCGCTGCGTATGCAGGCACAGGCATGTATCCCTCACTTCATGGGTAACCGACAGCGGCAGGTACGGGGGCTTCTTCATGCAGATATGTTGACATCAACTTAAATGAAGTCAAGAATCCGCCTGCCACCAATGGCAAATCAACTATCCGCGGGAGACGCCGGACAATGCCCAAGTTTCTATTTGTGTATCACGGCGGCGCGGCCCCGGAGACGCCCGAGGCGCAACAGGCGTCAATGGCTGCCTGGGGGGCATGGTTCGGTGGCATGGGCGCCGCCGTTGTGGATGGGGGTAATCCCGTGGGGCAGTCAGCCACCGTGAACAGCGACGGGTCCGTCGCGCCACATGGCGGTGCGAATCCGGTGTCGGGGTACAGCGTGGTCGAGGCCGCGAATTTGGATCGCGCCCTGGCTCACGCCAAGGGCTGCCCGATGCTGGCGGATGGCGGCAGCGTCGAAGTTGCGCAGATACATGAGATCTAACTGCCAGGGTATGTGGGCGTCGATCTCATGACCGTGTACATCTCGGCATTCCGACGGGTGCCACCCTTCGCCCAAGGCTACGTCAAGGACCTGCGGGTCCGATGGGCGTTGGCGGAGGCCGGCATTCCGTTCGTGGTGACGTTGATTGACGCAAGCGATCAGGGTTCGGAGCAATACCGCGCATGGCAACCGTTCGGCCAGGTCCCGGCCTATAGGGATAATGAGGTCGAGCTGTTCGAGTCCGGCGCCATCGTGCTTCACATCGCAAGCAAATCCGACGTTCTAGCACCTAAGGATGTCGCCGGCCGGGCGCGCGTGAGCAGTTGGATTTTCGCGGCATTGAACTCGATCGAGCCGTCCGCTCAAGACTTCATCCAACTCATCGAAAACAGCTCGGGCGAGCCTTGGGCCGACGCGCTGCGCAAGCCGTTGCTCGCGAAACTTCGATTGCGATTGTCGGCGCTTTCAACATCGCTGGGTCATAAGGCGTATCTGGAGGGCACGTTCACCGCAGGCGATCTGATGATGACGACGGTGTTGCGCGAATTGGTCGACTCAGGGGTGCTGGCAGAGTTTCCGGTGCTCGATGCCTGGCGACAACGATGCGAAGCGCGCCCAGCATTTGCGAGCGCGCTCGAGGCACAACTCAAAGTGTTCCGCGAGCACGCGCCCGTGGCCGTCTAGCTGACGCGTCGTCAGGTTTCGCTGCGCCCGAGCAAGGAGAACAGTTGATTGATCCGGCGCTGATGGATGAGCGAATAGCCATTGAAGTCACGATCAGTGCTTCTCCACAACGGGTGTTTGATGCGTGGGCAGATCCGGCAGCACGTTCGGTGTGGGGCGCGCCATCCGGTGATGAGGCGATCGAGTTTCTTGCAACGGATTTCAGGGTCGGCGGTAGAGACGTCAGTATGTGCGGTCAGCGGGGTGATCTGCGCTTTCGGGTCGAATCCGAGTATTACGACATTCGAGCGCCGCAGCGCATTCTGTTTACCGAAAGTGTTTCAACGGATGGCGCCTTGCTCTGCGTGTCGCTCGTTACTGCTCAGTTTTTCGCGTTCGGCGAAGCCACCAGGCTCAACCTCACGGTGCAGGTTACCTCCTTGGTGGGAGAGGACATGATCGCGGGCAATAGGGGCGGTTGGGAATCTGCGCTGCGAAACCTTGTAGCCCACCTTGCGTGATTGGCGACCGATCGCTGTTGTGATGGCGGCGAGCGTAACGCTGAAGGCGGTCTCTTTCGCATCGTTCGTGTTCGTGTGTGCCATCCCAACGGTAGCGGCGGCGGTGCCGGGTACCGCGCTCCAGTCGATCAACCAGACAGCACACGTTCCCGTGACTGACGCACAGTTGTGGCTGCTGCTTCGCGGCGCTGAGAGGACTGCGCCGGTTGTCATCTGGCTGCATGGTGGTCCCGGTGGTGCTGAGTCACCGCTCTTCAGACTCTACAACGGATCCCTGGAACAGAGTTTCGTGGTCGGCTACCTGGATCAGCGCGGCGCTGGCCGGTCATTCGAACCTGATGCAGACCTCGCCTTGCTGAGCGTTGCGCAGCACCTGGAAGATCTGGACCGGGTCATCGACTTTACGCGGGCGGAACTCGACGTTCGCAGAGTTGCGTTGATCGGGCACTCATGGGGCTCGGCACTCGGTCTTCTGTACGCCAACCGCCACCCAGAGAAGGTGATGGCGTTTGTTGGTGTGGGCCAGTTGGTTAACACCGTTGAACAGCAGCGATCCCAGCAAGCATTTGTATTGGCGCAGGCGCGCGAGCAAGGCGACGAAGCTGCCGTTGCGGAAATCGTCGGCATCGGCGACCCTCCGTTCTCATTTGAACAAGGCGCTGCGGTCGAGCGTCTGGTCGATCGGTTCGGAGGCATTTTCCACAACAAACCGAGTTTCATGGGCGCCGTGCTCAGTGGCGTCGTGCGTGGCTATATCCGACCGTGGGAAATCCCGAGGTTCATTCGGGCCAACAACGTTTCGCTACAGGCCATGAACGCAGAGCTATCAACGCTCGATCTGACTGAAGCCGTTCGTTCGGTTGACGTGCCTGTGCTGTTCACCTTAGGAAGGCACGATCGGCAAGTTGATTCTCGTTTGGCGGCGAACTATTTCGAAGCACTGAAATCACCGGACAAACGGCTCATTTGGTTCGACAACTCGGCACACAACGTCCCGTTCGAAGAACCCGATCGATTCAATGGGGAAGTGAAGCGGTTCCTGCAATCGGTGGTCCGCGAACGGCGCAGTTCGGGGCCGGAGCCGGGTGGGTGATCACGCAGCGCCAGCCGTCGGCGGTTTGTACATAGACATCAGTAATCCACTCGTCGGCCTCGATTGGTTTGCCTTGGAACGACCCCGCGTTCTGGCCTCGCCCAGCAACCACGGCTACGTCGCCATACAGCCAGGACGCAGTCGTCAGTGATGCACCTGGCAATCGATTCCGAATCGTTCGACACCATGGCGGCGTTGAATCGATCTTCGATGACCTGGAACTGCTCTAGAGTCTCCGGCTCTGAGTTCACACTTGTTCTGCGCCACTCGTATTCCAGCGATTCTGCGTCTCGCGTGGACTAACGTCTTCTACCATGTGCTTTGGACATGCGCCGGCTCCGGGTGTTGACTATGGGCGAGTTTTTTCGACTCCTCAGCGGTCATCAACCGTTAACGGCGTCGCTTGCGAGTCGTCTGGTTGACACCCTGTTTGACGGTATCGCGAGTGACGATGATCTTTAGCTTTACAGTAGACGGGGAACAAGGCAGAAGCTGGGGTTGTCACTCGTACGTCTCCTCCTTCTTCGTCCGTGCGGTCTGGCATACTCGGCCCATTCGGAGGAGTCATTGAATGCGCAACTGGGCTAGCGTCGCGGTAATCGTGCCCGCGCTGCCGGACGAAGCGGGCGGCGAAGTCGCTTGGAAGCATGCCGATGCAGCGATGCTGGCTGACGTTTCTTCGCGCGGCGCACCCTGGCACGACAAATCGGCGTGACTTCCATCCTCACCACACTGAGCGCGCAGCTTTACCCTCAGCACACAGCTTTGCTCGTCTGGGACTGTCAGAATGCGCTGGTCAACCGGGCATTCAACAAAGACGCGTTCGTTGCGCGCACCGCGGCGTTACTCGAGTGGGCGCGGGCCGAGCAGCTCCCGATTGTGTATTCGACAATCGTGCCACTGCCAGCACCCTGGGAGGCAGGGCCAAGAACGCTGCGCATGATGCACCGCTTCCGCGTCACTCGTCCGGAGGACCTGCGCCCCGTGATGTTGCCGGGTACCTTTGAGGCCGAAATTGCCGAGGCGCTGGCACCACGCGACGACGAACTCGTGCTGGGTAAGCACACGACGAGCATGTTCATCGGCACCCACTTCGAGTATCTGTTGCGCAACCGGGGCATCCGCACGCTGCTCCTCGCGGGCATCTCCACGGAGAACGGTATCGAGGCGACCGCACGCGATGCGGACAACCGGGGCTACTACACCGTGGTCTTGGAGGATTGTGTCTCGTCGCCGGATGGCGAGGCGCACGAATTGGCGTTGTCGTTGATGCGACGCTACTGCACGGTAACGCCGCTGGCGCAAGTACAAGCGGCGATGAGACCCGCGTGATGCTCGATCGCCGCGCGCTCGAACAGCCAGATCACCGCCTTCGAGAGCGCATCGTTGCCAGCTATCTCAGCTGCGCCCGCCGCTCATCGATCAGCATGCGCAGTCCGGTGCCTGAGAGCACCTCGATCCAATAGCCGTCCGGGTCCTTGATGAAGGCAAGCCCCTTCATGGCGCCGTCGTCGGGCTTCTTCACGAATTCGATGCCCAGTTGCTCGAGGCGTTCGCATGCGGCGTACACATCGGGCACCGAGATGCCGATATGCCCGAAACCCCGTGGCTCGGCGTTGCCATTGTGATAGGTAAACTGCGCATCGTCTTCGGTGCCCCAGTTGTGGGTGAACTCGAGCAGTGCGGGCTGCTCGAAAACCCACTGCACGCGCTTGCTGGGATCCTGCGGAATGTCGCCTTGCGGATATCCCATGAAATATAGCGAGAACTTCATGTCGGGGAAGTCGTAGCGGTCGAGCAACGTCATGCCGATCACGTCCGTGTAGAACGCTATGGTGCGCTTCGGATCCTTGATGCGAAGCATCGTCTGGTTCATCACATAGCCGTTGGTCGTACTCATGGGTCGTCCCTCGCGCGCTCAGTAGTGATCAGCAATGCATTCTGGCGTCGGTGTAGATGCGACGCCACCAGCATCCGCACCCTGGCTCTGTGCTTGCCACATGCGCGTGCTGCACCGAAGCCGCATCGCCCGAGGGTGTATGTCTGGCCCCGTCCCCAGAGCAGCTACTTGACGTATTGGCGGCGCCGGTGGTTGCCGCTCGGCGTCAGTTCGAATCCGATCCATTTGGCGCGTCGACTGTTGAAGGGGATCTGCCGGCCGAGCACGGTGATCCAACCGCAGAAGCCCATGCGTAGCAGGCGTTCTCGGGGATGGCGATAGCCGCGCAATAGTGACGCGTAGTTGTGCGTTTCCACGTAGCTGATCGATCGTTGCGCGGGGTTGGCGCGCAGTAGTTGGTGGCGCAAATGAATCCGTGCGGCGGCGAGTCCTGCGCGGCGGTGATTCTGATGCGTCCATCCCTTGTAAACGTACTGAAAGCCTTCGGGCACGAGCACATCGAGTTGATGCGTTGCACGTGCGTGCGTGAAGCTCAAGAACGCAAAGCCCACGAGTTCATCATCGTGGAAATTCGCAATGCAAACATCGCCACGGGCGCATGCTGAATCGAGAAAGGCGCCGTCCATGTCCGGGACCAGACCTTCGTATGCGCGCAACTCCGCGAACCCGAGGTACCGCGTGTCGTATCCTGGGGGGACCGCTGGCGGCGTCTCATCCATAATCGCGCTCAAGTGGCCATCGATGTTGACGTAGTGAAGGTGCACGCCCAACTGCGCGACGGCATTCATCAACTCCCAATACAGGGCGCGCCCCAACCCCCAGTCGCGCTTCCGCTGCGAGAAGTTGGCACGTTTACCCATGCAACGATTTCTTGGTTGACCTGCTTAGGCCGCGTTTCGATTGACCTACTTCTGCCCCGCGCATGCGTGCAGTTCTCCGACGACATGAAAGCGATCTGCACGGGAGTCGTCCCGCTTCTCGTCCAGGCGTCCGTCGCAGCCGAGTAGTGTAGCGCCGCGCGGCGGGGTTGGCACAACTGCCGGCTTCTGAAAAAATATCGTGCCCGCGGTCGCTTGGAATTCGCATGGTTGTCGGACGCCAGTCCCTGTGGCGCCAGCAATGGGTTGGAGCCGATGATTTCGAACGGCGTGGCCCGGGCGTCGAGCGGTGCGATCTGCTCGACGCCCTGTGCGGAGCGTAGTTGGCGGCATTCTCCGCGCGGGCGCCGCGACTTGCGCAGCGGTACACGGCGGTGTGAGCGGTAAGCGCCGCGTCCAATCGTGACAGGAGAACAGCATGGATAGAAAATCTGGCGACAAACCCGAAGCACCAAGGCGTGACTACGCATCGCCCGTGTGCTATGCGGAAGAATTCCCCGAATATGCCGGCGTTTGCGTCACTGGCGCATCCGTGTCGGTCGAACTCGTCGAACGATTGAACGCGTTGCTGGAAGCAGAACGCGCCGGCGCGAAGGTACTCGCAATTCTGGGCGATGGGCTGGCGTCTGATTCACCGATTGCGACATTGTTGAAGCGCGTTCAGAAGGACGAAGGCGACAATGCAGCCGTGCTCTTTCAGACGATTCGACGCCTGAACGGCGAGGCGTCGCGCGCAACGGGTGACTTCGTCGAAAAGACGCTCGCGATCGAAGGGTTGACTGCGCGGTTGAATTTCGTCAACAAGGGTCAAGCGTGGGTGGCGCGCAAAATCGATGAAGCCTTGCCGCTGGCACGCGATGACCAGACCCGCACCATGCTCCTGGACATGAAGCAATCGCATCTGGACAACATTGCGGCCTGTGCGGCGCTGATCAAATCCGCTTCCGCGTGAGGCGGTTGGCGTATCAGCGAGGTCGCTACGGCGTCGCGGACATCAGCCCTTCTTGTTGCAGCACGTTGGCGACATCCGCGGCGATCTTCCGCACGACCTTGTCGACGTCGCGCGGATTCGTCGTCTGGCTCTGACCCGCCCAGACGAGCTCGTTCTGGCGCAGTGAATAGATCAATGTTTCGATCGACACGATCGTGTTCGTACGGATCTCACCGCCCGTCACCGTACCGTAGGATGCGCCCCATCCGTGACCATAGTAGCCTCCCCAGTACCCGCCATACCTGGGGCCGGAATACGTCGCCGGCGTCGAGACGATCTCCTTGTCGACCGCGATAGGTCGGATCACGATGGCGCCAACGAACCCGCCCTTCTCGAGCGCGGCACGCGCTGCGGCTTCGGTTTGCGGTGAGCCTTGGGGCAAGATCTGGTACATCGGTATGCCTTGGGCACCACGGGCCGAGATTTCGGCCGCAAGTGTCTCTTCCGCCGAGCGGCGCGAAGCTTCGTTGCGCATCATCACGACCGCCGCGACCTTCTCGCCCCTGAATTGAAATGGTTGCACGTCGGGTGCCTTCCAGGTGGACACGAACGCCTGCGTGCATCCTGCGAGCGCAAGTACGCCGATCAACATTATGTTCGAGCAAATCCGTCGCATGGGGTCTCCCAGTGATTTCCAGACTTCGTCGCGCGCTTGTGGACCCAAGCGCTCGTGGCAATAGCTTAACCGGTTTTGCCAGGTGCGAAGCCACCTGTAAACCTCTTTTACGATAGCCCCGGAATTGCTTGTTTGTGGTGGGCTGAATCGGTGTCTTAAAAGTCACTGGCTACTCTGTGGGAGCGGGCTTGCCCGCGAATGAGCGCTTGGATTCATTCGCGGGCAAGCCC
>JBGSQB010000233.1:0-5615 GCA_041738285.1 Pseudomonadales bacterium | reverse complement strand
CACCGCCTGCCGGGCGATTTCGCCGAAGGGGTCCACTACCTGCCGTTCGCCACGAGCGATGCGTGCGTCGCCGGCGTCGACCTGCTCCTCTCGGATGACGCGCGCCGCGCCCGCATGCAGGCCGCAAACCTCACCTACTACCGCGACTTCCTGCGACCGGACCGACTGGTCCTGAACACCCTCAACGCCGTACTCGCCCCGGGAAACTAGCCCCGGAGCTGGTAACTAGCCCCGGAGCTGGTAACTCGCCCCGGAGCGGGTCGCTCGGCGGGGTCATTCGCATATCACTCACAATCGGCACGCAATCCGGTCCATCACGCGGTCGCCTTCATCTGTACATTGGCGCCTCCACACGAGGGCTCGGAATGCACGCGAAACGCCACAAGTCACTGACCCATCTCGAGCGTCTGGAATCCGAGAGCATTCACATCATGCGCGAGGTCGTCGCCGAGGCCGACAATCCCGTCATGATGTACTCGGTGGGCAAGGACAGCTCGGTCATGCTGCACTTGGCCATGAAGGCATTTGACCCCTCGCCGCCACCATTTCCGCTGCTTCACGTCGACACCACGTGGAAGTTCCGCGAGATGTACGCTTTTCGCGATGCGACCGCCAAGCGCCTGGGCATGGACCTGATCGTGCATCAGAACCCGGACGGGCTGGCGATGGACATCAGCCCGTTCACCCACGGGTCGGCGATGCACACCGATATCATGAAGACCCAGGGCCTCAAGCAGGCGTTGGATCATTACAAGTTCGATGCCGCGTTCGGGGGCGCACGGCGAGACGAAGAGAAGTCGCGCGCCAAGGAACGGGTATTTTCCTTCAGGAGCACACAACACCGCTGGGATCCCAAGAACCAGCGACCGGAGCTGTGGCAGCTGTACAACACGCGCAAGAGCAAGGGCGAATCGATTCGCGTGTTTCCGCTGTCGAACTGGACCGAGCGCGATGTGTGGCAATACATACAGCAGGAACGCATCCCGATCGTGTCGCTGTACCTCGCCAAACCGCGGCCGGTGGTGCGCCGTGACGGCGTGCTGATCATGGTGGACGATGACCGCATGCCGCTCGCGCCAGGCGAACAACCGCAGATGCTGAAAGTGCGTTTCCGAACGCTGGGATGCTACCCGCTCACGGCCGCCGTGGAATCGGATGCCGACACGCTGGATCTCGTGATCGAGGAAACGCTGGCGTCGCGCACCTCCGAACGTCAAGGGCGCGTCATCGACACCGACTCAGCCGGCTCGATGGAAAAGAAAAAACAAGAGGGATACTTCTGATGAGCACAGCGATGAAGCAGCCCGCGGTTGTGGCGGAGCCGCAGCCCGATGCCGTGCAGCAAAAGGGACTGTTGCGCTTTCTGACATGCGGCAGCGTCGACGACGGCAAGAGCACACTCATCGGCCGACTGCTGTATGCGTCCGGCTCGCTGTTCGAAGACCAGATCGACACGTTGGCGGTGGACTCCAGGAAGTCAGGCACCCAAGGTGACGATCTCGACTTTGCGCTGTTGCTCGACGGGCTCACCGCGGAGCGCGAACAAGGCATCACCATCGACGTTGCCTATCGCTACTTCTCGTCGCCGACGCGCAAATTCATCGTGGCCGATACGCCGGGGCACGAGCAATACACGCGCAACATGGTCACCGGCGCCTCGACCGCGGATGCCGCGATCATTCTGCTCGACGCGCGCAAGGGCATTCTCACCCAAACGCGACGTCACTCTTATCTCGTCTCGCTGATCGGCATTCGTCACGTGGTGCTGGCGGTCAACAAGATGGATCTCGTCAACTATTCACAGGCCCAGTTCGAAAAGCTCGAGCAAGACTATCGAAATTTCGCGGCGCGCCTCGGCATCGAGGAAATCACCTGCATTCCGCTGTCGGCTCTCAAGGGTGACAACGTCACCACCGCGAGCGAGCAGATGCCGTGGTACCACGGCCCGACGCTCATGCAGTATCTGGATTCCATCGATGTGGACATCGATCGTCTTGCCGGCGCGAGCTTTCGCATGGCGGTGCAGTGGGTCAATCGCCCGAACTCGGACTTTCGAGGCTATGCGGGGCTGATCGTTTCCGGCGCCGTACAGCGCGGCGATCTCGTGCGCGTGTTGCCGTCGGGTCGAACGACCCACATTGCCGATATCGTCTCCTGCGATGGTGATGACGTCGCCGTTGCCGGCCAGTCGGTCACTCTGACGCTCACCGACGAAGTCGACATTTCCCGTGGCGATGTGATCTGCGCGGCAGACGCACCCGCCGAGGTCGCCGATCAGTTCGAAGGCACCATCGTCTGGATGCACGAGCAGCCGATGATGCGCGGGCGCTCATATCTGCTCAAGATCGGCGCGCGCACGGTGACGGCGACGATTTCGCCGATCAAATACAAGGTCAACGTCAACACACTCGAAGAAATCGCAGCCAACCATCTCGAACTCAACGAAATCGGTGTCTGTGGCATCGAGCTCGATCGCGCGATCGCGTTCGATCCGTATGACGTCAACCCGCACATGGGCGGATTCATTCTCATCGATCGGTTGACCAACAACACGGTCGGGGCGGGGCTGATCCACTTTGCCTTGCGTCGTTCGCAGAACGTTCACTGGCAGGCAATCGATGTCAACAAGCGCGCACATGCCGCGCAGAAGAATCAGAAGCCCTGCGTGTTGTGGTTCACCGGGCTGTCCGGTTCCGGCAAGTCGACCGTCGCCAATCTGCTCGAGAAGCGGCTGTTTGCGATGGGCCGCCACTCCTATCTGCTCGATGGCGACAACGTCCGCCACGGTCTCAACAAGGACCTCGGCTTCAAGGATTCGGATCGTGTGGAGAACATCCGGCGCGTTGCCGAGGTCGCCAAGCTCATGGTCGATGCCGGTCTGATCACGTTGGTGTCGTTCATCTCTCCGTTCCGCAGTGAACGCAGGATGGCGCGCGACCTGATGGAAGACGGCGAGTTCATCGAAGTGTTCATGGACACGCCGCTGGCGGTCGCCGAATCGCGTGATCCGAAGGGTCTGTATCGCAAGGCGCGTCGTGGTGAGATATCGAACTTCACCGGCATCGACTCGCCGTACGAGGCACCGGAGCATCCTGAATTCCGGGTCGACACCACGACGTTGTCGGCGGAAGAGGCGGTCGAGTCGATACTGAACGAGTTGACCCGACGCGGCTTGCTAGTGTAGTGCGCCGCAATCAATTGCACATTCAGCGTGACGTGGCGGGGCTATCGCACGGCGTACAACGCAGCGATCCCCCCGCCAAGGCACGCCCTCCGGGAGCTCAGGCAAACGTGCCCGACTGCGTTGCGTCCCTTGGCAATGTGCTCGACATTCCCTGCGGAACGCGCCTTGTCCGGCGCGTTTGCCTGAACTCTGAAAGCGCCATTGATTGCGGCGCACAACACTGGGTGATCGCTGCTCGCGTTTGCCGCGGTAGCTGAGTCCGGGAGTATCTGTGACCGAGTACGCGCTGTCCCTATCGGGATTCCTGGTCGGCGTCGTCGTGGGCCTGACCGGTGTCGGCGGCGGCGCATTGATGACGCCGATCCTGCTGCTGGTGTTCGCAGTGGCGCCGCAGACCGCGGTGGGCACCGACCTGCTGTTCGCGGCCATCACCAAGTCGGTGGCCGTGGTCGGACACAGTTTCAAGAACACCATCGATTGGCTGGTGATGCGGCGCCTGCTGTACGGCAGCATTCCGGCATCGCTGCTCACGCTACTCGTGCTGCGATTCGACTGGATCGGTCGACTCGAGGACGAGTTGATCGTGATCGTGCTCGCATCGGCGCTGGTCGTGACGGGTATCGCGCAACTCGCGCGGGCGGTCTTGCATCGTATCGGCGCCCAGAAGCGCACCAACAAGCCGAGTCAGTTCCGCAGCGCGCAACCTGCGTTGACGATCATCGCCGGCGCGGTGATCGGTGCACTGGTCACGCTCACGTCGATCGGTGCCGGGGCGCTTGGCGCGGCGGTGCTCACCTATCTGTATCCCTATCGGCTGACCCCCGTGCGCTTGGTAGCGACCGATATTGCCCACGCCATTCCGCTTGCGCTCGTGGCCGGTATGGGCCATCTCACGCTCGGCAATGTCGACTTCAATCTGCTGGGGCTGCTGCTGATGGGCTCCATCCCCGGCATTGTGATCGGCAGTTGGATGGCGACCCGCGCATCCGATGGGCTGCTGCGCAGCTTGATCGGTGTGGTGCTGGTGCTGGTGGGCGTGCGGCTGGTGTTCTAAAGGCCAGGTCAGCGTTCTGCTGACTATGCGCTGGGAGGCTGAGGGCTGGGAAGATGTGGCGCGGCTGGCGCCGCGCCACGTAAACCTTACTTCGATTTCTTCTTGGTCTCGGACGATTTGTTGTGGCCGCCCTGATTCTGGGGGCTGCCTGGTACGCCGCCGTTGTCGTCATTGTCGAGAAACGTCTTGCCATTCTTCTGCAAACCGGGTGGCAGGCAATCGGCGCCGTTGCCGACGCCGTTGTTGCACTTGGTTTTGGCGGCGGCAGAGCCCGCGGACGCAATGCTTGGCAACACGGTGAGCGTCGCCACCATCGGGGCGGTGTAAGCCACGCGTTCCATGAAACCGCGTCGTGAGGATGTACTCATGAACTCTCCTGTGGTGATCGGTATGGTGCCAGGCGGAGTCGCCCGCCCTTAGTCGAAGATTCCGTGGCGAAACTCAGCGGACAGCAATACTGGCGCCTCGCGGCCCAGCGGGTAGGTGCGCGTCTGGTTCGGGCCCGTGACCGTCACCCACGGCGGATTTGATTGGCTCCTCGAGATCTGGAACTCGCGCTGATCGCGCCCGCAGCGCTCGATGGTGTCCCAAAGCGCTTTGAAGCCGTCGTCGTCTGACATTTGGTTTCCCCCGCAGTTTGTATTCTTGGAAGCGTGAGGGTAGAGGATTCCCGTCGCCGAATTGCCGCGGATACGTAATGGGAACGTCTTGGGGATGTGCCCTATCCGGCGATCGACGTGACGGTTGCGTGCACGAGCGCGCAAGTCGCTTCGAGGTCGTTCGTTGTGAGCCGGAAGCACTGCGCCCCTTGCGCGATTTGGGCGGCGGCTTTGAGCCCGGAGCGTTCATGGGCGAGCTGATTGAGACCGTTTCGATAGAGCAGGGCGGCTGCCTCACCGGCTCCGAGGGGCACCACTGCAGGCACCGAAGCGGGCTCGAACTGCGTGAAAAAAATGGCCCGGACAGGCACGGGATCGCGTTGCAGCCTGGGAATATCGGCGGTGGGTACGTGCAGCGTGCTGCGCGTCCTGATGGTCGCAGGCGGCAGCAGGAATGGTGCAGGCGGTTCGGCCTTCAGACACAGGGCGTGCGGATACGGCGCCACCGTGAGCGAGGCGAGTTCGATGGGCGCGAGCTCGTCGCTCATGTAGCTGAACCCACGGTTGATCAGCGCCCAGGTCGTGGTCGACTTGCCGTGGCCCGAGGGGGCGATGAATAGTGCGGCGCTACCGTGCAGTTCGACCGCGGCCCCATGAATGAAGAACAGATCCCCGCGCAGCCGCTGGGTCTCGATGGTGATGGTTTTTTCGAGGGTATAGATGGTTTCGTAGTCGTCGACCAACCGAACCGGCGGCTCGCCGCCGCGGTGCAGCACCC
>JBGSQB010000250.1:0-11581 GCA_041738285.1 Pseudomonadales bacterium | reverse complement strand
CCGCCGACTCGCGGCTCGCAGCGCCCTTGACGGCATCTGCCAGCGCAACGTTACCCACGAATGAGTCGTTGACGTCACCTGCGCCGACCAGCACTGGCGCTCCACCCGACCAGCAGCTCGATCAGGTGTTCGAGTTGATGCGGCATCATCGTTTCGACGCCGCGGCGGCGCTATTCGCAACGTTGCAGGACGAAGCGACCGTGCCTGGCATCGCCAGCGCCGACAGCAAGACCCAGTTCAGGCTCGCTCGACTCTTGCTCGACGCCGACGCACTCCTGCAGGCAGGCGACGTCGTTGATCCTTGTGACAACAATGCGATCGCGCATTTGCAAACCGCCATCGCACTGGATCCGGATAGTGACATCGCGCGCGACATGCTCGCCAAGGCCGAAGGATTCCTGTTGCAGTCGTCGCGCGCAGCTATCGAAGCGGGTCGATCCGAACAGGCGCGCGCCAACCTCTGGAAGCTCGCTCAGATAGCGGCCCGCAGCGACGGCGCGGATGCGCCTATGAACCAGCGCTGCGGATGACGTGGGCGCTGCGGATGCTGAACCAGATTGCGCGCTCGCAACTGCACGCTCGCGGCGCGGTGCTATTGACCTCGCGGTCGCGTGGGTATATTGCGAGCCGAACGCCGGAGCAACGACGATCAGGACGCCAGCGCAGACATGAAACGGTTGTGGTCGCCTTCGCTGCTACGATTCCTGCTGGTCAGTTTTGTGGTCGTCGCGCTGCCGCTGGTAGGCGCCATCGTCACTGCGATCCTTCAACTCGATCAACTGGCGCGCGACAGTCGCCACGCCCTCGTCGCAGTGCAGCAGAACACGAGCAACAGTCGCGCCATCGCCGATCGCGTGACGTTGATGGAGCGCAATGCACGACAGTACCAAGCGCTCATGGATGAGTCGTACAAAGAACTGTACTCGACACATCGCGACGAACTGCTCCAACTGTTCGACCAGCTGACCGCAGCGAGCAGCGACGCGGGCATACAGCGTCACATCGTGCGCGCGAAGTCTGCCGAGGAAGTCAGTCATGCGGTCGTTGGCAACGTACGCAACGGCGCAACCGTGGCGGAGTTGGGAGACGTGTTTGCGTCACTGCGGCGCAACGCAGCCGAGATCGTGGACGAGTACGACAGTATCGCCGAGGCGATGGCTCGCGAAATGCCTGAACGTGCCGCCAACCTGCAACGGCTCCTGATGTTCCAGGCGGCGTTGGTGATCCCATTCTCCATTGGTCTGGCCGGTCTCTTCGTCACGCTCATTCTGCGCCCCCTGCGTCAGCTCGACAGAGGCATCCGATCGCTGGGTGACGGTGCCCGCGACGAACCGCTTCAGGTCTCCGGAACTCGCGACCTGCAGGATCTGGGCGAGCGTCTGGACTGGCTGCGCTTGCGACTCGTTGAACTCGAGAGTCTGCAGGCTTCGTTCCTGCGCAACGTATCCCACGAACTGAAGACTCCGCTGACGAACATTCGCGAGGGTGCCGAACTGCTCGCTGCCGACGTGCCAACGGAGGCGACGCAACGACGCGCCGTCGTATCGATCGTCAAAGAGAACAGCATACGATTACAACGCCTGATCGAAGAGCTCCTCGGCTACAACGCGAATACGCAAATCGACAGGCCTGTGGAGAAGGAACCCGTCAGCTTGGACCTCATCCTGCGACGGGCGATTGACGAGCACGCAAGTACGCTTGCGGCTCGCCATGTGACGGTTACGGGCTCCATTGACCCTGTCACCGTATCGGCAAACCCCAAACAGATTCGCATCGTGGTCGATAACCTGCTGTCGAATGCGGTCAAGTACGCAGGCTCCGATGGCTACATTCAAGTCGACCTGCAACGACGCGCTGACGCCGTTGTCCTCGACATCCGCGACTCCGGTCCCGGCGTTCGGCCGCAGGACCGACCGCGTGTCTTCGAGTGGTTTTTCCGCGGCCCGCGGCCCGAGAACTCATTGGTGCCGGGCACCGGCATGGGATTGGCGATTGCTCGAGAATATGCCAGACAGCATGATGGCGAGATCAGGCTGATGGAGTCCTCTGTCGGTGCGCACTTTCGATTCACGATGCAGGACAAGCGCGATGATTGCTAACGTCGCCGTTGCCAGCGGGCTCCTCACGGGATGCGCCGCCACCACGTCGCCGGTGGCAGAGTGGGCAAAGTTCACCGCAACAGTCGATGCAGCCAGTCCGTCCGAGCTCATCGAAGTGCGTGAGGACGTACTGCGCGACTACAACTCGAAGCCGAGAGACGATGCGCGCCTGAGACTGAGCTATGTCCTGAGCCGCCCCAGTGTCGCAACGCAGGATCTCACCCGCAGCCGAGCGCTGCTGGAGGAGATGGCTGGCAACGGTCGCTATGCACCACTGCGGGCGCTTGCGAGCCACGAGATCGATCTCGTCATCGAGTTGCAGGCCGCGCATGAACGAATTCGACTACTGCAGTCCCAGCTCGAAGCGCTCAAGGCGATCGAAGCAGATCTCGCAACCGGCCGCGACGACGGCACTGAGAGCGGTCCGTGAGCACGGTGCTCGTCGTCGATGACGATGACGATCTGCTGCAACTCCTGAGCATTCGATTGTCGAGTGCGGGATTCTCGGTGCAGACGGCCGGCTCGAGCCGCGCGGCACTGGCGCTGCTTGCCCGCGGCCGCCCGCAGGTCGTCGTCACAGACCTCAAGATGGACGACATGGATGGTCTCGGCCTGCTCAAGGAGATCGAGTCACGCTTTCCCGTGCTGCCGGTCATTCTGCTCACCGCCCACGGCACCATTCCCGATGCGGTCGCAGCAACCAAGGGCGGTGCATTCGCGTTCCTGACCAAACCGATCGACAGTCAGGAGCTGATCGGTTGCATCAGAGATGCATTGACGGTGGCTGGCGCGGATCACACCGATGACCGCACCGATGTATCCGACCAGGCCGATTGGCATGCCGAGATCGTCACCCGCAGTCCACTCATGCACGCGCTGTTCGATCAAGCCAGACTTGCAGCGGCGAGTGACGTCAACATCGTGATCGAAAGCGCGAGCGGAACCGGCAAGGAACTGTTGGCACGCGCCATTCATCAGGCAAGTAAGCGATCGGGCGGCGAGTTCGTCGCGGTGAACTGCACCGCCATCCCCGAAGCGCTGTTCGAAAGCGAGATGTTCGGCCATGCCAAGGGCTCATTCACGGGCGCGCAGCGCGACCGGTCAGGTCTGTTCAAGCGCGCCCACGGAGGCACGCTGTTCCTGGACGAGATTGGCGACATGCCGCTGGCGTTTCAGGCAAAACTGCTGCGCGCGCTGCAAGAGCGCGCAATCCGGCCGGTCGGTTCGGATGCTGCGGTTGAGGTCGATGTGCGCCTGGTTGCAGCGACCCATCGGGATCTCGCGGAAGCGGTGAAGCAGGGAGAATTCCGCGAAGACCTCTACTATCGCGTAAACGTCGTCACGCTGCGGTTGCCCGCGCTCTCGGAGCGCCGCGAGGACATCCCGCTGCTCGCGAACCACTTCCTGAAGCAGTTCGGTGCCGACGGCCCGGCTGCGGCGTTTGCGACACCGGCGATGGAGCGATTGATCGCCGCGCCCTGGCCAGGCAACGTCCGACAGTTGGCGAACGTGATTCAGCAGTGTGTGGTACTGAGCCGCTCAGCGTTGATCCCGGAGAGCCTCGTCGAGCGCGCCCTGCACGGCAAGAGCCCCGGGCTCATGCCGTTCGCGGTCGCACGCGAGCAATTCGAATACCAGTATCTGACCAATATCCTGCAGGCAACCGACGGTAACGTCGCCCAGGCAGCCCGTTTGGCGGAACCCAATCGATCCGAGTTCTATCAACTGCTGAAGAAGCACAGCCTCGACCCCGCGGCATTCAGAGGTGTCGGCAAGCCGGGTGAGCCCAATCAGGTGGACGGGTCGGATCAGTGAACACAAGCCGGTAGGCGGGTACCCACCGTCACGCACACGGCTTCCACTTCCACCGCGACTTCTGTCAGCATCATCGGATGTGTGGAAATCACGACGTCGACAACGAAACCGCGAACAGCGATCCGCGCAGCGGCTATCGGCTGGTTGCGGATTGGCCGCGCTATCCCGCAGACATGCACTTCGAGATGGGGTCCGGCGTCGCCGTCGATCGCGAGGGCGTGATTTATCTTTTCACGCGCGATATCGAGCACTGGGCCGCCCACCCCCTCGCCCTGAAAGACAAGATGGGCAAGAGCAGCATCTCCATGTTCAGTCGCAGCGGCGAGTACCTCGGCAAGTGGGGACCTTCGGATGCGCCGGGATTCGCGCTTGGCGCGCACACGCTCTACATCGAGCAGGACGGTTCGTTCTGGACCACGGACCGGGACGGCCATACAGTGAAGAAGTACCACGAAAGCGGCGAACTGCTGCTCACCCTTGGCACGTTCGCGAAATGGGGTTGCGACGCGACGCACTTCAACGGGCCAACAGCAGTCGTGGTGCAGGGCAACGGCAACATCGTGGTTGCAGACGGTTACTGGAACTCGCGACTGGTGTGGTTCTCACCGGAAGGTGAGTTCATCAAGTCCGTGGGCACATGGGGTCGCGGGCCGCTGCAATTCAACACCCCGCATGCGCTCGCTCAGGACTCCAAGGGACGCCTGCTCGTCGCAGACCTGTGTGGCGGCAACTTTCACGACTACATGACTGTACCGGGACAGATCGCGCAGCACCGCACGAAGCCAACGCCCGGTTGCCAACATCGCATTCAACGGCTCGACGCCGACGGCAACTACATCGATGAGTGGACTCACATCACGCCACTGAGCATCGTGACCTACGGCAACCGCATCTACGCAAGCGACAGGATGAGCAATCTCGCGATCCTCGATGAGGATTCCGGAGAGGTTCTGCGGCGCGTCGATGGCATCGCCATCTACATTCACCAGCTGGCGATGGACGCCCACGGCGATCTCTACACGGCATCGGTGTATCCGGAGCACGCGGGTGAGTTGCGCGGACGTGCCGGGCCTTCGCATCGCAGGTGGACACGGGATACGGTCGCCTGAACGCATACAACCAGGGAGAGAAAGCATGATCATCGTCGTCGCCGCACTGGAGTTCGACAACCGTGCCGATCGGGACCGCGCCGTCGCACTCACGACCGATGTGCAACTGGCGACCCGCAAGGAAGAGCCCGGTTGCCGCGACTACTGTTTCGCGCCGGATCCATCGGTGCCGACCCGCATTCAGGTGTACGAACTGTGGGACGACAGCGCCAGTCTCGCGGCGCATTTCAAGCACAAGAACTACGCCCGGATGGTCGAATTGCTGTCCAGCGCGAACATCAAGCAAAGCATCAATCAGGCCTATCTGGTCGAGCGGGGTGAGCCCGTGTACGGACCGAGCGGCGAGAAGAAGGAAGCATTCTTCGTCGACTGATACCGAGCAACTCACGCGTGAGGAGACAACCTTGAGTCGCAGTCTGGTCTACACCAACGCGAAGGTATTCACCGCCGTTGACGAGTTGGTCATCGAGCGCGGCGCAGTGTGGATCGTGGATGACGCCATCCGCTATGCCGGCCCTGCGCGCGGTCTGCCGAGCACACCGGCCGGCACCAACACCATCGACGTCGATGGTCGGTTCATCATGCCCGGCATGACGGAAACCCATGCGCATCTATCGTTTGCCGACGCTTCTCCCTTTGCAATCGGGGCAACCCCGGTCGAGCAGGCGACCATCACGGCCGTGGGAAACGCGGCACTGATGCTGCGATCCGGGTTCACATCGGCCATCAGCTTTGGCTCCACCTATGCAATCGACGTTGCGTTGCGCGATGCCATCAACGCCGGTCGCATCAGCGGGCCACGGCTCCTGGCTGCGGGACGCGACCTCGGCGCCACCGCCAGCAACGTCGACTCCGGCGGGGCTTTGAGTCAGATCGCAGATGGTCCATGGCAGCTGCGCAAAGCGGTGCGCGAACAGCGCAAAGCCCGTGTCGACGTGGTGAAGATCTTCATCGATGGCGAGGCCATCAATCCGATCAATCCACCGGGCGAGCTCTCCTTCTGCGACGAGGAAGTGATCGCGGTGGTGGATGAGGCACATCGGCGCGGTCTGCGGGTTGCCTGTCATGCGCGCTCCGCAGCCGCGGTAAAACAAGCCGTGCGCGCGGGTGTGGACTTCATCGGCCATGCCAACTACCTCGACGACGAAGCAGTGGACCTCCTGGCGCAGCATCGGGATCGCGTGTCCGTCGGCCCTGCCATCGCATGGGAAGTGCAGTACGTCGCCCAATGCGAGCGCCTCGGCGTCAGCAAGGAGACGGTACGCGCGCAAGGGTATCCGGCTGAAATCGACGCAACCATTGCGAGTGTCGCCAAGCTGCGTGCGGCCGGCGTGCGTCTCGTCGTGGGCGGCGACTACGGCATCAGCATCGCGCCACACGGCACCTACGCGAAAGATCTCGAGTACTTCGTCGAACTGTTCGGCATGTCACCGGCACAGGCGCTGATCTGCGCGACGCGCAATGGGGGCCTTGCCATGGATCCATCCGGGCGCATCGGCACGCTTGCACCGGGCAGCATTGCCGATCTCGTGATCGTCGCGGGTGATCCGATCGCTGACATCCGCGTGCTGCAGGATCATGCAAAGCTGTCGATCGTCAAAGGCGGCGAAAAACTCGGCGACAGCTGAGCCCGCAGCGAAGTCGTTCAGAGCTTTCCTAGAGGAATCCCCTGGCCGCGAGGATGAGTAGTGCCACAATCGCGCCGACGTTCATCGCGTGCCTGCGTTCGCGCCGCTCGGAGATGATCAGCTCGATCGCATACAGCATCACGAACAGTGCGCCCAGCGAGGCGATCGATGCATCGATGATTGGACCAGTCGCCAGGAACGCCACCAGCAGCACGAGGATGATGAGGTAGTCCATCGAAGTGGTGTGGAACTCCATCGCGCCTCTGCGGCCCGGACTGTAGCGAATGGCGACCAGCACGGTGCCAGCGAGGAGTCCAAAGAACACATGTTCGATCATGCCGATCCAAGCGGGGAGTTCCTGGGAAGGTCCCAGATTCACATAGATCACCAAGGCGGCTGCGCAGAAGAGCAGCGTGCGGCGCACCACAGAGCGAGAGTTCTCGATTGCGATCAGCGCAGCGCCAAGCACCGACGCCAAACCAATCGCCGCACGCGCCTGCGACTGTGAAACATCGGGTACTGCCAGGGATGCGACGACGAGATAGGCGGGCACCGCGATCTCCACCACACGTCGCGGCAACGCGACCAGGACGAAGTTCTTGCGCTTACCGCGGCCCAACCACCGCCACGCGCCACGCTCTTCGCGCTGCCGCGGCACGTACCAGTCGAACTTCTCAGCCAAGTGCAGCCCGCCGAACACGACAGCGCAACCGCTCAGATAGATGCCTGCCAGCAGCCAATCGCTCTCGTGGCGAAACAGCAGACCACACGCCACGAATCCGATCTGCACGGCATAGATCAGTACCACCGCCTCCGCGTGCAGGAAGTGTCGCTCCAGCAACCGGTGGTGGACGTGGTTCTTGGTGGCAAGAAACCAGCTTCGACCTTCACGGATGCGGCTGTAGAACACGAAAATGATGTCAGCGATCGGCAGGCCGAGGAACAGCACCGCAACCATCGGGCTCAATGACGTGTCCACCTGCTGCGTCAGCATGATCGCCAGTACACCGAGCGAAAACCCGATGACCTGGCTGCCGCTGTCACCCATGAAGACGACAGCAGGATGCGTGTTGTAGCGCAGGAAGCCGAGGACCGCGCCGGTCACAGCGACGGCGATCAGGACCGCCACGGATCCGTCCGCCAGGTACGCCAAAAAGCCGATCGCAACCAGGCTCAATATCGCTTCACCGCCGGCCAGACCGTCCAATCCGTCCGAATGGTTGATCGCGTTCGTCATACCCATCAGCGCAAATACGGTGAAGCCCATCGCAATCGAGGGTGGGACCACACCGGCATCGATGAATGGAAAGTCGGTGACGTAGCAGTCCGCCACGAGTACCAGTGGCAGCACCGCAATCAGTTGTCCCACGAACTTCGGGTAGTGACCCATTTCGCGGCGGTCGTCCAGCGCGCCGAAGATGAACAGCACCACGACGCCCCACAAGTAGCTCAGCACGAGGGTATCGATCGGTGCCCAGGCCAGAATGGCGGCCACTGCACCCGCAGCAATGCCCCAACCGCCGACCCGCGGAATGGGAACGGCATGCACTTTGCGGGACTCGGGGTGATCGATCATGCCGAGCCGCGGCGCAAGGCGCATCATGAGTGGCACGATCGCCAAACTCGCGATGCCAGCAGTGAACAGCGCCAGTGCAGTCTCCAAACCTGGTTACTCCGATGTGTGACTCGCCCGGCGGGTGAGTGAACTTTCATAGTTTTTCACAGCAGAGCGCATGCGTGTGTGCAGACTTGTGATGGGATGCAGCGGCTGAGTTACAAGTAGCAACTACATCGGGCCGCATCGAGCGGGCGTTACGTCGCAAACAATCTGTTACCTGCTTTACAAAACCGGCCTACGAATCGGCGACTTTGGCCGCCACACTGGCCGCCCTGAAATGTAGTCACTCAGCTCAAGGAGCATTGTGTGCAAGTGAAGCCAATTCGATCAGTCACCCGCGGATACCTCCTCGCGGTCATCGCAAGCGCAACCATCGCTGGCGGTTGTGGAGGCGGCGGCGGCAGTGGCGGCGGCACCACCACCCCAACTCCAGTTGCGAACATTTCTCTGAGCCGCTCGGCGATTGATTTTGGACCCCAGGTCGTCGGCACGAGCGCCGACCGAAACCTGCGAATTTCGAATACGGGCACCGCTGAACTGCGGACGACACTCACCAGTCCGGGGACTGGATTCGTGGTCCCGCCGGGTTGCGCGACCATCGCCGCCGGCCAGTCTTGCGATTTGACCGTGCAGTTCGCGCCTTCGCTCGAGGGCCAGTTCAACAGCAGTTTTGCGATCAACTCGAATGCCGCGAACACGAGCTCGTCGAACGTCACCCTCGCCGGCAAAGGCAACGGATTGAGCGTTGAGATCAGCAGCGTCGAAGGTACCTGCGTCAATCCGACGACGATCACGACCCGCGTATCGGTTTCCGACGCAATGAATAACCCCATTACGTACCTCACGGAAACGGCGTTCGCGCCGAGCCTCAATGGCACGCCCGTCACTTCGTTCACCTTCGTGGGCATCCAGGATCTGGAGCCCGTTTCGATTGCGCTGGCGCTCGACTGGAGTCGAAGCCTGGTTTCGTCTCGCGACGCCATCACCCAGCAGTCAAAGGACTTCATCGACCTCTTGCAGAACACCGACTCGGCGGGCATCTACAAGTTCGCAGCCGCAATCGATGGCAACGCCCAGGACTTCCTGCAGACCGATGCGCCCGGGAAGACTGCGCTCAAAGCCGCGCTCGACAGCGCGTTTTCCGGCGCCGAAACACCGACCCGTCTGTGGGACGCCGTCAGCTTCGCCATCGATGAAGTCACGCTCGAAACCAACCCCAAACTCGCCGTGGTCTTACTGACTGACGGGTTCGACGATGGCTCCACGATCTCCCTGGCGGGGCTGATCGACAAGGCCAATACCAACAACGTTCCGGTGTTCGCGGTCGGCTTCGGCACGGTCAACGAGGAGCCGCTGGACGACCTCGCGCGTGGCACTGGCGGTCTGTACTTCTTTGCGCCGACGACCAACGACCTGGCGCAGATCTACGAGCAGATTGCGTCGATCGTGACCAATCAGTACGAGCTGACGTTCGCGAACCCATCGCCTACGACAGCGCAAACGCTGACCGTCGACGTGACCGATCCTGCCGGTCCGACGGGCGTCGACGATCGCGCGGTCGCAGCCTGCCCCTAAAACCCCCGGTAGCCGCGACGCCTCCGACCCATGGAGACGTCGCGGTTCCCATCCGCGCATTCGCCCCCCTGCCCAGGCTCGCCTCGTCAGCCCAGTGATCACCCACCCGGGGTCACGCTGAAGTTCAATGCCCCAAGCCGGGAGCTACACTGAAAGCGTTCATGAACAAGATCGAGAAGGGAGCAGCGCGGCGAGGACATCCGCGTCGACTACGAGCCTGAATTCGAAAAGTGCGGTGCCAATCCCTGGCACCGCGAATCTGCATGCAGCTCTCAGCTATGGCCTTTGGATTTCCCGTACTTCCTGGACTTACTGTGGCTCTTGGCCACTTTCTTGAACTTTCCGTAACTCCGGGATCTGTGAGACGTCTTGGAGTCATGATGAGAGTGCTTCCGGGGATCGCACGGCGACCCCGAAGATGCGACAGCAGGTACCACAGCAACGGTTGCTATGATGGGTGCGGTATACGCCACCTTTTTGATGAACCCGCGTCGCGAGCCATTTTCAAACATAGAGATATCTCTCCTTCAAGCAAGCAACGAATCAACGGTGGCGTGTCCCGCTCGCGTTCACCATCGCCCGGCAATGCCTTCAGACTACGAGCAACCTCCGGCTGCCCCTGACGACACGCTTATCGCTATTTTAATCCTGCGCGCGCTGCGGCTTTGTACGGGCTGTGTTTCGGCTGAGTAAGGCGATGGTCTATCAGTCTGCCGACCACCAACTGACGAATTCGTCGAAGTCGATGAGTTGATCGTTGTCGGTATCGAGTTCCTGAAACCCGATCCAGCTCTCGTCAGGTGACGTGGCTGCGTCGAGGTTCTCGAGCAGCTGCTTGAACTCGGCGTATTGAATGCGGCCATCGCCATTGCGATCGCACTGCGCAAAGGACTCGCGCAACTCTTCGAGGTGTTGACTCGTCTCGTCCGCTGGCGGTTTCGATGCCCCAGGCCGCTTTCGAGCCATGCGACTGCCTCCCCAACCCGAGTACGAGGATCGTACACGTCGAGGCGGCGTTGGTGCCAGACTGAAGCTACCCAGTCTTCCGCTTGCCTTTGCGCTTCACTCGAGCCTTGACCTTCTTGCCCTTGCCCCGGCCCTTGCCTTTGCGTGGCGTGGTGCCGGCGACGTCGAACGTGTGCATCTGAACACCGGATTTGTTGCGTTTGACGCGTTTCGACACTTTTCGTCGCGTCCGCTTCTTGCCCGGCTCGACGGGCGGTTGCAACTCCGGCAGCGGTTTGGACGGTTGCGTGGGCAGCGACCCGGCGGATGCGACGCGCGGAACCACCGCGATCGTCGCCACTACCGGGGCTGCATAGGCCATGCGCCGCGCGAAATCGCGGCGACTTTCGCTGAACTTGGTACGCGCCATGGACAACTCCCCCAACAGCGTGTCGAGCAACCCATCGCTGCTCTTTGGGGTCATGGTGTCAAGAGTGGGTCTTCGAATCTGTACGCAGCTTGCGCGCAAGATGTAGTCGCGACGTCAGCAGCGCAGCAGCGCACGCCACAACTCGACGCACGGCGTCGATATACTGCGCCATGCGGTCCGATCACGAGTCCACGGTGCACACGATTGAGCTGAACGTCTTCGGGGTGATCTGGCAGATCGCGTGTCCGGATCGGCATACCTTCGATATCGTCCGTACCAATTTCGAGGCACTCATTGTTGACGGCGGCGACGTGCCGCCAGCCCGCGCGATCGCGCTGAAAAAGGCCGCCGGCGGGCGGCGG
>JBGSQB010000249.1:0-4606 GCA_041738285.1 Pseudomonadales bacterium | reverse complement strand
GCATCGGCGGCGGCAGGTGCGTTCAATCAGTACATGGAGCGCGATCTCGACGCGCGCATGCCACGCACGAAGACGCGGCCGTTCGTCACGGGCGCCGTTGGTGATGGTGTCGGCTGGCTGTGGTCGATCGGCGCGTTGCTGCTGGCATCGATGCTGGCCGGGGCTTGGCTGTTCAATGCCGCGGTCGCGGCCCACCTCTTTCTGGGCGCGTTCTTCTACGGTGTCGTGTACACGCTGTGGCTGAAACGGCGAACACCGCTCAACATCGTCGTCGGTGGCGCTGCTGGCAGTTTCGCGGTGCTGGCGGGCGCCGCGGCCGCGGATCCATCCTTGAGCGCGGTCTCGTTGATACTGGCCGTCGTATTGTTCCTCTGGACGCCACCTCATTTCTGGGCACTTGCAATCGCCATCCGCGATGACTACGCGGCGGCCGGTGTACCGATGTTGCCGGTTGTGAGGGGCAACGCCGCAGCGGCCCAGGCCATACTTGCGAGCACCGCTGCCCTGGTCGCGGTTTCGCTGCTGCCCGCTTTCTTCGGGCTTGGCGCGATCTATCTCGCTGGCGCGATCACCGGCGGTGCGTACTTCCTGCATCGCGCGCGACTGCTGGTCCGACTACCGGATCGTGCCAATGCGATGCGCTGCTTCTTTGCCTCGCTGTTGCAACTCGCGGCGCTGATGATCACCGCCGTGCTGGATGCGCAGCTGTGAGGTCATCGATACTCATCGCAACACTACTGGTGTCGACACTTGCAGCCGCCGCGCCGCAGTTCGAGCGCGGCGAGGCGCTTTCGATCAGCCAGGCAGCCATCGGTCGCAGCATCTCCGACCATCGCTTCTACGCCACCGACGGCACAGTGCGGACGATCTCGGATTACGTCGGTAAGCCCCTGGTCGTGAGCCTCGTGTTCACCAGTTGCCCCTACATTTGCCCCACCACGACGCAGCATCTGGCAAAGGTCGTGCGCAAAGCGCGTAAGGTGCTCGGTGATGACAGCTTCGCTGTGGTCACGATCGGCTTCGATACGGTGCGCGATACCGCCGATCGCATGCGCACCTTCGCGCGTCAGCAGGACGTCGATATCGATGGGTGGGATTTCCTGGCGACGGACGCAGCGACGATCGAGTCCCTGACCGGCGAACTCGGGTTTCAGTACTTTCCTTCCGGCGGCGGTTTCGATCACCTGATCCAGAGCACGATCATCGATGCCCAGGGTGTGGTGACTCGCCAGGTCTACGGCATCGAGTTCGACACTCCGCATCTGATCGAGCCGCTCAAGGTGCTGGTGTTCGGCGAAGACCCGAACCAGTCGTTGTTCGAGCAGATCACTGCGCGTGTGCTGCTGTTCTGCACGGTCTACGACCCCGCATCGGACAGCTACAAGTACGACTATTCCATCGCCGTTGGTCTGGTCGTCGGACTCGTGTCCGGCGTCTTCTTTCTCGTGCTCTTGATGCGCGAGTGGCGCAGCCGCAGAGCGCATCTGCAGCGCGCAGCGACTGGCAGCGGGTCTTAGACCGCCGTGTCCGGTGTACTCGAGGCCGGCCTGCGCCGCACGGAGGCGGGATTCAACGCGGCGTTCGGTCCGCAGTGGAATCCCCTCTATCAACTCGGGGCGCTGTCGTTCTTCTTCTTCTGGATCGTGACGGTGACCGGCGTCTATTTGTTTGTCTTTTTCGACACCAGCATCACGGGTGCGCATGCGTCCGTCGAGCGGATTACCCATGTGCAGTGGTATGCGGGCGGCATCATGCGCAGCCTGCACCGGTACGCATCCGGCGCGATGGTGATCACGACGACTGCGCACCTGCTGCGCGAATGGGTGCTGGGCAGATATCGCAATGTACGGTGGTTTTCGTGGGTCAGTGGCGTGCCGCTGCTGTGGCTCCTGTTCGCCGCTGGCATTGGCGGGTACTGGCTGGTGTGGGATGAGCTGGCGCAGTACATCGCGGTCGCGACCTCCGAATGGCTCGGCTGGTTGCCGCTCTTCGGTGATGCGCTGGCACGCAATTTCCTCAGCAACGAGTCATTGAGCGACCGCCTGTTCTCGCTGCTGGTGTTCCTGCACATCGCGATTCCGCTGTTTCTCCTACTCGGCATGTTCATCCACATCAAACGCATCAAGCTCGCGCGATCGACTCCCGCGCGTGGTCTCATGGTTGGTACCTTGACGGCGCTGGTCGTGCTCTCCCTCGCGTATCCCGCCGTGAGTCTGCCGCCAGCGGACCTGGCGTTCACGGTCGCGCAGGTTCGGCTCGACTGGCTGTATCTCAACGTCTATCCCCTGCTCGACAGTCGTGGGCCCGGCTTCGTCTGGGGCTTGCTCGGCAGCGTCACTGCGATTCTCATCGCATTGCCTTGGTTGGGTCCGCGGCGCGCAAGAACTGTCGGCGCGCCGGCAGTGGTGAATCCTGCCAACTGCAACGGTTGCAGCTGGTGTTTCAAGGATTGCCCCTATGAGGCGATCACCATGATTCCGCACAGCTACAAGGCTGGATTGCGCCAGGCCGTGGTCGATCCCGATCTGTGCACTGCATGCGGAATCTGCGAAGGCTCATGTCCATCCGCAACGCCTTTTCGCAATGTCGAGGAGTTGGTGTCCGGCATCGAGATGCCGGACTTTCCACTGGATCGGCTGCGCACCGACACACAAACGGCGCTGGCCGGGGTGACGACGCCAGTGACGATCGTGTTCGGCTGCGATGAAGCGTTGCAGGCGCGTGCGGTGGAGGGCGAGGGGGTGCGCTTCCTGAGTCTGCCGTGCATCGGCATGCTGCCACCGTCGTTCGCGGATTGGGTCGCGCGGCGGGAAGAAGTGAGCGGCGTAATGATCACCGGGTGTCAACCTGCAGATTGTTTCTACCGCAAAGGCAGTGAGTGGACCCAGCAGCGCTTTGCGGGCGAGCGCATGCCGCATCTGCGTACCCTGGCCGGCAAGAGCAAGGTTCGGGTGCAATGGGCGGGTCCGCATGAGGCAGACAGCCTGCGGGCCGCGCTCAATGACCGCGAACTCGACACCTCGAAGGAGGTGTCGTGAGCGCCAAGCAGTTGTCAATCGCGCGGGTTGTCGGGCAATGCTTCGCCTATGCGACGTTCATCGTCGCCATCGGCGGGCTCGCTTCAGGCCCGACGTATCAGCACCTCGGCGAGGGGCAGGCGACCATCAAGCTCAGTATTCGACATGCGGGACAACTCATCGGTGACTGTCGCGATCGCACCGCGGAGGAACTTGGCGTGTTGGCCGAGAACATGCGCGCGCCGCAGGTATGCCCGCGCGAACGGTCCCCCCTTCGTCTCGAACTGTTGCTGAACGGTGAATCGGTCTTCGCCGAGACACTGCCGCCGCGCGGATTGCACAAGGATGGCCGCGCGTCGACGTACCGGCGTCTGTCCGTGCCGGCTGGCCCGATGACGGTGGCGGTGAAGCTGAAGGATGACGTTCGTGTCGAGGGGTATCAGTTCGAGCGTACCGCCGACGTGGACCTTCTGCCGGCGCAGGTGCTGGTGATCGAGTTCGATGCGGAGGCCGGGCAATTCGAAATCAGTACAGGGGACCGCCCGCAAGGACGCGCTGGATGATTTCGAAGCTCGTCACCGCGGTGACAAAGATGATGACGAAGAATACCAGGCTTCGATTCGGCAATGGCGCGCCGCGATATTGCTCGATCAGGCGCAGCACCCAGTCGGTGAAGAAGTACAACCCGATCGCAACAATGGTGAACAGAACGACTTCCACACTGAGTCTGCGTGCAATGCTCGGCGCTAGTGTAGCAACGAAGCACCATCGCGGGGCTCGGCTGCGTACAACTACCTAATTACCCGATGACCATCGCAAACCACAATGTGGGTGAATCACCGAAGTGGCTCGCAACATGCGTAGTGCTGCTGCTCATCACCACATATTCGGTCAATGTGCTGAGCGCGTTCATCCGCCATCAGGAGGCAGGGCTCGGGTGCATGCCTTGGCCGGACTGTTATGCGGTTGTGGGGATGGTCGAGGCGCCCGCGTCGGGCATTGCCGCGGCGACGGATGCGTTGACACCCACGGCGCTCGTCAAGCAAATCCATCGCGCCAGCGCGACGGTGCTCGTGATTCTGGTGCTTGCAGTCACTCACCTGGTGCGGCAATCGCCGAGACTGCCGAAGTTCGCCCAGATGATTCCATACCTCACGATTGCGGTCGTGCTCCTGCTCGCCGTGGTCGGACCTGCGAGCTACCGCAAGACACTGCCCGCGATCGCGACGGTCAACCTGGTGGGGGGCATGTTGCTGCTCGCCCTCTGCTACTGCCTGTGGCTGACGGTGCGCGGTGCGCCGAAGTACACAACCTCAGTTCGAAGGCTGCACTGGTGGGTGCTCGGTCTGCTGAGCGGTCAATTGATTCTCGGTGCGTGGGTCAGCGCGAACTTCGCCGGCAATGCCTGCGCGCAGACGCTGCGATGCTCGATCGCCGATGTTTCCGTTGGCGAGGCCATGCGCGGCTTCTGGCTGTGGCGGGAGCTCATGGTGGATGACGTCGGTCGCATCGTGATGGACGACAGTCAGCGTTACATACAGTGGTGGCATCGCGTTGGTGCGGTGGTGGGCGGTGGCGCGGTGTTCGCG
>JBGSQB010000246.1:0-38668 GCA_041738285.1 Pseudomonadales bacterium | reverse complement strand
TGCTGGCGTTCAGTTCGGCCGGTGGCTGGGGGCCGACGTGCGCGCCGCCAAAGAGCAGCTGGCGGTCAGCACCGTCTCGCCGGAGGACGGATTCCGCAAGCTGTGGCGTGCCCTGGCACGCAACGAGGTCGTGGCATTGATGGTCGACGGCGACATCTTCAGCTCGAGCAGCAAACAGGACTTCCTCGGCAGACCGACGCCTTGGCCGGCGGGGCCAGGGATGCTGTCCGAGCGAACCGGAGCACCGATCGTGCCCGGCATCTGCGAACGAATCGGCGCCGGCAAGTTTCGAATTCGATTCGAGGCGCCGCTTACAGCATCTTCGGGCGCTGCCCTGAATGCCCAGGTCGCGGCCGCGACCTCGCACCACGTCCGCGCCCATCTCGATCAATGGTGCATCTTCCGAGCATTCTGGCCACAAGAGGGTGTCGACGCCGCACCGGCTGCGGACGGCGCGCAAGCACAGGCCCGCGTCCAGGCATGAGAATCGGCATCGTCAGTCAGTCGTACTACCCGCGTTTTGGTGGCGTGACAGAACACGTCCACTACACGGCAGAAGAGTTCGCACGCCGTGGCCACGAGGTGAGCATCATCACCAGCCACTTCCGCCGGCAGGACAGTGCCACGCGGACGTCGGGGGGTGTAAACATCGTTCGCATCGGCAGGAACGTGCTGGTGCCGTTCAACGGCGCGTTCGTGGACTTGACCGTGGGATTGCGATTGAAGCGCAGGCTGCAGCAAGCGTTTACCGACGCTCGTCTCGATGTCGTACACATCCACGGTCCCGCTGCACCGACGCTGCCATGGATCGCCCTGACCGCGGCGAACTGCCCCACCGTCGGCACTTTTCACATGACGGGTCAGAATCTACTGCAGACGCTGGCCGCAGGCACCCTGCGGCGACGCGTCGACCGACTGCACGCGCGCATCGCCGTCTCGCCCACCGCCTATGCCTGCGCGCAAGAACACTTTCCTGGCAACTACGCCCAGATCCCAAATGGCGTCGACATCGATCGATTCAATCCCAAAGTGACTCCATTCCCACAGTGGCGGGACGATGAGCACATCAACATCGTCTTTGTTGGTCGACTGGATCCGCGCAAGGGCGTAACAGATCTGCTCGCAGCAGCGCCGCAGATCGTATGCAGGTCGGGCGGCCGGGCACGGCTCTTTCTGATCGGCGACTCACCACTGCGCGCGCGCTACGAGGCATCCGTGCCGCCAGCGATGAAGCCGCACGTGCACTTTCTTGGTTCTGTCCCTGCCGCTGACCTGCCCCATTGGTACGCTACAGCGGACATCTGCGTGTCGCCCGCAACGGGTCAAGAGAGCTTTGGCATCGTGCTGCTCGAAGCGATGGCGGCTGGCCGAGCCCTCGTTTGCTCCGACCTGCCTGGCTATCGCAGTGCGATCGAAGCCGGCCGCACTGCGCTGGTCCACGCGCCAGGTGATGCAGACGGCATTGCCAACGCGGTGCTTTCGTTCTGCGAATCTGCACCCTTGCGCGAGTCGTTCGCCGCAGCGGCACGCGAGCACGCATCCAAGTTCGCGTGGTCGCGGATTGCCGATCGTATCGAGCACATCTACAACGAAGTGGCCCCTGCGTCGCCTGCGTCGCGGCGCGCTGCTTGAAGGAAAAATCGCTCTTCCATCAACGCGGTTTCACCTGTCTGTGGTGGGGTCAACTGCTCTCCATCGCCGGCGACCGTCTCACCTACCTGGCGCTGATGGGTCTTTTGCTGGAACACAGCCAAACGGTCGGGACGGTGTCGTTCGCAACACTGCTCGCCGTGTTCGGCAACGTGGTGGTCGCGCCCGTGCTGATGCTCGCGCCGTTTGCCGGAGCGCTCATCGACAGAATGAACCTCAAGCATGTTACCGTGGCAACCGATCTTCTGCGCGCCTTGAACGTCTTGGCCATTACGCTCGCGTACGCTTTCACGCCAGACGTATGGCTCACATTCGCGCTCGTTTTCACTTTGTTCGGCCTCAACGTACTGTTCCTGCCGGCGAAGAGCGCACTCATTCCGGAGATCGTGCCCCCGGATCGACTTCTGCAGGCGAACTCATACCTTGCCGGTGCCGCGATTGCGGCAACTGGCGCGGGCGCGCTCGCAGGTGGCTTCGTCGTCGATCGCTACGGATGGGCACTCGCCATGCAGATCGATGCGACGACTTATCTGTTCAGCGCGTTCATGCTGGCTCTCGTTCCTTACGCGCAACGCGTGCAGGCAACGTCATCAGCGCCCGATCAACACTATCTTAGTGAAGTGTGGGAAGGCTGGTCCGTGCTTCGAACCAATGGTGGCGTGTTGATGTGCGTCATCGCCCTGGCCACTGTCTGGTGGGCCGGCGGTATGCTGCACGTCGCAGGCAATCCGCATGTGATTGCGTCTGGACAGGAACCTGGGATGTTTCAGCTCGGCGTGCTGCTGTGCGTGATCGGGCTAGGAACCGCAATAGGTACCTGGTGGATCAACACTCGCGGCCGAAGTGTTTCGGTGGCGACCAAACTCGGTGGCGGGCTCGTTCTGGCCGGTGCGGCCGTTGCGCTCTTTGGCAGCACCACGCAATTGCCCGTGCTGTTCGTGGCGGGCTGCCTGCTCGGCGTGTTCGTGGCGCCAGCGCTCATCCTGACGGAGACTGGACTTCAGCAGTACACGAGCCCAGACCATCGGGCGCGCGTGTTCAGCGGCAAGGACTTCCTCATGCGACTGACACTGCTGGCCTCAGTCAGCACGACGGCATGGCTGGTGAGTGCGGTTGGTACGACCCTCGCAATCTGGGTCTGCGCGGCCACCACCGCATGCGTCGGCGTTGTGTTGATCCGATGGCGACCGAGTGGGCTGGGGGCGAGCTGACACTGTGAGCTCGATTCAATTCCCTACAACTGACGCTTTGACAGAGGGGATACCCCACCGTATGGTTCGCCGCATTCTCAGACGGCGCTGACCAGATCGTCTAGCAACCAGGAGAGGATCATGGACCTCACATCCGTATCGCGCGCCACAGGCGCCCTGCTCGTGGCACTAGTCTCACAGTCCGCTCTCGGTGCAACGTTGCAGGTCGTGGTACCAGGGCCTTACGCCGAGAATGGCGGCACAAGCACCTTCGACGTACGGCTACTGCGCGACGTGTCCGACGCTGGCGTCTGTCAGGTGGATGGCGAGGTGACGGCTCCGGTGGGAAGCCCTGTCGGCAACGCAGCCGAGGAAGGCATCGACTACGCCAGCTTCAGCTTTTCATTCAATCTGATCATGCAGATCAACGACAACGTCGCTACACAGACGTTTCCGATCACGATCAACGACGATGCACTCTACGAAGGCGCAGTCGAGCGCATCAGCTTCAACCTTGGATTCATCGACACGAGCCTGTGCCCGGGAATCACGGTACAGGTCATCCAGGGTGACAATGTCGGCACCATCGCCGAGAACGAAACGCCGCAGTTCACCCTTGGATTCACCCAGGCCAACACAGGCGTCGCCGAGGGTGACGGAACCATCGATTATCTGGTCGATTTCCTGCCAGGAAATCTCGCACCGGGCACGTTCGACATAACCGCCAGCGTCGCGTCGACTTCGGACACGGCGACTTCTGGCGCCGATTTCCAACAGCACAACGCAACGTACAACTTCCAGTCTGCCGACCCGCAGGGCGGTAGTGTCGCGATCATCGATGACAGCACACCCGAAGGCACCGAGCGCTTCACGCTCGATTTGAGCGCCGTTCTGTCAGATCGCGAAGGAGCTCAACTGACTGTGTCGCCCACTCAACCGCAATTGGCCGTGGACATAGTCGACAACGATGGCGGTACACCCGGGTTCATTGAATTCAGCCAGAGCACCTATACCGTCGATGAAGGCGCTGGCAACGCCATCATCACCATGGTACGAACCGGGGGCACCACCGGGCCTGCTACTGCGACAGTATCCGCTGACCTCAACTCGGGTGACGACGCAACCATCGGGCTCGACTTCACACCCAGCACCGTATCGGTATCGTGGGTCGATGGGGACAGCGCACCGAAGACGCTTCTCATACCCATTCTCGAAGACACAGTGGTGGAACCAACAGAGACCTTCTCGCTCTCGATCACCGCGGTGTTGGGGGCGCAACAAGGCAACTTGAGTTCCGCGACAGTCGGCATCACGGACAACGACGATCAAGTCGATCCCGGTCCTGACGAAAGCGTGGACGGCGCAAGCGGCGAATCCGTTGCGGTCACCTTTGCGGTGACTGGCGCGGCTCCCTTCACCTTGACTTCCGACATCGGCACGGTGACGCCCGCGACTCTACCCGCTCCCGGCAATGCGACATTCTCCTTCGACATTCCGTCGGGTACACCGACAGGGACGACAATCTCGGCGACGATCACCGTTGCAAATGCCAACGGGACCCCTGCGACCAAGACGGTGACGATCACCGTGGTCGATCCGGATCGCGTGCTGGCGGAAGTACCCGGACTGACACCAAATCAGCGTGCACTTGCCGTAGCCCTCGACTCACTGTGTCCGCGCTTGGCGCTGCAGCAGGTGCTCGATGATGATCAGGGCCAACTCCTCGATGCGTGCAATGGACTGCGCGACGCCGCCACGAGCGACGAGCAGATCCGCGTGGCGCTCGATGCAATCAATCCGGAAGAGCTCATTGTTGCGGCCACAACGACGCTGCGGCTCGCGAGCATGCAGAACGGCAACCTGACTCAGCGCATCAACGCACTGCGCTCGGGTGCGACCGGCCTGGACCTCGCCGGTCTCAATCTGAGTATCGGCGATCACGCAATTGCTGGCGCGACGCTCAACCAAGCCCTGAAATCCTTGATCGGAAGGTTCACCGATGGGGCGATAGGCGGCGGCGCGAGTGCTGACGACTTTGCCCGGTGGGGTCTGTTTGCCAACGGTAACATCAAATTCGGCGACAAGGACAAGACCGAAAACGAAGCTGCTTTCGACTACGACACGATCGGCATCACGACGGGCGTTGATTATCGATTTCGCGACAACCTAGTGTTCGGAGCTGCGCTCGGATACGCATCGGTCGAGAGCGACTTCACGGGCGGCAAAGGCGAACTCGATATCTCCGCCTGGAGCGCATCGGTGTTCGGTACCTACTTCGTGGCCGACCGGTTCTACCTCGACGGCATGATCACCTATGGGCAGAACGACTACGACACGACGCGCGAGATCAGCTACTCCGACGGGCTCGGTGTGGTCGAACAAACGGCCGATGGCGATACCGATGGCATGCAGCTCTCCGGTGGTCTTTCCGGCGGCTATGACTTCACCTATGGACCATGGACCGTCGGACCGCACCTGGGCGGCTTCTATATCGACGTCGATGTCGACCGCTTCGCCGAGTCCGGTGCCGGTGGCTACAACCTCGTCATCGGCGACCAGAACGCGCAGTCATTCCAGCTCAATGCCGGTGGGCATGCGTCTGTCGTGCTCAATCGCGCCTGGGGAGTGCTCATTCCTCATGCCCGCCTCGACTACGTGCACGAACTCATGGACAGCGCCGAGATGATCGGCGTGAGTCTCGCAAGCGACCCCTTCGCCACCGATCCGTCCAATCCGACGCCCGTCATCCGCTTGCGGACCGACCGGCCTGATGCAGACTATTTCGTACTTTCCCTCGGTGCATCCGCACAGTTCGTGAACGGCGTTTCCGGATTCGTGAACTACCGGACAATGGCCGCGTACGATGACTTCACGATGAACGAATTCACCTGGGGCCTGCGGTTCGAGCGCGCGTTCTGATCATTGCGGCTATGGCCGGTTATAGGGCTATTCCATAGGGTGCTTTCGGCGCCCGCGCCGGTGCGCTATAAAGCCCAACCGCTCACCGACCCACACGAGAAGCGATGGCGAGTGCTCGTCGCCTGTTGAAACTGCCAGGACACTTCGCGATGAAGCGAGGCCGCCTGCGCGAGCCAACCATCGCCTACGAGACGTGGGGCCAGCAGAACCGCGACCGCGACAACGCGGTTCTCATCTTCACCGGGCTGTCGCCGTCGGCACACGTGGCATCCTCGCCCGAGGATCCGAGCACAGGCTGGTGGGAGGACATGGTCGGGCCGGACAAGCCAATCGATACGAATCGATACTTCGTCATCTGCGTGAATTCCCTCGGCAGCTGCTTTGGCTCGACCGGACCTGCCTCCATCGATCCGGACTCCGGCGAACCCTATCGGCTCACGTTCCCCGTGCTGTGCCTCGAGGATGTCGCGCGCGCCGGCGCCGAGGTTGTGCGATCGCTCGGTATTCGGACTTTGTACGCAGCCGTGGGCGCATCAATGGGCGGCATGACCGCACTCGCCTTCTGCATGCTGTTCCCGGACATCCCTCGCGGCCTCGTATCCATATCTTCGGCGGCTCGCAGCCTGCCGTTCGCAATCGCCCTACGTTCGTTGCAACGCGAGATGATCCGCAAAGATCCCGACTGGCACGATGGCAGCTACGCGGCGGGCGCTGGACCGATCACGGGTATGCGCCTCGCTCGCAAACTCGGCATGATCACCTACCGATCAGCACGGGAGTGGGATCTCAGATTCGGCCGCGAGCGCGCGACCGATGAAGCGCGCAATGGACCGTTCCGACTGGATTTCGAGGTGGAGTCCTATCTCGAAGCACACGCCAACAAATTCGTCGGCGCATTCGACGCCAACTGCTACCTGTACCTGTCACGGGCGATGGATCTGTTCGACGTCGCCGACCACGGCGGCAGCGTCGGGGCAGGGCTCGCGCGCGTGCGCCTCGATCGTGCGCTGGTGGTGGGCGTCGATACCGACTTCCTGTTCCCGCTGTCCCAGCAGCTGGAACTCGCCGAAGGTCTCAGGCCCGTGATCGCCGAAGTCGATTTCCGCGCGCTACCGTCGATCCACGGCCACGATTCATTCCTTGTCGACATGGACCGGTTCAGGCCGGCAGTCGCGAGTTTTTTCTAGCACCTTCACTCAGCTCGATACGACCGCCCCCAGGTTGCAACTGTCGATCGACCGAGCCGATGGCAGCGGCCGAATAGCCCGCCGCTACGAGTTCGGCGACACAGGCATCCACCTCCACCGATGGTATGCCAAAGAGCAGCCCGCCACACGTCTGCGGATCAATCAGGACGCGAACGCGCGAATCCGTTGGCGGCCCGTCGACGATCTGGAAGTCAGCGAGGACTCTTGCGTTGCTCGGCGCGAGCGTGCTCTCGACACCCTGATCGATCAACGCGAGTGCGCCCGGCAACACCGGCACCGCATCGGCTTTGATTCGTGCACCCAGTCCCGAGGCGTGCAACATCTCGGCAAGGTGACCGAGCAACCCGAAGCCGGTCACATCTGTGACGGCGCGTACTCCATATCGAGCGAGAACCCGCGCCGCGCGCCCGTTGGAATCGTCCATCGCAGCCAAGGCGTACTCGACGTCGCGCGTGTACGCAACGCCGCGCATGCGACCCGCGAGTAGCACACCGGTACCAATTGCCTTCGTAACCAGCAGCACGTCGCCGCTTGCGAGCGACGCCTTGCGCCACGCGGATCGCGGAGCGACACCCATCACCGCCAATGAAACTGACAGTTCCGCACCTTCGTTCGAATGTCCACCGGCCAATGCGGCGCCGTCTTCGCGCAGGACTTCGCAAGCACCACTCATCAGCTGAAACAACTCGTCTTCCATCATCGCGTCCGCCATGAGCGGCACCGTAACGAGCGCAAGCGCAGCCGTCGGCACTCCACCCATTGCATAGATGTCACTCATGGCGTGGTGCGCCGCGATGCGTCCAAGCCGATAGGGATCCTCGATCATGGCGCGGAACCCATCCACCGTCGCGGCGATCGGACCGCGCGCATCGATCACTGCGGCGTCATCGCCAATTCCGGTGATTACGCTCGCATGGACGGGTATGTCGAGTCGGCGCAGCACACGATGCAGCAGATCGGCCGACAGCTTCGAACCGCAGCCACCGCAGCGCATGGGATCCAATGACACCGATCCGCTCGCAAGCGTCTTCGAACGAACGTCGAACCGGTCCATGAATCGCTGGTCGATCCAGTGCTTGACTCGCCAGACCCACGCACCGTGTATGCTCACCGCGCCGCGGGAGGCGATCGCACGTTGACTGCCTTCGGAAATGATGGCTAGTACCCGGCGCTGAGCGCGGTAGTGACGCGGGGCACGACCTTCGATCACGCGCTGCAGGTTAGCTGCCAGATACGGTCCTTCGCGCACTGCGAATACACCCGACTTCGGCCGCGGTTGGCCGTCGAGCGCAGCGACGTCGCCGGCAGCGAACACGTTCGGGTGCGATAGTGATCTCAAGGTTGCATCGACGCGAATGAATCCGCGCTCATCGACGGCAAGGCCGCTTTCTCGGGCCCAAGGCGGCGCATCTACACCGGTCACCCACAGGACCCGGTCCGCGATGACGCTCGACCCTTCTTGCGAGGTGAGCGCACCACTCTTCCAAGACGCGGCGGTGAAACGCACCTCGACCCGCACGCCGTAGCGTTCGAGCGCCCTGCGCAGATGACGCCGGACTCGATTGCTGTGGTCTGAAACGATGTCCGTGTCCGCAGTGACAAGAACGATCTGCGCGGCAATGCGGCTGTCCGCGAGCCGATGCGCAATCGCGAGTGTCAATTCGATGCCGCCCGCGCCGCCGCCCACTACGACGAGCTGGGGCATCGCACCCAGTTCACCGCGCTCGAGTTCAACGAGCAAGCTGTGCCAACGTGGCAGGAATCGACTGATCGGCTTGACCGCAATGACCGCGCTCGGCGCGCTGACGGCGGCAAGATCCGGCGCACCACCGGAGTTGATCGACAGTATGTCGAAACGCAGGTCCGGCCGGCCCGCGCAGACGATCCGCTGCTCCGTCAGTGACAAACCCGTGACCTCGGCGGCGATCAAGCGCGCCCCAGCAGCCTGGCTCAACGGGCCCAGATCAATGTGCGCCTCGTCGAATGTGTAGTGTCCGGCAACGAGGCCCGGCAACATACCGGAGTACGGACTGTGCAACTCGCGTGACACGACCGATACCCGGATGCCTGGCAGTGGATTCATGGCGAGGCGCCGGAGCACCTGAACGTGACTATGGCCGCCGCCGACCAGTACGAGGTCACGTGCCGCGGGAACGGCCGACTTCAAAGCTGAAGCGGCTGGAACGAAGACTCCTGGAACTCAGTCGTCGAGGTCGAGATCATCGTCGTCCGCATCGTCGACCTCGAGATAGTCCAGATCGTGACGCATCTTGCGCTCCTCGATCCGCGACTCGATCGCGCGCCGGATCTCGAGCGATCGCGCCGCGCGTTCGCGTGGGTCGAGCGAGGCGACGTCGACCGAATCGTCGTCATCGCCATCGAAATCATCGAGCCCATCATCGGACAACTCGCCGTCCTGATCGTCCTCGTCGTCCTCAATCTCGCCAGTCATATCCACCACTTTCAGTGATCAAATTGAACGCGCCAAAGCTGGCCCTGGCCAGCGAAGGCGCCTTTCTATGCTCTCGGCCAAAGGGTGTCAAGCGCGTCACGAACAGCAGGCTCAAAGGCCGCCTTTTGCCTTCAGACGCGCCACGTAGCTGACGACGCTCGCATAGGCGGCGACCAATTCCAACGCCGCAGTCGGTCGTCGTGTCTCGCGCACCAGCCCGCCTTTGCCGCGCGTCCAGCCAGCGACACCGCGGGGGCGAGACAGTTCACGCATGAGCGTGAAGATCTCCGCCATGACGTCGAGCTTGGCCCGCGCCAGAGCGTCTTCGATCACCGCCTGATAGCGCTTCGCGGAAGGTTTCTTGCCAACGGCAAGCGCGCGCTCGACATGGAACGCCGCCCGGTCGATGACGATCGCGCGCACCTCCTGCTTGTACTTGCGAACCGATTCAGGCTTGGCGCTGCGTAGGGTCAGAAACTGTGTCATCGGTATCGGTACCGCAGGTGCAGATTGGAGCCGTGCAATCTAACCGGAACGGTGAAGCAATTGAAGTGATCGAAACCGTCTGCTTCGAATCCGCGCAGTCAGACTCGCTCCATGCTGCGATAGACGGCTTAACCCAGACTACCGCCGCCGGAATCGCCGATGATGTTGGCGGTCATCTGGTTGATGACGTAGGAAAAGCACAGGTGCTTGTCGAAGTCGACAACGATCGTCGAGCCACCCGCCAGCCGCTGTGCTTGCCCGGCTCCCATGGCGGAGACTGACGCGCGAGCATGTCTACGCAGTAGTCCCAGTCGTACAGCTGGTCGGCGCTCACGGGTGAATCGAACGCCGGCAACCCTGCCGAGTGGCTCAAGAACTGGCTGACCCTCACCCCGGTCCTTGCCGTTCTGACCGAACTCAGGCCAGTACCTCGAAACGGGCGCAGCGAGGTCGATTTGATCGCGATCGGCAAACATGAGCAGACACAACGCGGCCATGGTCTTGGTAGTGGAATACACGTTTACGATCGTATCTTCCTGCCAGGGCCGGCTGCGCTGCGCATCTGCATGGCCCGCCCAGATGTCGACCACGTACTCTCCCTCTAGCGTGACGGGTCGTCCCCAGAGTTCTCTGCGTTCGACATCTCGTTCACCACTACGGCGCGATAGTCCGTATGGTGCTGCCTCTCGGTTTCACGCTACTGCTGGCCAACAGAACCGACAAGCCCAAGGTCGCGATCGCCGTCGCGCTTCGGATGGATCGAGTGTTCTATCGCGCGTTTGCTGACGTGACGAATCCCATCGTCGATGTAGCATTGGGCACGTAGCGCGACACATGTCGCTGTCACGAGTCTCAAGCCCGCTCCGCGGTCATTCAGCGAACCCGCGTCAGCAGCCAAGCACTCCGCGTGGTCACGATGAAGCGGGCGATTGACCGCGAGCGGTAGGCACACGCAACAGGGAGGCCGAGGATGGCTCAACGTTGGAGGTGTCGGTAGTACAAGAGCGAACTCTGCATGGCGCGGATGCGACGATCGCTCGACCAGGGGGGCTTCCATGCGCCGTCGCAACGCCTTTCTTCCACCGCCGGTTCGACGCCGATCACAGTACGAGAAGAGTCTTTCGCCATGTTCGTCCGGTCCGAACAGATTGAGGTCGGCTCTGGTATCAGCGTCTAGAAACCGAACGCCAAGTTAGTCGCCAGCGGCATCCAACGGCGACCTGGTGGCCTTGACCTGTCCCGCGAATGGGGGATCCATTGACCCTTTCCGCTATCATTGCCTCGTTGTTCTACTGCATTGCAACTACGGGATGACGCGATGAACTGGAAGCTCTACATCTTGACGCTGTTTTTGTTGGCGACGATGCCCGCAGTTGGGCAATCGGTTTCAGAGACAGACTGCGCACTCGCAGGAAGGTACTACTCACTCGCTCAACAAGCGGAACGCGATCTTCGTCGCGAGGACCAATATCAGTTTCTCGAGCGTGCAGTAGACGCCTGCAACCGCTACGACTACTGGCAAGCGCTCGGCGACGTGGCGGCGACCTTCGGTGAACGCGAAAAGAACGAGCGAGCCGCGGAGGCTTACATCGCGGCTCACGACGTGGCGGCCGATGTGCGCGAACGGGCTCAATCGATCGCGCGATACGCAGAACTATTGTTCAACACAAACTACCGTCAACAGGCACTGACCTACATCTATGCTGCGCAGAACCTGGACCCCGATGATGAAACCGTGGCTGCGCTGGCGGCAAGGATTGCGGCGGCAGCCGAACGCATCACCGAGGATGACGTCGTTCGTGGTCTGTCGGAGATGCGCTTGAAGCCGCTGAAACTGCGAATCGATCCTGACGAACCGACCGGTGGGGGCAGTGCCACGGCGGTCGCGACAACACGCGCGGTTCTCAACATCCCCCTGCACTTCGAGTTCAACAGCACACGACTCGAACCTGCCTCCGCACGCAACGTCGAGATCCTGGCACAGACGCTCGCCACACAGTTTCCAGATCGCAGCTTTACGTTCGTCGGCCACGCGGATTTGCGTGGCACCAAGGCGTCCAACCTGCGACTGTCGACCCAGCGGGCGGAAGCGATTTACGCCTTGGTGATCGCGATTCAGCCGGCGCTGCGGACCCGCATCGAGACCCTTGGCATGGGGGAGTCCGAACCGCTCTCGTCCGGTGCCACTGAACAGGACCACCGGGTCAATCGGCGCCTCGAAGTCAAGGCCCGCTGATATCCTTCGATCGAATGAATTCATCGACAGCCACGATGTCCTGCTGCGCAAACTGCAAGCCCTGTGATTGAGCCAGTGCCAGCAGGCGCCGGAACTCCTTCAACGACGTGAGGTCAAGCGCGCCTTCGGACTCGTTGCGCCAACGAAAGTCCAGCGCCATGTAGTAGGTCGCCAGGGCGAACCCGCCGTCAGAAGCGAGTTTCAACCACTCACTGGTGGGGGTCTGAGTCAGGTCGACGAGCGATTCACTTTGCAGCAGGAACGCCTCCACCTGCGAGGCGGCATCACCGAGCTCAGCAAGGCTCGCAATCTCGCCCGTCATTCTTGAGACGGTCTCGGACTCGCCCGCTTCAACCGCTACTTTCAACTGCAGCACGCGTTGGTAGAGGTCGTAGGTAATGACATCCGAGCCATCCGTTGCTGACTGACCCTCGAATCTTGCATGAAACGCCTGGAAATTTTCGTAGTCTGGCAATCCAAGGGGCTGTAGCTGGAGATCGAGATCCGCGGTATTTTCGTTCAGTTGAGTAGCCAAGCCATAGTAGCCCGGTGCCACCACCGCTATGAGCGCGTTGCCCTCCGGCAACTCGCCAGAACGGTGTGGACGACCGTTCACAAAGACGGATGCCGTTGTCGGCGCCACGCTGAATCGAGCAACGGGTTCACTCGGGCGCAGCATCATCACAGCAGCCAGTACCGCAACCACGGTCACGCCACCCAACAGTGACGTCAGGCGTATGCCGCCAAGGCCCCGCCGAGAAACGAGGCGTCCGAGAATCAGCTCGCATTCCAGCGCGGTGGGTCGATCCTCCGGCGCGGCGCGCAAACAGCGGTTGATCAGCTCTCTATAGCCCCTCGGTCCCTTGCTGCGGGCAATATAATCGGGCGTGGCTACCGTCGGTAAGGTGCCGTTCAGCATTTCCAGCAACACCAGACCGAGACTGAAGACATCCGACTTCTCATCGACCCGCTCGCCCATGAGTTGCTCGGGCGACATGTATCGGGGTGAGCCAATCGACAGCCCGGTTCGGGTGAGGTGCGTGCGCGTGTCGATTGGCTTGGCGATGCCAAAGTCGGATAGTATCGGTTGGCCGTCGTTGTCAAACAGAATGTTCGCTGGCTTGACATCTCGGTGCACGACTCCACGCGCATGCGCATAGGCCAGGGCGGATGCGATCTTCCGCGCAATCTGCCCCGCTTCGTTTACCGGAAGTCCCCCACCTTGGATTCGGTCGGCGAGCGTTCCACCGGGCTCATACTCGAAGGCAATGTACAACTGCTCGCCGACTCGGCCGCTCGAGTACACTGCGACGATGTGTGCGTGGCGAAACTGAGCAACGATCTGGGCTTCCTTTTCGAAGCGCGCGCGGAAGTCCGGTGCATCCAACTCGGCGTTGATGATCTTGATCGCCGCGAGGCGATTCAGCGACGTGTCCCTGGCCAGAAAGACCCGCGCCATGCCGCCAGCACCAATCTCTTTGATGGCGGCGAACCCCGGCACTTGCGGAGCAGATCCCGAAAGATGTGTGGTGTCGAGGCCGGTCATTTCGCTACGTTGGATATGTGATCGTGGATCATCGTCGCTTCGTCAGCTTGCTGTCCAGGCGCAACGGGAACGGTCGGCAGCTGGTGGCGCCGCAAAGCCGAGTCCGAAGACAGAATACTGGCCCATTTGGATGCATGACGGTCGAGACTTCATGTAGCCTACCAACGATCGGGGAGACCAAAGAAAATGCAACGCATCCTGCTGAGCTTGCTCTTGGCAAGCTCCACCGCTGTCACTGTGCGTGCACAAGATGTGGCAGCTCCAGCCAGCTTCGCTGCGACGCTCGCCGAACGAAGATCGAACCTCGCGTGTGCCACCGACGCGGACCCGCAAACCATGGTCCGGCGCGACCTTTCAGACTTCTATCGACTGACCGGGCGGCCGCGCCTGGCCCTGCTCGAACTCGACGTCGCTGACCGCCTGGCAGAGAGCGATCGGGACAAGTTGCTCATTCAAGCTCGCCGGGGCGGCCTCCTGCTCGCCGTCGGTCGACCCGCGGAGGCCTTGCCGCTACTTCGTAGCGCGGAAGAGCGCCGCGGTGATCTCGAATCGCACCTACAACTTCAGCTGGCAAACGACCTCGCGACCGCACTTGCGGTGACCGGCAACCGCACCGAAGCAATCGTGATGTTCGATCGCGTGCGCTCGCTTGCCGTCGAACGCAACGACTCAACCGCGACGGCAACGGCAGCGCTCAATGCCCTGCGCGCCAGCATCGACGACAAAGTACTGAAGCTGCTCGAGAGCCGGATTGCCGCCGCGGACACGGACGTTGCACGAGTCGCCGAGCCATCCACACGAGCCGGACTGTTGATTGCGCTCGCCGACCTGCAGCAACGCGCGGTTCAAGAGCTGGCGCTGGATGCTGGACTGCTGGCGCGCAGCGGAGCGCTGCTGAATTCAGTTCCCGCATTGACGAGCGATCGCAACATCCTGGCTTACACCTACGGGCTACTCGGAGCGCTCGATGAGGCGGACGCGCAGTACGAATCGGCCCTGATGCTGACACGACGAGCGATCGGGTATGCCGAAGAGGCCTCTGCCGAGCAGTGGTACCGATGGGAGTGGCAGTCTGCACGCATCCTTCAGGCGCAGGGTCGAACCGCTGAGGCAATCGAAGCGTTCGAGCGCGCGGTGTTTCTGCTCGATCAAGGCAACGCGCAGACGGCAACCACCACCCAAGAGTTCGCCCGATTCGTAGTACCTGCTTACACGCAGTACGCTGATGCGCTGCTCGAGAACATCACGGCAAGCGACAACAGCGATGGAATGCAGATGCGATTGCTCAAGGTTCGTGGGCTACTCGAATCACTCAAACGAGCTGAAGTCGCCGACTATTTCGCCGCCGAGTGCCTGACCGTGCCGCACTCGGACGCGGACCGCACCCGAGACATGCAGCAGACCGCGGTTCTGTACCCGATCCTCCTCGACTCGCGAATGGAGTTGCTGGTCGAATCCGGTGGCGAATTGCACCGATCTGTCGTCAACGTATCTCGCAAGGAAGTTACCGACACCATCAGACGCTTTCGGCTGAATCTCGAGCGACCAACTGCCGGCGATGCCTACCTGGCACAGGCGCGCCAGTTGTATCGATGGCTCATCGAACCAGTGAGGTCGCGGTTGATCACGGATGATGTCAATACGCTCGTCGTGGTGCCGGAAGGTCCGCTGCGCACAATTCCACTGGCGGCGCTGTACGATGGAGAGCAGTTTTTGATCGAGCAGTTCGCCGTGGCGACCACACCTTCTGTGGCGTTGACGCCGACCCATACGCCTGCGGTGGATGCAGGCAAAGCGCTAGTCGGTGGTTTGAGTAAGAGTGTTCAGGGCTTTCCAGAACTTGCGAATGTCACTCAGGAGATCAACAGCGTCGCGGCAGCCCTCTCTACCGAGCCCCTAGGCGATGAACACTTTATTCTCGAAAGCGTCTCGTCGCGGCTCGCAGAACCTGGACTTCGCGTAGCTCACTTCGCGTCGCACGGCGAGTTCAACAGGGACTTTCGGAAGTCTTTCATACTCACCTACGACGATCGGTTGACGCTCGAACAGATGCAGCGTGTGTTGAGCAGTCGTGGTACCGATCAGATCGATCTGCTGGTGCTCAGCGCTTGTCAGACAGCAGCCGGGGACGATCGCGCCGCACTCGGGCTGGCCGGTGTGGCAATTCAGTCTGGAGCACGCAGCGCTCTGGCTTCGCTGTGGTCGATCAGCGACGCGGCCACCGCGGAGCTCATCAGCGTGTTCTACGCAGAGTTGAGAAAGTCCGGCGTCAGTAAGGCCGATAGTCTGCGGCGGGCTCAAGTCAAGTTGCTTTCGACGCAGCGATTTAGCCATCCCAGCTTTTGGGCACCATACCTACTCGTTGGAAGTTGGACATGAAGTACACCTATCGCTACCTGGCACTCGTCCTTTCGATCGTGTCGAGCAACGCCACGGCTGAGGTGCAGTTCGACGGTAGCACCGGCGGGCCGACGGGCATCCTGAGCGGCAACGTCGTGATATCCGAACAACACGGACTACTGACGGGTTCGGGAGATGCGCTGCTGCACAGCTTCGCCCGCTTCAACGTGGCGCAGGGTGAATCGGTCTCGTTCTCTCACAACAGTATGAGCATAGAGAACATCATCGCGCGGGTAACCGGAGGTCAGGCTTCGCTGATCGACGGCGCCCTGTTCAGCGACGCGAACTTGTGGTTGTTGAATCCCAACGGGGTGCTGATAGGAGCAGCCGCGCAGATCGACGTGACCGGCACGTTCAAGGTCAACGCCAGGACCGGTGCAGACTCCGCGCTGGTTCTCAGCAACGGCACCATCGTCTCGGTCGATTCCAATCTCAATACGCTCGTGGTCGCGAATCCGGCCGCATTCGGGTTTGTCGGCGACGTTCCGCTGGATCCGTCACAACGGGTACTGGCAGACGCGACACTCGGAACGCTCGTGAATCCAACGCCCGTGGGGCTCGGTACACAGTTCAACGTCACTGGCGGCACTGCGGCCGGAGCAAACCTCTTCCACAGCTTCGAACGGTTCAGCGTATTCGACCAGGACGCGGCCACATTTTCGTCCAACGCAGCGCAGCCGTACCAAAACGTCATCAGCCGCGTGACAGGTGATGCCAGGAGTTTCGTCACCGGATCGGTGCACCTGGAGGGTTCCGGTCTTGCAGGGAGCAGCTTCTGGTTCTTGAATCCGGCAGGCATCTTCATCGGCTCCGGCGGCGTGCTGGACGTGGCGAAGTCGTTCAATCTCGGCGCGGCGGACTCGCTCGTCTCCTCGACCAGCGGCGAGCTCCTCGCCGACGATCAGGCGCCTCAGCCCGCGCTGTTCATCGACAACCCGATACGCTTCCAGATTGGCGCCAGTGGCACCGGCGGCGCAGTCGACCTCGTTGACTTCGACTTCGACCAGGCAGGTCGATCTTCGATCAACACCGATGACGGCATCCTGCTCTTCGGCAGCACGGTGACGTTGGAGCAGGTTCGACTCAGCATGGTCGCGGACGACGGTCAACGGGGAATGCTACGGTTGGAAGCGCCCAACGGCCTCGTTGATCTTCAAGGCACCATAATTTCGAGTGCGGCACAGGGCACGGCAAACGCGGGCAGAATCTCCCTTGAGGGTGCGCAATTGGCGGCAACTGACTCCCGGATTCAAGCTATCACAGTCGCCGGCAACGACAACTCGCCCGCCAGTCGAATCGGATTGAATTTCACTCTCGGAATCGAACTCGAGAACTCGCAACTCGTGGCAGAGACGCACGGCGTTGGCTCGAGCGGCAACCTCATCCTGGAGTCGCCGACGCACTCCATGCACGACAGTTCTCTCATCGCTCGGACCTACGATGTTGGCGACGCCGGCGCGATCGTCGTGCTGGCCAATGACGGCCAGGCAAGCAGCTCGATCAGCATAAGCGGCAGTGGCGAGCTCTCGAGCGATGCCGCTCTTGGCGTGGGTGGTGCGGACGCCGCAGGCGTCTTCCTGTTCACCGATGGCACGCTGTCGATCGATGGCGATCAGCCGGGGGCCATCAGCATTTCGGCGAATGTGGGTACCGACGGCGGCGGTTCGCAGGGGATCACCCTGGACGGACTCGACGTGCTGCTATCGGACGCCAGGCTCACGTCGAATCAGAGCAGCGTAGCTGGCGTGGTCGACGACTTCAGTGGCGTACTGATCGCTGCATCCAATCTTCTGGTACTGCAGTCGGTCGACCTGGAGACCAACTCATCCGGTGGCACCCCCAGCAACGGGGCGTTTCTCGACGGCCGAATTGTCCTGGTGCACGACGGCTCGATCTCGGCAACCACCTCGGGTGCGGCCAGCGCGGGACCCGTGCGCATCGTCGGAACTGACAGCGTTGGCTTGTTCGGAGACACCATCGTAACGAATTCATCCAGCGGAACGGGCGATGCGGGCCAGATCGTAATCGCCTCGGAAGGGGCACTCTCGATTGCCGGCACCAATCAGATTTCGATCGTATCGGCATCAACTGCAAGCGCGAACGGCGGTTCGGCCGGCAGCATTTCGTTGACGGCCTTGGCCGACATCGACGTGCGCAACGCAACGGTCGCTGCGAACGCGGTGTCCGGCGCACCTGGTTTCATCGCCGTTGCCGCCCCGAACATTCGGGTCGATGGCACCTCACTTACGGTGGCTGCGGACGTGAACGCGAGCCTCCCAGCCATGGCGGCTGTCAACAGCATCGGCCTGTTGGCTACTCAGGATCTCCTCGTCACCGACTCCAGCCTGGTGACCACCACCGCAGGGAACGTGGATGCACCGCCGATGGCTTTGTCGGGGCTGAACGTTCGCGTTGTCGATAGCAGCATCCTTGGTTCTACTGCTGGCGCGGGTGACGCTGCGTCCATTTTCTTTTCCGGTCCGATCTCCGACGACGGATTGGATCTGTCCGATCAGGCCGATATCAGCGTCGAGAACACGACGATCGGCAGCGCAACCACAGCCAGCGGTCGATTCGGTCTCGTCAACGTCGCATCAAGGAACACGACGGTGCGAAACTCGACCGTGTCTGTCGAAACATCAAGCCCGACACCAGATCCGCAGGGCGACCTGCTGGCAATTTTCATCGGAGCACAAGACACGCTGCGAATCGAAGGGTCCGATTTCAGCGCACGCACCACTGGCGCGATGGACGCCGGGCGGACCACGATCAGCGCACGTGCGGCCTTCATATCCGGCAGTCGGCTGTCGAGTTCCTCGACAGGCTCCGGGGCCGCCGGCGCGGTCAACATCGCCGGTACGGTCGACGACATCACTGGGTTGCAGGTCTTGAACATCGACGCGGACAGCACGATCCGTTCCGACACGGTCGTGGGACCTGCCGGCGAGGTGAACATTCTCGCCGGCGGGGACGTGCAAATTTCTGGCGCGAATACGCGTGTCTCCACCAACACCTCAGGTCCCGCGGATGCGGGTACGATCCGGATTTTCGCCGGCAACCTGTTGCTCGACGAAGGGGCAACGATCGAAAGCCGTGCCACCGGTAGCGGCGCATCAAACCTCGTCAGCGTTAACGTGCTCGACCAGTTCACTGCGCGGGGTCTGAACAGCACGACTCGCGCGCAGATCCTGACCGACTCAGAGCGCTCACAAGGCGGCAACGTCCGGCTCGTGGCGGGCGGCTTTAGTTCGCTGATGGATGCAGCGATCATTGCCTCTGCTGGGGCCGACGGAAGCGGCGGCAACATCAGCCTCGGCTTCAATGAACTCATCGTGCAGCGATCCGTCGTGCTCGCGCAGGCGGAAGGTGGCAATGGCGGCCAGATCGACATCACGCTGGCACCGGGTTCGATTCTCATTGCCGACAGTCAAAGCGCCGTCAACGCGGATTCTCAGGCTGGAACCGCGGGGACCGTGAACATCGATGCACCCGACACCGGCATCAATTCGGCGCTGGCCGCACGAGAGGAACGCCTCAGCCCCACACCCGCTCTCGCTCGCGATGCCTGTCGGCCCGCAGCAGATGGACCGCAAAGCACCTTCTATGTCCGCTCCGAGCCACGCGGCGCGACACGGCCGGATACCTACCTGCCGATTCACGGCGTGCCGCCTTCCGACAGACCAGTTTCGACCCATGACGGGCGCAAGTCCGCTGACGCCGGTGTCTGCCAGTGAAGGGCATCGTCGTGATGTTCGCAGCGTTGCTAGTCCACGGCGTCGGTCACGCGAGCGAAGACGCGAGCCATACGGCGAATTTCGAAGACATCGACACCGCTCCAACGCAAATCAGCGTTCAGGGCGTGAATGTACTGTCGACTCAATCGGTGTCCGCGGTAGTCGACCGGTACGCTGCCCGACGCCTGTCGGCGTTGGACCGGGAACGCTTGCGAATAGAGCTTTCTCGGCTGTATCTGGAATCGGGCTACGTCAACTCCGGATTCGTGTTCGCGGGGTCGGCCGAGCCCGGTGCGCGGCTGCAACTGGTCGCCATTGAAGGGAAGCTCAGCCGCATCGAGATGACTGGTCAATCACGACTACGCGATGCGTACGTTCAAGACCGCGTCATGCGCCACGTGGCAACGCCGATGGACGTCGATGATGTCCAGTACGCGCTTCGGTGGCTTCAGCTGGACCGCAACGTCGAGCGTCTCGATGCGGAGCTACTGCCTGGAGATTCGCTGGGCGAAAGTGTGCTGCGGATCGAGGTGGAAGAACCGCCTCGCTTCGACTTCGTGGTCGGCGTGGACAACCATCGATCGGCGAGCCTAGGCTCCGAGGCCGTGAGAGTAGCAGCGACAGCTCGCAACCTGACTGGATTCGGGGACCAGTCGCTGATCACGGCAGCGGTGTCAGACGGCGTCGAAGAATGGTCCGGAGCGACCGAATCGCCTGTCAACCGTTGGAACACGAAGCTCGGCGTCTATTTCACGCAATCCAACGCGCGCATCATCGAGGCGCGCTTCGATGACTTAAACATCGAAAGCGAGTCCCGGACGCTAGGGATCTGGGTATCGCATCCCTTGCTCGACACACTCAGCGACAGCTTGTCACTCGCGCTGACGTTAGAGAACAAGACCAATACGGAAGAGCTTCTGGGGTCACCGTTTTCGTTTTCGCCAGGTGCGGATAACGGCGAGTCCGAAGTCACCGTCGCGCAAGTAGCGCTCGAATGGACGCGACGTACGACCGCGCAGGTGTTGTCGCTGCGTGGCGCGTATCGACGCGGCCTCGACGCGTTCGGAGCGACACGTGTCTCTGCAAACACGCCGGAAACCCGGTACCTGAATCCCACGGGCGCTGACAGCGACTTCCAGATCGTCGTACTGCAAGGTCTGGCTCTGCTTCGGCTGAACGAATTCGGCCCCTTCGAATCGATGAACGAGCGTGCGCAGCTCATCGTCCGCGCGACGTTTCAGGACAGCAGCGATCCACTCATGTCGCTGGAAAAGTTCGCGGTCGGTGGGGTGAACACCGTGCGTGGCTTCCGTGAGAACACGCTGGTACGCGACAACGGCGCGGCGGTGTCCGTCGAAGCGCAGATCCCGGTGTGGGGATATCGCGCGGATCCGCACCCCCTGAACCTGGTAGTCGCGGCGTTCCTCGACTACGGCGCATCGTGGGATGAGGTGACTGCGAACCAGGGCTTCGGCTCTCGCGACACGGCACAGACGCGCCATATCGCTAGTGCCGGGCTCGGGTTGATCTGGCAGCCTGTCAACGGGCTGCGCGCGCAACTGTATTGGGGTGAACCGATCGCCGACAACTTCGACGGCGACGATCCACGCCGCATCGAAACCAACGACTACGATCTGCAGGATGACGGCCTGCACTTTTCCATGACGTTTCGAATTTAGCAAAGCTCTGTTGCGCTCGCGCCTGGGGAGCTTCCGTAGTTACGCAGCGCCGAAAGGCGCGCAACTGAACTTTGGCTGTAAATCCCACGGATCGACTGTCCCGCCCGTCGCATAATTTGCTCAATAGCGACTGACCCGCAGGGCGCGTCGATCGTGGACACTGACGCAGACTAACCGTCGCCGTGTGGATTCGAATCGGAACGCGGACCTCGTACCGATGGCATCGGTGCAGGTGATCGGTACCGAACCGCTTGGAATGTCCATGCGATTCAATGTTGTCATTGCAACCTACGGGCGCCTCGAACTGCTCGACGTGACGTTGCGAAGTCTAGTCGCGGCGCGCAGGGTCACTTCTTCGGTGGTCCGGTCAACATCGATTTCGGCGCCTTCGCCGAGGACGTACTAGCGGTTGGCGGTTTCATGCCGCAATTCGGTCCGGGTACGCATCCCTTACGCGCGAGATCCATCGAAGGCCGAGCGGGGGCACATCTGATCGTTCCGGCGACTCTGCGCTACATCGCGCAGCGCGGGCGGGACATCTACAGGCAGCCGCCAGGATGTTGGCCGACGGCGCGGACGCAGGCACACCGAGTCGCAAGGTAAGGGAGTGAGTCGGTGTAAGCCTACTCGGTCATGACCTGCAGGTAGGTCATTGCTCGACAGGGCGATCTACCTGGTTGTGTTGTGCGGAGTACTCAGGGGTGTGGATGAAGCCAGCAGTCAACTGACCGCTGACGCTCGCGGGAATGGGCGTTACGCCCTTGGACGAGCACGGATCTGAGAGATCCGATGGATCGAAGATCCCGCGCATGAGAGCCCGATGGCCCGAGCGATAAAGACGGACACGTAGTCGACGGTTCGAACTCAATGCTGACCCGAAGCGCTTACACCTGAGTCGTCTGAATTTGTGGAGCCAGACGGGACGAACCGGGCGTCGCACGCTGTCGACGTGGTCGACCGTTCGTGGGAAACCGTCGCTACGCAAGTAGCGAACGATAACCTTGAGATGGTGGAGCCAGACGGGACGAATCGGGCGTCGCACGCCGTCGACGTGGTCGACCGTTCGTGGGAAACCGTCGCTACGCAAGTAGCGAACGATAACCTTGAGATGGTGGAGCCAGACGGGATCGAACCGTCGACCTCTTGCATGCCATGCAAGCGCTCTCCCAGCTGAGCTATGGCCCCGAACGAAGGCCCGGGATGTTAGGCATCACCTTGCGGAGTGTCAACCGAGCCACGGAACTCCTTCTCGAGCGCCTTGGCGGCCTTCTTTGAAACCCCACCCAACACTTCGATCGCGTCCCGCAGGCGCATCCGCGTCAGGTCAGCTCCGAGGAATACCATCGAATCGAACAGCGGTAGTGCCACTGCACGGCCTGAAATCGCGACGAATATTGGAACCAGAAAGTCCCGGATCTTGTGCTGTAGCCGCGCGGCGATGCTCTGCATACTGTCTTGGATGAGGTCGCGCTCCCAACTGCGCATCTCGTCGAACGTCCATAGGGAAAACTGAAGGATCCTCTTGATCTCGTCAACGCCCAGCGTCTTGTGCGCAAAGTCCTCAGCCGTCAACTTGCGACGCTCGCCGACCAGGTAGTCGACTTGAGGCACGAGGTCGATGAACCGTTCGGTACGCTCTTGCAGGAGCGGTACGAGCGCCGCCAGCCAGTCCCGATTGATCGCCCAGTCGTGCACTTCGTCCATGAATTCATGCGCGGATAGCCGACGGATGTACTGACCATTGAGCCAGTTCAACTTTTCCATATCGAATACAGGCGCGCCCAGTGAGATCCGCGACAGATCGAATGCTTCGATCATCTCGTCGCGTCCGAATATCTCCTGATCACCCGGCATGGACCAGCCCATGCGACCGAGGTAGTTGATCAGCGCAGCCGGTAGGTACCCTGCGCGCCGGTAATAGTTGATGCTCGTCGGGTTACGGCGCTTCGACAGCTTGGAACGATCCGGATTGCGCAACAGTGGCAGATGGCAGAACACGGGCGGGGCCCAGCCGAAGTACTGGTACAGCAGCACGTGCTTCGGCACTGAATTGATCCAGTCTTCTCCGCGCAGGATGTGCGAGATCTTCATGAGGTGATCGTCTACCACCACGGCCATATGGTAGGTCGGATAGCCATCACCCTTGATGAGGACCTGCATGTCGATCTGCGCGTAGGGAATTTCGATCGTACCGCGCAGTTGATCGTTGAATGAGCAGATCCCATCTGCCGGGACTTTCATCCGAATGACGTTGGCTTCACCGGACGCCACCCGTCGCGCGGCAACTGCCGGATCGAGTTGCAGGCACAGCCCGTCGTACTTCGGATTGTCGCCGCGCGCCGTTTGCTCCTTGCGCAGTGCTTCGAGACGTTCGGAGGAGCAGAAGCAATGAAAGGCGTGGCCCGCTTCGAGCAGGATCTTGGCGTGTGAGTGGTATATGTCGCGACGCTCACTCTGCCGGTACGGCCCATGGGCGCCACCGACGTCCGGGCCTTCGTCCCAATCCAATCCAAGCCAACGCAATGCGTCGAGGATCATGCGTTCCGATGCGTGCGTACTGCGGGCGACATCCGTGTCTTCAATGCGGAGAATGAACTGCCCACGCTGACTGCGCGCGAATACCTGATTGATGAGGGCGACGTAGGCGGTGCCGACGTGGGGATCGCCCGTCGGTGACGGGGCGACCCGGGTTCGAACAGTCATGTCATATCCGGCCTGGGCGTGAGGCGCGGATTATAGGTGAAGCGACGCGGTCCCTAATACCAGACTGAAATAAACGCGCGCAGCACCGTGGAGTCGAGTTCGTAGAGCGGTTCAGACCCCGCCGGTGCACTTTTGCGCACGTCCCGGAAGTCGTCGTACTGAATTCGCAGGAAGTCCGCGAACAGGCTCACTTCGCCCTTCTTGAAGAACGGCACCAGTCGCGTACCGAATTCGTAGGTCACACCCATGCCGACCGTGTGCGACGTGAACGTACTGAGTTCCTTGTCGCGCGCCAGGAAGTTCTGGTAGTTCTGGCGCGGAAACAGATCGCTGTAGAAGTCGGCAGCAACCTGTTCGTAGTAACGGTACTTCACATCGAGCGTCACACCCTTTGGCAGTGGGTGCACATAGCCGACTTCGACGTTCCATGCGTCCACACCCCAGGTGTCGCTGTAGTAACGATACTCTGCCCGCGCCGCTGCCCGGTAGGGCAGGTAGTAAACACCACGCATCGCGACCGCGCTGGAGGTCTTCGTGCTCGGGTAAATCTCCGCTTCATAGCTGTAGCCGCGAGCGGATGACGGGTCAACGTAGCGCACGGAGCGATACGGGTTGTTGAGAAATCCTTCGTCGGTGATGCCCTCGTAGTTGAGGTTCAGCACGAAGTTCTTGGTAATGACCTGGGACAGATCGACGCGGTAGCCCTGGCGATCGGTATCTTCGCTGAACGCATCGTCACCATTGCGACGCACTTCGTCCTGACCGCGAACATAGGCGATGCCGAGCGTCGTGAGGTCACCGAAGAAGTCCTGGCTGATGCCGATGCGCACGTTGTTTGACGTATAGTCGCTCTCGTCACTTGTGGTCACGGAAAGACCCATGAATGTCTTGCCGTAGAGATAGTCCACACCGGCACTGACTTCAGTGCGCTCTTCGTCGTACTCGCTCGCGGTGGTGACCACGTCGATCGATGCGCTCGAGATCGTATCGACGTAGTAGTTCGTCCACACGCTCACCTTGTCCGCGAATCCCTTACGCACCAGCACCGACGGCCCCGTCACCTGCAGTCCACCGCCGTCGTAACCGTGGTACATCACATCGGCGCGATCGGCCGGCAGAATCGCCGCGTGGGACAGGGACCCGGACAGCGCGCCCAGTGCAATCAGGAGCCATGTTGCTCGGGTCATCGTCCGATCAATTGCAGCCACAACCGCCTCCTGAGCCACCTTCAGCCCCGCGCGCACCCTCACGGGCCTGGAAAACATGGTGCATATATGAAGCCGAAACCGGATCCCGGCTGAAACTCATGATCGGGTCGGCCAGGTTGTTGCGCTCGTAGGGCGAAACCCACGGCTTCAACTCCATGCTTGTGCAACCGGAAACGCCAGCCGCAGCCAACAGAACCAACAGTACGCGTCGCATACCTTGCCCCAGCTCAGAAGAAAATAGTGATCGCACCGGTCATCTCGACGTTGTGAGTCAGCTCATTGCTGCCGAGGATGTCGGTTTCGAACATGTGGTCGCGAACGTCGACCCGAATCGACAGCCAATCCGTCGCCGCCAGCCGGTAGCCAAACCCAACGTTGACGGTGAAATAGTCGTCACCGGCGAAGTCCGAGCTGCCGGCGCCTCCGATCAGGTACAGGCCACCACGAAATGCCCATCGCCTGCCGATGAAAGCCTCCCCGGGCAATACGTTGTAGCCGATCGACATGCCGTAGTAGGTGAAGTCGCGCTCGTCGTCAGTGAGGATCTGTACGTCGCCGGACAGCCGCTCGAAACTGGTTTCCCCAAGTCGGGTCATGCCATAGAAGCCTTCCACGAACAGATCTTCGGTGACGTGATAAGCGCCGCGCAGCCCGTACACCGTGTCCGATCCGAAGTCCTCGATCTGCATGATCCCGCCGTAGCCGCCGATCTCGAAGTTCTCGGAATCGATCTCGTCGACTTTGATCTCACGCCGCTCTGGCTCGCGCACCACGAGAGGTTCGAGTTCGAGGTCCTCGGCCTTTGTTGCCGCGGATGCGTCCGTGGCGAAGAACGCGGTGAGTATCCCTACAAGAACAAACTGAATCCTGCTTTCCATTCGTCTATCTCTTCGTTGTCGTCCCGACTCGTAAGCACCGTATGGCGCTTGTATTCCATGCGAAAAATGAAACGGCGGCTGAGGTACACGTTCACCCCCGCGCCTGCATGCACGATTTCGTCCGTGCGATCTTGCGACTGCACGATCGTAGTCTGCGGTTCGATGTGAATGACGCCGCTGCCAATACCGAAAAACGGCGATATGCGCCAGCTTGGAAACGGCGACATCACAATCGACGCCGTACCCATGTAGCCATCTGAGAAGTCTCCGAGAATCTGGGCCACCGTGATTTCGGTAGTGATATTGGGGGTCAATGCGAACCCGCCCCGGACGGACAGCATGTTGGCGCCGCCGAAATCACCACCGGAAAAACCGACTTCCCATCGTCGATTCTCGAAGTCATCGACTCCGTAGTTCGGAAACTCGACCGGCTGTCCATCGAGATCCAGCGTCGAGCGCATCTGATCGACGTGGACCCAGCCCTGCTTGTCGCGCGAAGTGCGCACCTTGTACCACTCGGTGTGCTCCTTCAGAACTGTGATTCGATCGCCTTGGGCTGCGACGTAGAAGATCGGAAAGCCACGTCCAGGACCGGTCCGCAACTCGATGTACGGATCGGAGACGACAACCTCCGGCTGATATCGTGCTGCGAGCGCAGGCGACGCGACGAAGCTCAATGCGATCGTCAGCGCAACCAGTCTCTTCATTGTCGCCAGCGTCCGTGTCCGGCCTCTCACTCGCGTTCTCCCTAACAATCCTTGTCAGTTCTGTGGTGCTGCGAACGGGTCGTTGTAGTACTGCGCGCCGATGTCCACCCACTCGGAGATCAGCTTCAACTCGGCTCCTGTGAGGCGCCCGGCATGCGTGCCAGCGGGAGCAAAGCGCGAGAAGAAGCGATTTGAGCCCATCGCGTTCGCGCCGGCCGGGGACAATGCCGGTCCGACGCCGACTGTCACCAGCACGGGGATCGGATCGCCGTTGACGTCCAGAATCAGGTTGCCCTGGCCATCGGTCTGAAACACTTGATTGCCATTCGCATCGAACAGCGGCACGAGCCGGTCGACGAGCGCACCGGTAACCGGGTCGAGTTCCTGCTCGTTGTCGCCGAAGAATAGCTCGCGATAGCTGACCAGGTGATCGGCTTCGTCCGGCGATGGCGTGCCCGACAGATCGAGCTGAGCGGCAGGAACCTGAGCCGCCCCCATCGCGTCGACAGGCCCGTGGCAACTGACGCACATATTGTTCGCGATCTCCACGCCCAGGCCGTCGAGCACCGGTCGAGACAAATCGAACAGTGGCTGAATGTGGGTCGGGAAGTGAATGGTGATACGACATCCCGCGGTCCATCCAGTCACGCAACTGCCCGGCGTTGGTGCGGGCGTCGTCAGATCCGCGTATTGAAACCCGAATGAAACGTCCTTCGCCCGTACCAACGGATCGGTCCATACGTCGGTGAACTCCACGTCGACATCCGGGTTGGGCACGCCATTGATACGAGTGTAGGTCTCCGCCATCGTTTCGCCCGCGTCGGCAAACAGCGCCGGCTCGGTGTTCGGGAACGGCGAACCATCGACCGGAGCACCGACATTGGTGGAAGGTGGCTCAGCATCCGCACGGCCGTGGGGAAACTGGCTCGCTGGCAGGTGGCAACCACCGCACTCCTTTTCTTCACCGGCGCGCAATTGCATCCAGTTCTGATGGCGCGGCGTAATGCGGCGGCCATTGGCGTCGAGTACGCTCACGGCAAAGGCGATGTCCGCTGGTATCTTAACTTTTGCCGATCCGTCCGGCTCGATCGGCGCATAACCGATGATCTCGCGCATGAGCTGAGCCTGGCTGACGCCAAACGCCGTGTTATCGAAGTCGGCGACATCATCGTCGGGCATCGACACGGGTTTTTCGATTCGCAGGAACCGCGCGGGGCGCTGATCCGCAGTTGTCTGCGCGGGGTCGCGCAGCGACTCGATGTTGACGGCAGATGCACCGTCGAACTCATAGACATTGCGGATGTGCAGAACACCGACCGCCTCGCTCACGAGATCGGCGTCGATGTCGAGGCCAGCAACCTTGTCGAGAATCACCGGGGGCGCGACACGGTCGGCCATGACGACCGCTTCGGTGTAAGCGAATCCTTCCTCACCTACCACGATCGGCTGCTGCGTCGCTGATGCAGGATCAAACATCCACACGCCGTACAGAGGTGGCGCTTCTTCGATGTTCGGCATTGCAAGCAACGCGTCTGAGCAGGGAACGATTCGGGGATTCGCGGGACCGCTGGTCGGATCGATCAGCCGACATTGGCTCCATGTCACCAACAAACGGTCGGTGCCATCGAATAGTGGATGCACGCTTGCGAAACGACCACGCGGTGATGGCGTTCCGTCGAGAGTGATGTTGCCCGGCACGAGCAGTTCCTGGGCATCTGTCACCAGGCCCTGGTTGGCAAAGGTCGGCTGGTCATGCTCTACGAAGCTCGCGGTATCGATTGCAACCAGTGCGGCGCCCAAATGCGACTGCGGATCGGTGGGTCGCATCGACACCAGCATGCGCCCATCTGGTAATTCCTGGGGCTCGACAAATTCTATGACATCTCCGCTCGGTCCAGTGTCGTGACTGTGCACCCCATACAGAAGCTGTTGGTCACTGCCGTCCGGATTCATCTGATAGAGACTGATCCGATTGATTCCAGCCACGTTGTCCCAACGGCTGTACACGACGCGTCCGTTTGACAGAACCGAGGGATCGATATCGTGGCTCTGGTTGAACGAGACCTGCTTGAGGTCACTGCCATCGGCATTCATGACATGCAGCGTGAATGCCTCTTCGTCGCGATCTTCGTCGAGCGCAGAAAACTGCGGTTTGCCTTCGTCGAGCAGGATGGCCTTCGACTGACGTTGCCGGGTGGACGCAAACACGATTCGACCGTCTGGCAGGAACTTTGGAGCGACATCCTGACCGTCCTCGGCCACGATGTCGGAGACGATCACGCGTTGGAGTGTGTCCCCGGCCACGGTGTACAGCCAGATGTTCCAGGTCGGCTGTTCGTCGTCATCGAGGTTCGGATCTTCGGGCGCGCGCATGGCGAACACGAGCTGAGTGCCATCGAATGATGCCGACAGATCCTTCACGTCGTACAGCGGCGGATTGCCCATCGCATCATCGGCAAAAACGCCTTCGGTAACGCTGCGCTCCGGCGCACTTGCGGATGCGCGATCTCGGAGAAACAACTCGGCGCCGGGCATGAACGCAGCCGCGTCGCGTACTTCCGTGGTCTCGAGATCACCGTTGGCGTCGAGCACCAGCGCGCGCTTCACGTACACAATCGGAAAATCCTGCACGACCGGATCAGGGTCCTGCCCACCGAGCGTCAAGCTCGATCCACTACCACTGCCCCCTCCGCACGCGGTGAGCGCGGTCGCGAGCACGGCCACCAGCAACGACTGCGCGCTGGCGCGTTTTTCAAGCGCTCGAACCATGAGCGAGACCTCGTCAAATGGAGCGTTACATCTGCGGGACAATTGTTCCAAAGCGCTCCATCGGAAGATGTGACCCCCCGCACATCGAGCAGAAGTTTCGAGTTCCGCATATATCGCATAAACGTGCACACCATCACGGCTTCGTGCTCCGCGATCACCGAAATTAGCAGGGTCATCCCACGGACGTTTCCCGACCGTGGGTGCGGTGCGCGTCAAGGGAACGACGACATAGATCTGTGCAATGGCCGCCGTAGCTCGACGAGCGAGTCGCAGTTGCCAAATGAACGCCGAAGATCAGGTTAACGAACAGGAGTGCGACCTCATGGCTAGCGCGCTGGGGCATCTGCAGAGAACCCCGAAAAACCGAATGCATCTGTTGTCCATCCTGTTTGCGGGTGCGCTGCTGCTGCCATCAGTCGCAGGCGCCGATGCGCGGGATCAGGCCAGACGCATCCATGATCGAATTGCCGGTGTGCCGCCAAGCCCCGGCGTGCTCGCACAGATGCAGAACGACATCGAACTCGGCAACGAGGTGGATGCCGCCTTGCGCGCGACGCAGGATCCGAGCTTCTACAACGTCACTCTCAAGAACTTCGCAGCACCCTGGACCAATCGGGATCGATCTGTCTTCGTTCCGCTGAACGACTACACCGCGACGGTGATCGGCATGGTCCGCGACGATGTTGACTTCCGCGAAGTGCTGTACGGCGACATCCTCTACATCGGCAACGGCGTCAACCCGGCGTACTCCAACTCATCCAACGCCCATTACGAGGCGATGGAGACTCAAGGGCTCGACTTATCAGCGACTCTCGTGCGCCGCAATCAAAGCCAGGTCACCGGTCTGCCTTCCACGGCCACTGCGGGCGTGATCACCAGCCGAGCGGCATCCAAAGCATTCTTTATCGACGGTACCAACCGCGCGATGTTCCGCTTCACCATGATCAACCACATGTGCAATGACATGGAGCAGGTGCAGGACATCCACCGGGCGCCCGATCGCATCCGCCAGGACGTGTCGCGCAGTCCGGGCGGCGACTCGAGGGTGTTCAACAACGGTTGCATTGGATGCCACTCCGGCATGGATCCGCTTGCTCAGGCGTACGCTTACTACGACTACGTCTACGACGATGTCACCGACCCTGCGGGTGACAGCGGTGCTCTGGTCTACAGCAACGGCGCGGTCGTCTCCAAGTACTTCAACAACGATACGACGTTCCCCTTTGGCTTCGTGACTACAAATGACGACTGGAGCAACTACTGGCGCGCGGGTCCGAACTCACTGCTCGGATGGGATCCATCACTGCCAGGAACAGGCTCTGGTGCGAAGTCGATGGGCGAGGAACTGGCACATAGCACTGCGTTCGCACAGTGCCAGGTGAAGAAGGTCTTCAGGAACGTCTGTCTCCGGGATCCCGCCGACACATCGGACTACAACCAGATCGACGCCATGTCCGCGTCTTTCGAAGGGTCCGGCAACCTGCGCCAGGTATTCGCCGAGTCGGCTGTTTACTGCATGGGCAATTGAGGCAGAGGAAACAAACATGCGAACTACTCATCCGAAGATTTCCCGCCTCGCAACAACTTGCGGTCTGGTGCTCGCACTGCTGATAACTGCAGGTTGCGGCAGCGGCAGTGGCGCGGCTACTACGTCGAACCCACAGACGACACCACCCCCTGTCTCCAACTACAACGGCCCCGCCCCTGCAACAGAGGATGTGCAGAGATTCAAAATCAACGTATGGGACAACCTCGTCCCCAACAACCGATGCGGCAACTGTCACAACGAAAGCCAGGCACCGCGCTTCGTACGCAGCGACGACATCAACCTCGCATACGATGCGGCCAACACGGTCGTGAATCTCGCCGATCCCGGCAGCTCGATCATGGTCAACAAGGTGCGCGGCGGCCACAACTGCTGGCTCACCAGCAATGACGCGTGTGGTGACATCATTCAGTCCTACATCGAGGCATGGTCCAATGGCGCGCTAGGCGGCACTGGCAAGGAAATTCAGCTCACCGCGCCGCCGTTGATCGATCCGGGTTCGAGCAAGAACTTCCCGGACGATTCGTCGCTGTTCGCAAGCACCGTGCATCCCCTGCTCACGCAGTACTGCGCCGGTTGCCATCGCGAGAACGCCGCGATTCCGCAGGCACCGTTCTTCGCCAATACCGATGCCGACTCGGCCTATGCGGCCGCGCGGGCAAAAATCGACCTCGACACGCCGGCCAACTCGCGCTTTGTCCTGCGTCTGCGCTTCGAGTCGCACAACTGCTGGTCGGACTGCCAGGCGAACTCGAACGCCATGGAAGCCGCGATCACTGCCATGTCCAACGCCATCGCACCAACTCAGGTGGACCCGAGTCTGGTGACCAGCAAGGCGCTGTCGTTGGTCAACGGAATCGTCGCATCCAGCGGCGGTCGCCACGAGTCCAACGTCATCGCGCTGTACGAGTTCAAGACCGGCACCGGCACGACCGCATTCGATACGTCGGGAGTGGAGCCGAGCTTGAACCTGACGCTCTCGGGTGCCTACGAATGGGTAGGCGGCTGGGGCATTAACTTCGCCAGCGGGAAGGCGCAAGGCTCGACGACGGCAAGTCGCAAGCTCAACAACCTGATCCGCGCCACCGGCGAGTACTCGATCGAAGCATGGGTGGCACCAGGCAATGTCACCCAAGACGGTCCTTCGCGGATCATCACCTACTCTGGCGGCGTCGACTCACGCAACTTCATGCTGGGTCAAACGCTGTACAGCTACGATGCGCTCAATCGCAGCACAGAAACCAGCGGCGCTGGCGAGCCACGGCTCACGACTGCCGATGCCGACGAAGACCTGCAGGCAACCCTGCAGCACGTGGTGGTCACGTTCGATCCGAACAACGGCCGCCGCATTTATGTCAACGGCGTGTTTACGGGTGATAACGACACAGTCGCGGGCGGCCTGCTCACCGACTGGGACGACACCTTTGCCTTCGCTTTGGCGAGTGAAGTCAACAACAGCAACCGCTGGGCGGGTGTGGTTCGCCTGGTGGCGATTCACAATCGCGTGCTGACACCAGAGCAGATTCAACAGAACTACGATGTTGGTGTCGGCGAAAAGTACTACCTGCTCTTCAACGTCAGCGATCACGTCGGCATTGCCGATGCCTACGTCGTGTTCGAGGCAAGCCAGTTCGACTCGTACGGCTATCTGTTCAACGCGCCATTCTTCATCCTCCTCGATGGATCGGCAATGCCAGGCAACATCCCGATGCAGGCGATGCGGATCGGCATCAACGGCCGTGAGGCAACGGTTGGCCAGGCCTACCGCAACATCGACATCACCATCAACGACACCGACTACGCGGTCGAGGGACGACAATACCTGTCTCAACTCGGCACGATCATCGGCATCGAGAAGGGTACGACGGACGATGAGTTTTTCCTGACTTTCGAACGTCTTGGCAACTCGACCAACGTCGTCGTTGAAGCGGCACCGGCCATACCCGCGCCGCCCGCCGATGTCCCCCGCGGACCGGCAATCGGCGTTCGCGACTTTGACGAGATCAATGCAACGATGTCGCGCATCACCGGTGTGCCGAGCACCGCGACTGCGACGCTGTTCAACACGCTCGAGCAATCCCTGCCCGTGGACGGGAACGTTCAGGGATTCCTGGCATCCCACCAGATGTCCGTTACTCAGTTGGGATTTGCGTACTGCAACGTCCTGGTTGGGGACGCAGCGCGCCGTACGACGTTCTTCCCCGGGTTCACCGCCTGGAATGCTGCACCCGCCTCGGCGTTCGACCAGACCGGACGCGACGCAATCATCAACGCGCTTTACAACAACGTAATTGGCGCGGGCCTGACCGTGCAGCCGTCGTTCGTCGACATCGAAACCGAGGTGAACGATCTGATCGATGATCTGACCACATGCATCGGCGCCGGCAACTGCTCGTCCGATCGCACGCTTCGGGTGGTCAAAGGGGCTTGTTCTGCGGTGCTATCCAGCGCCGGCATGATGATCCAGTAACGCGAGGTATTGATCATGGTCCGCAAACGCACACGCAACTACGATGATCCGCTTCGCCACCCGGATCATCCGCGCCCGCGCACGAGGCGCGACTTCCTGGCCCAGGGCTTCATCTCGGGATCGGCGTTGGCACTCGGCTCGAGCCTCGTCACCCTGCCGTGGAGTCAGCGTGCCCACGCGCTCGACCCGCAACTTCAGATGCTGCTCTCAGGCTGCGGTGTGGGCGGCGGTGGCGGCCGCAAGATCCCGTTCATCTGCTTCGACCTGGCCGGCGGTTCCAACACGGCGGGTTCGAACGTGCTGATTGGACAGCGCGGCGGCCAGATGGACTTTCTCAGCACCACTGGCTACGAGCGCCAAGGCCTTCCGGCAGACATGGTCCCACCGATCGTCAATCCGGTGAGCGGATTGAATGATTTCATCAACACCGAACTGGGACTCGCCTTCCACTCGGACAGCGCATTCCTGCGCGGCATCATCGCGCGTACGACACCGGCGACCCGCGCCGGAGTGAATGGCGCCGTCATCCCGGCCCGGTCTGAGAATGACACCGGCAACAATCCCCACAATCCCATGTATGGCATCGCGCGCGCTATCGCCGCTGCCAACGGAAGTCCCGGCCAGGTGGCCGATCTGATCGGATCCGAAACATCGGACTCCGGCGGTAACTCCATGGCGCCGGCGACGTTGATCGACTTGTCGAAACGGCCGACCAAGGTGGATCGCCCGAGCGATGTCATCGGTCTCGTGGACGTCGGCGATCTCACCGCGGTGCTGGCCGCTCAGGATGCCGTGCGCGTCATGGAGTCGGTGTATCGCATCAGCGATCAGAAGATGGCCGTAGTAAACCCGTACGAGCCGATTCAGGTTACCCAGGAAGACGTGGTGCGCGACCTAGTGAAGTGCGGGTATCTAAAGGCTGCTGACCTTGCGGACAAATTCGCGGGCGTACCCGTCGATCCAGTGGCTGACACCAACATTCAGTCGATCTTCCCCAACGGCGAACTGCTCGCCGGCGGCACCGACGGCAACGAATTCCGCAAAACCGCGTCGGTCATGAAGATGGTCATCAACGGTTTTGCCAACGCTGGCACCATCGAGATGGGTGGCTACGACTACCACGGCGGCGCGCGCGCGGAAGGCGAAGTCAAAGATTTCCGCGCCGGCCAGTGCATGGGCGCCTGTCTCGAGTACGCGCGAATCGCAGGCGTGCCGCTGATGATGTACGTTTTCTCGGACGGATCGCTGTCGAGCAATGGCGTCATCGATAACTCCGTCAACGGCCGCGGCAAGGGCGAATGGACCAGCGACAACCAGCAGACGGCTGCTGCGTGGTTCCTGGTCTACAACCCAACCGGAGTGCGGGCGACACTGCGAGGTGCAACTCCGGCAGATCAGGCACGTCACCAGCAGATCGGCTACATGAGGCCGGATGGGTCAGTCGAGACGGCAGGCACGCCAATGGCCAACAACGTGAATCTCCTCGCCTACTCCGCGGTGTTGAACTACATGGCATTGCATGGGGATGAAGGCCAATTCGGATCGGCCTTTGGCAACGTGTTTGGTACGACAAACCCTGCAGTACTCGATGCATACATGGCGTTCGAGCCTGTTGTACCCGGCTTCATCGCCTAACGACTCGGTCCGTCCGCGGTACCCATCACGAGCCTGGGTATCGCGACGGCACATTCGCTTGTAATCTTGCGCGACGCCTAAACGTCAGCGAACCGACCAAGGATTCGTCGGATGAGCGAACAGCCCACGAACCGCGCATCGATCGAAGCATTGCTCGCCTGTCCCCGCTGCGAGCAGCCGCTGGTGCGCGCAGACGGCGATCTCAATTGCAAGGGCTGTTCTGCAAAGTACCCAGAGATTGATGGCGTGCCCTGGCTGTTCGCCGAACCCGAGGCGGCGCTCACCGAGTGGCGTCTGCGCATCGATGCGCATCTTGCGGATCTCGCCCGCAAGGCAGAGTTGGCGCGTACCGGGTTGCGCGACACACAGATTACGAGCGCCGTCCGAGCACGTCTCGACCGCTTCGTCGACGCCTACACGAAACAACACCAGGCCGTCGCAACGTTGATGGCGTCGGTACGCCCGACAAGCCTTGGCACGCCAATGGCTGCGCACCTTGCGCTCAAGACCCGCCTGCCACCGAGTCAGGGCTTGACCACATACCACGCAAACCTGCATCGCGATTGGTGCTGGGGCGATGACGAGAACCGGACAACGCTACACATCGTGCAACAGGCGCTCGATGCTACACCCGACGGCGCGCATCTGGTGCTCGGTGCTGGCGCGGCGCGCCTGGCCTACGACCTCGCAGAGACGCCCGAGCACCGCGACGTGATCGCGCTCGACTTCAATCCGCTCTTGCTGCTCGCAGCCGCCCGGCTGGCATCGGGTGCGAGTCTCGATCACGTCGAGTTTCCGTTGGCGCCGCTGGATGCAAGCTGCATCGCCGTCGACAGACGGCTGACGGCACCTGGCGCCACGTCGCGGTTGCACTGCGTGCTCGGAGATGGTCTGCGGGCGCCCTTCCGCCCGAGCACATTCGCCGCCGTCGTGACGCCCTGGTTCGTGGATGTCGTCGACGAGGACTTTCCGATTCTCGCGCGGCGCATCAACAGACTTCTGACAACAGGTGGCCGTTGGGTCATATTCGGTTCACTCACCTTCGACCACGCTCAGCCGCAGCGCCACTACAGCAAGCCCGAAGTGTTGGACGCGATCGGCGCGGCCGGTTTCGATGTCACCCACGACTGCGAAGAAGTCATGCCGTATCTGTGTTCGCCGGCGTCACGCCATGGACGGCGCGAGCGTGTGGTTGCCATCGCAGCCTGTAAACGCAGCACGGTCGCAGCACCGGCGCGACACATTGCGCTGCCGGAGTGGTTGGTGCAGGGAAATCGGCCGGTGCCGCTACTGGAGCCGTTCAAGCTGCAGGCCATGACGACGCGGATCTACGCTTTCATCATGTCGATGATCGACGGCAAACGCAGCCTGAAGGACATGGCGCAAATGATGGAGACGCAGAAGCTCATGCCGCGCCGCGAAGCTGAGGTCGCGATCCGCGGTTTCTTGATCAAGATGTTCGACGAAGCCACGCGCCCCCCATCCAACTAGCCAAGCCGCAACCGCGGGCTCATCGCGCTTGCGCGGCCGGTCTTGGCAGCACGAGCATTTGCGGCGCGCGCCCCTCAGGGGTGCTGTCAGGCTGAGTCGTCAATTCCCATGCGTCGACTTTGTCGAGCAGCGCACGCACCAGGTGATTGTTCAGCGCATGCCCCGACTTGTAGCCTTCAAAAGCGCCCAGTATGGGTCGCCCGGCCAGATACAGATCACCAATTGCGTCGAGCACTTTGTGTTTGACCAACTCATCTGGATAGCGCAGCCCCTCGACATTCAGGACACCACCATCCGCAAGACCAACCGAGTTGTCCAGGCTCGAGCCCAGGCATCGGTTCAGCGCCCGCGCCTGATCGAGCTCGCCCGCCAATCCGAAAGACCGAGCACGGCCGATTGCATCGGCGAACGCGTGGCGGCTGAAGTCCACCGAAACGCGCTTCGGGAACTGCGCGTACAGGGGATTGCTGCTCACAAATGTGTACGCGGCGCGAAATCCCCCACAAGGAGAAAGGCTTGCCGCGCTGTCCCCGTCGCCGAGGACCGTGACGGTCTCCTTGACACGCAGAAAGACGCGTGGCGCGTCCTGGGTGACCGTGCCTGCCTGGCGGATGAGGTCTATGAATGGCGCGGACGAGCCATCTAGGATCGGTACTTCACCGCCCCACAGTTCCACTTGGACGTTGTCGATCTGGGCGCCCCACAACGCCGCCATCAGGTGTTCGACCGTCATGATCCTCGCGGCGCCGCACGCGAGCGTCGTCGCCAGCAGGGTGTCTGTCACGAGACGAGCGTCGGCGTTCAAGCCCGGCGCCTCATGCAGGTCCATGCGGATGAACCGAATGCCGGCGTCGATGGGTGCTGGCCGCAGCGTCATGCGCACCGACACCCCGGTGTGGACACCGATGCCGATCACGTGGACAGGTCTGCGAAGCGTGTGCTGACGTAGCATCGACAACTCGGAACACGGCGAAGTGAATACGACGTCACGCACTATACGGCGGGTCGATCAGAAAGTGAAGATAAAATGAAGAAAGAGTGGAGTAAGCGTGCGGCAGCGCGCATCGGCGCGAGCATTTAGGAAGAGGATTGGCCCACTGAATGCAATGTTATAACATCCTCGCTCGCAGCGACGGCGCCGACACGATTCGATATGCACCACCCACACCTCGACTCCGCCGGCGTGACACTATCCGGCATCTGTCTCGTGCACTGCCTGGTGCTGCCATTGCTCGCCACACTGTTACCTGCCTCAGGCCAGATCTTCGATGACTCGACGAACCACTTGATTCACTGGGTGCTGCTCGGCCTGGCATTGCCGATCAGCATCATGGCCTTGGGTCGGGGCGCGCGGGTGTTGCGCGCGCGCATCTGGCTCACCATCGGCAGCGTGGGACTGGCGCTCATGACGATTGCGGTCGTCACGGCGCACGCCTCGGCCACCGAGGAACACCTCACTCTGTCAGGCGTCGTGTTGCTGGCCGGGGCGCACCTCGGCAATTGGTTCGACCCGCGCCGACGTCGGGCCACGGCGGGCTAGAATCCGCCCATGACCACACCCGATCCACAGCCGCACCGACTCTGTGTCGCTCCGATGATGGAGTGGACCGACCGCCATTGCCGCACCATTCACCGCCTGCTGGCGCCCAACGCGCGCCTGTATTCAGAGATGGTGACGACCGGTGCCTTGTTGCATGGCCCGGCATCTCGCCTGCTGGCCTTCTCCATTGATCAGCATCCCGTTGCGTTGCAGCTCGGCGG
>JBGSQB010000245.1:0-4700 GCA_041738285.1 Pseudomonadales bacterium | reverse complement strand
GGGCGCGAGCAGGCGCGCGGCAATTCGGCATGCGCCGGGATAGTGGCGTAGCGCCCCGTCCGGGTTCTCTGCGCGTACGCAGTCGAGGTAACGCAGGACGGGTCCCGGGGCGCCGGTCGCGTCGCCGGACCAGAGGATGCCGATGCCCGCATCGAACTCTCGGGCCTGACGCGCGGCGTCGACGTTCAGATCGTACAGGCCGCTGCCTGCGTGGGTGTCCAGGTACAGGGCGGGTTTGGCTTTGGCATTGATCGCGTCGAGCACCGCGCAGAGGGCCGTGTGCTTGAATGCATCGGCCGCATTGCCGGCGTGAAAGAGATGGCGATAACTGAGCATCCGCTTAAGTTAAACGGGCGCAAGTCATCGAGCCATCGCAAAATCGAATTGCGGCTTATACTTGCGCTCCGCACTGGGGTATGGGGACTGCTTCATGCAGAAGAAGACATCGTTTCTGGTCGCTCTGCTCGACACATTGCGGGCGCGCCTGCCCGTTGACGACCACAGCCTCGCAGCCACCTTCTCGCGCCAGTTCTGGTCGCGCGTGCCCGATGACGACGTGGCCGACTGGGAGCAGGACGACGCCGCGAGCGTGACCATCGCGGCGCTCAAGCACTTCCGCGTACGGGCACCCGACGACGTGGAGATTCGCACGCTGAACCCCGAATTCGAGCGTGACGGTTGGAGTTCCAAGCACACCGCGGTGTTGATTTCTCATCGCGACATGCCGTTCATCACCGACTCCGTGCTGATGGAACTCACCCGCCACGGTCTCGTCACGCATCACTTACAGAATGTGGTATTCCATACGGTGCGCGATGGCGCCAATCGCCTGGTTCGGGTCGATCGTGACTCTGCCGATGCGCGTGCCGAAGTGTTGATCTACGCGGAGATCGACCGGCTGGAAGACGACCGCTTGCGCGCGCTGTCCGATCGCCTCGCGGAGATACTCAGCGACGTGCGCGCAGTGGTGGCAGATTTTCCCGCAATGAAGGGCAAGATCAGCGACCTGATCGAAGGGCTGCGGGATGCGCCGCCACCGTTGGCCGCAGACGAGGTCGAGGAGGGCATTGCCTTTCTCGAATGGCTCGGCAAGAACCGCCTGACCATTCTCGGCTACCGGGAATTCGACTATTCCGAAGGTTCGATTCGACAGGTGACGGGCAGCGCGCTCGGTATTCTGCGCAATCGAGATGCTGCGACCGAGCGGTCCCTCGCCGAACAACCCGACGAGACGCGCGCGTTCATCCTCGAACCGCGTCTGCTGGCGTTCTCGAAGTCCGGCACGCGCTCTCAAGTGCATCGGCCTGCCTATCCAGACTATATCGCGGTCAAACGCTTCGATGCCGACGGAAAAGTGATCGGCGAACACGGGTTCCTGGGCCTGTATACATCACCTGTGTACACCGAGCGACCCGAGAACATCCCGGTACTGCGGCGCAAGATCGCCCGTGTACTCGAGCGCTCCGGACTCGATCGAGGCGGCTTCGACGGCAAGGTGCTTGGACATGTCCTCGCAAGCTACCCGCGCGATGAATTGTTCCAGAGCTCCGAAGACGAACTGTTCGAGACGGCGATCGGTATCACTCACATTCACGAGCGACGGCGCACGCGGGTGTTCCTGCGGCGTGATCGCTACGGCTTGTTCTACACCTGCCTCGTCTACATGCCGCGCGAACTCTTCAATACTCAGTTGCGCGTGCGCATTCAGAAGCTTCTCAGAGACACCCTCGGCGCCCAGGATGCGCCGTTCGACGCATACTTCTCCGAGTCGATACTGGTTCGCCTGCACTTCACCGTGCGCGTTCCCCCGGGCATCCATCCGGCAGTTGTCGATATCGACGAACTCCAGCAACGCATCATTGCGCTTACCCGCGACTGGTCCCAGGACCTGCGCGAAGTGCTGGTGACCGAATGTGGAGAAGCAGAAGCACGGCGTCTGACAGATCGATATGCCGATGCGCTACCGGCTGGTTATCGTGATGCCACGGCTGCGCGGGTGGCTGTCCACGACATCACCGAAATGGAACGGCTGACCGATTCCACGCCCATCAACATGCGGCTGCATCGAAGCCCGGAAGACGCTGACAACGTGGTGCATCTGAAGGTACTCCACCTCGGGCCGCCGCTACCGCTGTCCGACATCCTGCCGGTGCTCGAAAATATGGGTGTGCGGGTCGTCGCCGAGAACCCATATCCGATCAATGCGCCAAGCCGCATGGTGTCGATCCATGACTACCGGCTGGAACTGCGTCAGTCGCTGGATCTCGTCGAGGTCAGCAAGCGATTCGAACAAGCGTTCATTCAGACCTGGAACGGCGTCAACGACAACGACACGTTCAATCGCCTCATTCTGAGTGCGGGTCTGGATTGGCGCGAAGTGACCGTATTGCGCGCATACGCGCGCTACATGAAGCAGATACGGTTCGGCTTTGGGCAGATCTACATTTCCGACACGTTGGCCGCGCACCCGGCGATCTCCACCAAGCTCATCAAGTACTTCCTCGCGCGATTCGATCCCCGCAGTTCTGGTGATCAAGGAAAGGCAGTGCGTGAGCAGATCGTCACGTTGCTCGACGGTGTTGCGCTACTCAACGAAGACAAGATCCTCCGGCGGTTCGTCGAACTGATCGACGCCACACTGCGCACCAACTACTTCCAACGCGGCGACGACGGCCAACACAAGCCTCAGTTCTGCGTGAAGCTCGCGACCACTTCGATCAGTGCGATGCCGGCGCCAGTGCCCAAATTCGAGATCTTCGTCTTCTCGCCGCGTGTGGAAGGCGTACACCTGCGTGGCGGTCCGATTGCGCGGGGTGGGCTACGCTGGTCCGACCGGCACGAGGACTACCGCACCGAGGTGTTGGGGCTCGTCAAGGCTCAGGTAGTGAAGAACGCGGTGATCGTGCCGACGGGCGCCAAAGGCGGCTTCGTCGTACGGCGTCCGCCCGCCGACCGTGAGGCGTTCCAGAAGGAGGGTGTTGCCTGTTATCGGCAGTTCATCAGCGGCCTTCTGGACGTCAGCGACAACATCGTTGCGGGCGCACTGGTTCCGCCGCCCGACGTACGTCGTTACGACGGCGACGATCCCTACCTCGTTGTTGCAGCAGACAAGGGCACTGCGACTTTCTCGGACATCGCCAACGAGATGTCCCTCAAGTACGAATTCTGGATGGACGATGCGTTTGCATCGGGTGGCTCGAACGGCTACGACCATAAGAAGATGGGCATCACGGCAAAGGGCGCATGGATCTCGGTGCAGCGTCACTTCGCCGAGAAGGGCGTCGATGTACAGACCGATCCAATCACCATCGTCGGCATCGGCGACATGTCGGGTGACGTATTTGGCAACGGTCTTTTGTTGTCGGAAAGCGTCCAACTGGTCGCAGCGTTCAATCACCTGCACGTCTTCATCGACCCGAATCCGGATGCAGCCAAGAGCATCGGCGAGAGACGGCGTCTGTTCGCGTTGCCACGATCGACCTGGGCCGACTACGACACATCGCTGCTGTCTGCAGGCGGCGGTGTCTATCCGCGAACGCAGAAGTCCATCAAGCTCAGTGAGCAAGCGCGGGCGCGATTCGGAATCGACAAGGAAGCGCTATCGCCGGATGAGCTGATCCATGAGTTGCTGAAGTCGCCCGTCGATCTGATCTGGAATGGCGGTATCGGCACCTACGTCAAAGCGAGTACAGAAACGCACGCCGACGTCGGTGACAAAGCGAACGACCACATTCGTGTCGATGCCAAGGCACTGCGTGCCAGGGCCTTTGGTGAGGGTGGCAATCTCGGCATGTCGCAGGCGGCGCGCATCGAGTACGCGCTACTCGGCGGCGCAGTCAACACCGACTTCATCGACAACGCCGGGGGTGTCGACTGCTCGGACCATGAGGTCAACCTCAAGATCCTGCTCAACGGTCTCATTGCCGATGGCGACATGACGCGCAAGCAACGCAACGAACTGCTGCTATCGATGACCGAAGACGTCGCGCAGCTCGTATTGACCAATAATTTCCGTCAGGCGCAGGCGATATCTCTGGCTGAACGCCAGGCCCGCTATCGACTCTCGGAGTACCAGCGATTCATCACGCGCATGGAGATAGACGCGCGCCTGGATCGCAAACTGGAAGGGGTGCCAACCGACGAGGCGCTCACGGAACGCGCATCAACCGGGAAGACTTTGACACGACCGGAGCTTGCGATTCTGCTGTCCTACTCGAAGAGCCACCTGAAGGAGCGACTCATCGCCGGTCAGGTGCACAGAGATCCGATCGTCGCAGAAGCGGTGTTCGAGGAGTTCCCCGCGGTGATTCGGCAGCGGTTTGCCGACGCGGTGCGCAAGCACAGGTTGTTTCCGGAGATCGTTGCGACGATGGTGGCCAACGACATCGTTCATCACCTCGGCATCACGTCGGTGGTACATCTGTCCGAGTTCGTTGGCGGCGAAGTAAGCGAGATTGCGCGCGCCTACTATGCGGCAGCCGCTTGCTTTGGCATCCGTGAGCAGTTCCGCGCGGTGGAGTCGCTGCCCGGTGTCGGCGGCGAACCGAAACTCGACATGTTGCTCGAGCTCATGCAATTGGCTCGGCGCTCGACCCGCTGGTTGATGCGTCATCGCCGCGTCGATCTCGATGTCGGCAAGCTCACCGGCTACTTTGCGCCACGGATTGCGAACCTGGCGCAACAGACCACCGGCATCATGG
>JBGSQB010000232.1:0-49534 GCA_041738285.1 Pseudomonadales bacterium | reverse complement strand
CCCCGCACGCCGGGCAGCTGGGCGGACCCCGACGCGCGCGGCGGTCAGGGCACACGCCTGTTCGATCCGGCGGAACTCGACAAGATTCGCGCCGGCGGTGGCGCGAGTGCTGCGGCACTGGAACGGGTCGATGCGCCTTATCTCGTGGTGCAGTCCGGCCGTCATGCCGGCGAGCGGCTGAAACTCGAGCCGGGCCGAACCACCAACGTCTGGGAGATCGGCAGCGAAGCTGGGCGGGACATCGTGATCGACGATGCAGGCGTATCCGGTTTCCACTCGAAGATCGTCAACGAAGGCAGCCGCTGGAAGATCATCGATCAGATGTCGGCCAACGGCACCTACGTGAACGGCCAGAAGTCGAACATCAGCTACTTGAAGGACGGCGATCGGGTGCGGATCGGGCCCGTCGAGTGCGCGTTCCAGTTGCCGACGCATGGCGATGCCCGCGGCGCGACCCGCGGTGGCGGGCGGCCGCGATGGATCGTGGCGGTTGCTGCGTTCGTTGCCACGCTGATCGCGGTGGCCGTGGTGGTGCTGCTGCTTTAGTTGAAAAAAAGCCCGGCAACGGGCCGGGCGAGTGGGGGGGTTCTTAATCATCGCCGGCTCGGCAGCGGTTGCGTGTGCGCGGGCGCCCCGGAAGCCTGTGCGTTCTCAGCTATTCCGATCCAGCACCAGCCACGCGACCAGGTAGGCGGCGATGGTCACTTTGGTGAAAAAGATCGCAGTAATCACGGTTGCCACTCGAACCCAGCTCACATCGACGCTGATGGCGCGGGCGACGCCGGCGCATACGCCGCCGATGATGCCTTCCTTGGAGTCGAGTCCCAGACGGCGACGCTCGGCGGTTGTGTAGCGCTCGCTGCGGTGCATGTGAGTCTCCTGTTGTCGGTGCTCGTCTTACTTGGCGGCGACGGCGGTATGCAGCGCATCGTGGAGGGTCACCGGTGTGTGATCGGCGATCTCGGACGTGCGCGCACCGGCGTGGCTGACGCTGGCCCACGTGCCGAACAGGCCGAGTGCAACCACGAGGAGAGCGATCGACCACAGCGTGGCGCGCGGGGTGCGGATGCGGGACAGACGCAATGCGGGATACATGTTGCTGGCTCCTTTGATTTCGAGTGACGGTGCCTGCAGCTAGATATACATAAGTCGTGCCAGGGCCTAACTCAACTTAACTCATTGAATTTAAAGGGAACGGTGGTCGATCTCCCACCAGGGGTGGTGAGATCACCCACTAATTGGCGAGCGGTTGCGGCTTGCGCTATCCACAGCGACTTCAGTAGAAGGAAGCAACGACAACATCAGGGGAGGGGTCATGGAGTTTCACTTCGCAACCGTGTGGGAATCGATCGCGGACGCCCAGGGCGATCGTACGGCGCTCATCTGCAACGATCGCACGCGCTCCTGGCGCGAGTTCGACGATCGTGCAGTGCGTGTGGCGGGCCTATTGGGAGCCCACGGCATCGGCGCCGGCGCCAAGGTCGGGATCCTGCTGCACAACTCGAACGAATACATCGAAGCGCAGTATGGCGTGTTCAAGGTCCGGGCCTGTCCGATCAACGTCAACTACCGCTACAAGTCGGATGAGCTGGTCTACCTCCTCGACAACTCCGACTGCGAAGCCCTCGTGTACCAATCGACCTATGCGATGCGTATCTGGGAGATCCGCAAGCAGCTGCCGCGCATCAAGCTGTGGATTCAGGTCGACGACGGCACCGAGGACCTGCTGCACGACGCGGTCGACTTCGAACGATCCATCCGCGACAGCGCGCCTGCAGCGCGCATCGAGCGCCGCGCGGACGACGTCTACATGCTGTATACCGGCGGCACCACCGGGATGCCGAAGGGCGTCATGTACCCGAACGGCCAGTTCTGTCAGGGCCTGGTGACGCTCAGCCTCGTCAGTCGCGGCCTGCAACCGCCTGCTTCGCCCGCGGAAGTACCGGCGCTGGTGGAAAAGCTGCACGCAACGGGTGGGGCGCCCGTGAGCCTGCCCGCATGCCCGTTGATGCACGGCACCGGTATGTGGCTCGGCACGATGATTCCGTTGTCCCTCGGCGGCACTGTCGTCACGATCCCGAAGCTCGGCTTCGATGCCGATCTCTTGTTCACGCTGGTGGGTCGGCATGCGGTAACCGATGTCGTGATCGTCGGTGATGCCTTCGCCAAGCCCATGGTCGGCGCGCTCGATGAGGCCCGTGCGCGCGGCGAAAAGTACGACCTGGCGTCGCTCAAGCAGATCATATCGAGCGGCGTCATGTGGAGTGCCGAGGTCAAGGCGCGGTTGCTCGAACACCACGACATGACGCTCATCGACACGATGGGTTCGACCGAGGGCGGCATGGGTAGTGCGGTGAGCAACCGCGCAACCAGTGCGCAGACCGCCAAGTTCGCCCTCAACGAAGGCGTGCGCGTGTTCACCGACGACGGCCGCGAAGTCAAAGCCGGGTCGGAGGAGATCGGCAAGATTGCGACCACTGGACTCGTACCGATCGGCTACTACAAGGATCCAGTCAAATCGGCGGAAACGTTTCGTGAGATCGGTGGCGTTCGCTACAGCTTCCCCGGTGACTATGCCCGCGTCGAAGCCGACGGCAGCATCACGCTGCTCGGCCGCGGCAGCGTCTGCATCAACACGGCCGGTGAGAAGGTGTTTCCGGAAGAAGTGGAGGAGGCCGTCAAACGGCATCCCGCGATCTACGATTGTCTGGTGGTGGGCGTGCCGGACGAGCGCTTCGGCGAGCGCGTGGTGGCGGTCGTCTCCGCACGGGAAGGCAGCGAAGCGGATGAGCGCGCCGTGATCGAATTCGCCGCGGAGCAGATTGCGGGCTACAAAACACCCCGTCATGTGGTGGTGGTGGACGAGGTCAAACGCGCGCCCAACGGCAAGGCCGACTACAAGTGGGCCAAGCGCACCGCGCTCGAGGCGCTGGCGTGAACGCAGCTCCAGGTCCGCTCGAAGGCGTTCGCGTCCTCGATCTCACCAGCATGATTTCGGGGCCGATCGCCACCCAGATGCTGGGCGATCAGGGTGCCGACGTGATCAAAGTCGAACCCCTGACGGGGGATCTGGTGCGTAATCTCGGTCCCAATCGTGCGGGGCTCACGGCGACGTTCCTGTCGTCCAATCGCAGCAAACGCTCGCTCGCGATCGATCTCAAGAATCCCGCCGGCATTGCGGCGCTGAAGCGATTGATTCCGACCGCGGACGTATTCGTGCAGAACTTCCGCCCGGGCGCGGTCGAGCGTATGGGATTGTCGGAAGCCGATGTGCGCGCGCTGCGGCCGGACATCATCTACGTCTCCATCAGCGGCTTTGGTGAAACGGGTCCCTATGCGCACAAGCGCGTCTATGACCCGGTCATTCAGGCGCTGTCGGGCCTGACCGCAATTCAGGCCGATCGCGATACCGGGCGCCCGCGCATGGTACGTACGATCATTCCCGACAAGACGACTGCGGTCACCGCGGCGCAGGCCATCACGGCAGCGTTGTTTGCGCGTGAGCGCACTGGCAAGGGCCAGCACGTGCGTCTGGCGATGCTCGATGCAATGGTTGCCTACCTCTGGCCCGAAGGCATGACTGGGCTCACGTTTGTCGGCAAGGAAGTGACCGCGGCCCGGGCCCAGCTGGCCCAGGATCTGATCTTCGAAACGAGCGATGGCTACATCACGGCGGGCGCGGTGTCGGATGCCGAGTGGCAGGGCATGTGCCGCGCGCTCGAGCGCCTTGCTTGGCTCGAAGACGAGCGTTTCAAGACCGCGGCGGGACGGGTGGTCAATGTGGGTCCACGATTGGCGATGACCGCTGAAGTCCTGCGCACGCGTTCGAGCGCAACGTGGCTTGCGCGTCTGGATGCGGAGGGCGTGCCGTGTGCGCCGGTGCTCGATCGGGCGGACGTGATCGAGCATGAACAGATTCGGGTCAATGAGTTGATCGAGGAGTTCGATCATCCGACGGCCGGTCGCATCCGTCAGCCGCGACCCGCCGCCCGGTTCGACGCAACGCCGGCCATGATACGGCGCCTGGCGCCTACGCTTGGCGAGAACTCCCGCGAGATTCTCATGCAGGCGGGCTTCGACCGTCAGGAAATTGACGGCCTTCTGGCCGCCGGAGTGCTTGGCGCCGCCAGTTGAGAGTTGTGCATTTCAGATGCTGATCTAGATTTTAAGGACGCGCTCATGCAGCACGCAGCTGCGGGGGGCGTCGATCACATCTGGAGGTAATGGGTGAGCAGCGATTTCGAGACTCCGCTGCAGGAATCAATCGATGTCCTGAAGAAGGTTCTGCCGCTCATGAGCCGTCAGGGCGTTCCAACCATTCCGCAGAACTATGCCGTCTGGTTCGACTACGTCACCGCACGCAATGAAGACTTGAAGCGCGAGGTGGAGCGGCGCATGGCGGAAGGTGTGGAGTTCACACCCGCACTGTGCCGTCGCATTTACGAGCAGTACTACGTCGATGAGGTGCGGGCCGAAGTCGATGGGTTGCGCGAATCGATGCGCGATGCCGTGGAGACCGTGCTCAAGGAGCTCGGTGACCTGGGCGCCGACATTTCCCACTACTCCGTGGTGCTCGATGACTGCTCGACCACGCTCGATGCGGACCTCAGCAAGGACGAGATCAAGAGACTGATTTCGACGCTGGCCGACGAAACGAAGGTCGTCAAGGTCCGTAATCTGGAAGTCGAAAGCTCTCTCGGCAACATGGCGGAAGAGCTGGCAGATCTGCGCGCGCAGGTGAACCGTCTGTCGCGCGACTCGCGCACGGACGCGCTGACGGGCATCTCCAACCGCCGTGCCTTCGATGAAACGTTGCGCAAGATGGTGTCCGACGCGGATGAGCGTTCAGAGCCACTGTGTCTGATCCTGGCGGACATCGATCACTTCAAACTGTTCAACGACATCCACGGCCACCTCATTGGTGATGCGGTGCTGCGCGCGGTTGCTCAGGAGATGGAGCAGTGCGTAAAGGGTCGCGACATGGTCGCGCGCTATGGCGGCGAAGAGTTCGCGGTGCTGCTGCCGAGCACCCGCCTGGAAGGGGCGCTCATGCTTGCTGAGAGCATCCGTACGATCATGGAAGTCGAAGACTTCGAGCACCGGCCGGACTCACCACCGCACAAAGTTAAGCTGTCGCTTGGCGTCGCGCAGTACCGCAAGGGCGAGACGATTCACTCGTTCATCGATCGCGCAGACGCCTGCCTGTACTGTTCCAAGAGCCGCGGCCGCAACCGCGTGACGGGCGAACGGGATTTGGACGCTGTGCACTGACGCCATGGTGGTCAAATCAGCGCGTCTCGAGATCCTGGTTAGCGCAACCGCCGTGTTGTGCGTACTCGCCATTGTGCTGGGCCGTGCCGAGCGCGTGTCCGACAGTTCTCTTGCGCAAGCTGTCAGCTCGGCGGCCGCACACTTTCAGGCCGGCCTGTCGATACTTCAGGTTCGCAGCCGACTTCAAACAGCACCGCCGCTCAATGCACTGGGTTATCCAACCGGACTTGGCGGCGAGCTGACGAGCGATGGCGACTGCGAGTCGATCTGGAATCGGGTGATGAACGATGCGGCTGCTGGCGGCGTCGTGCCGCGTTTTGTCGATGACCATGATGGTGGTGGCGATCGCTGCGAGTATGTGTTCTTCGATGGCGTCGACACCGGCGCAGGTATGCGGATCCTGTACTGGCCGGAAGGCAGCATGGCGGCGGTGGTGACCGTCGACCAGCGCCTGCTCAACGTCCCCCACGGCGGTCACGTGTACGTCGATCTCGGCTGATAGAATGGCGCCTTTTTCGGGTGCCTATGCAACTCACTCAGGGTATCCACCGGGCGGTTCTGGTTCATCCGGAGCGCATTGCGCTCGCATGTGGTGACCGGTCGTTCACGTGGCGTCAGTTCAAGAGTCGCGTCGCGGCGCTCGCGGGCGCCATGCGCATACGGGGCGTCGAAACCGGCGATCGAGTCGCGATGCTCGCGGCGAACTCCGATCGATATGTCGAGTTCTACTTTGCAACGCTGTGGGCAGGCGGTGTGATTCTGCCGGTCAACACCCGCTGGTCCGCGCAGGAAGTCAGAGCATGCTTCGACGATGCCGAGCCGAAACTCATCTTTGCCGATGAATCCAACTGGAACCTCGCGCACACGCTTGGCACCGAACGTGGTCTCACGCCAGCTGCGATTGCCGTCGCCGACTGGGAAGCGCTGATCGCGGAATCGATGCCCATGCCCGATGCCTGCCGTAGCGGCGAGGATCTCGCCGCGCTGTTCTACACGGGTGGTACCACGGGCCGCGCCAAGGGTGTGATGTTGTGCCATCGCAACTTCTTTGCGAACTCGATGATGCACATCGCAAACCTTGGTCTCGGTGAGCCCGATGCCGTCCATCTCCATGTTTCGCCGATGTTCCACGTGGCGGGCGGCGCTCGGCTGTTCAGCGTCACCATGGCCGGGGCGACCCACGCGGTGTTGCCGAACTTCGATCCCGATGCATTTCTGGCAGCAATCGAGCGCCACAAGGTGACGGTGACTGTGGTCGTACCGACGGTGCTCAACAGGTTGGTGAATCACGACTCGCTCGATCGCTACGACCTGTCGAGCCTGAGACTCTTGAGCTATGGCGCGTCACCCATGCCGGAGGCGCTGCTGCAGCGGGCAATGAGCCGGTTGCCCGGTATCGAGTTCCTGCAGTCGTATGGCATGACGGAGCTGTCGCCTGTAGCGACCATGCTGTTGCCGCGCTATCACGTCTTTGATGGCCCAGACGCGGGCTTCACCCGCTCCGCCGGCCAACCGGTCTACAACGCCGATGTGGTCATCATGGACGCCCGTGACAATCCTCTGCCCGCTCATGTTGTCGGTGAGGTATGCGTGCGTGGACCGATGGTGATGCAGGGCTACTGGCGAGCCCCGGAGCAAACCGCGGCCGTGGTTCGCGATGGTTTCATGCACACCGGTGACGCGGGCTACCTCGATGATCGGGGCTTTCTTTTCCTTGTCGACCGCGTCAAGGACATGATCATCACGGGCGGTGAGAACGTGTACTCGGTGGAGGTCGAGAACGTGCTTTACCAGCATCCGGCGATCAACGAATGCGCGGTCATCGGTATTCCGAGCGAAGCCTGGGGCGAATCGGTGCATGCGGTCGTGACGTTCAAATCGGGCCTGTCGGCCACGGCGGCCGAGATCGTCGAGTTCGCGAAGGCGCGCCTTTCTCACTTCAAGGCGCCCAAGTCGGTTTCTTTCCATGACGGCGAGCTGCCCAAGAGCGGCGCGGGCAAGATCCTCAAATCGGATCTGAAGAAACCGTTCTGGAGTGGCGAACAACGAGGTATTCACTGATGGCGATGTCCTTCACGGCGCCGACGATCCGCGGTGCAGTCATGCTTGCGACAGTGGGGTTCATGTTTCCGAGCGCGGCTGAGGCGCCACTGCACATCCGCAATCTTTCGCCGGCGGCGCAGCTCTATGGCGTACCGCGCGCACTGGGCGCCGATGTGCTCGAAGCGGGTTACGAGATGACGTTCTTCACCGAGTTTGCCAACAGCTGGTCCAGTGACATCGACGACGACACCCTGGCGTTCTTCGATGGTGAGATCGAAGTCCTGACCTACGGGTATCGGCGCGCGCTCGCGGATCGTTGGGAATTCGCAGTCGAGGTGCCCTATGTGATCCACCACGGTGGATTCCTGGATCGTCCGATCGATGAGTTTCACGACGTGTTCGGGTTCGACGACGATGGGCGCGATCTGGCGGGGCAGGGTCAGCTCGACTACTACGTCCAGCACGATGGCAGCGTCGCAATCGACATGCAGCGGGACACGCGGGATTGGGGCGACGTGCGCGCGCAGATCGGCTATCAGCTTCACAGTGATGCCGATTCGGCACTCGCCGTACGTGCAATGGTGAAGATGCCGACCGGCGACAGCGATCAGCTGACCGGATCGGACGGCACTGATGTTGCGACGTGGATCGAGTACGGCCGTTCGAGTCTATTCGGAAACGCGCGCGCATCGCTCAACGCGGGCGCAGGCATGGTCGCGCTTGGTAAGGGCGAGTTCCTGAGCGATGCTCAGGAAGACTTTGCGGGTTTTGCACACCTCGGCCTTGGCTTTCGACTGTCCAGCCGCCTCGTTGCCCTCGGACAGCTCAACTATCACTCGCGCTTGATCGACACCGGCCTTGCGCAGGTTGCCGAATACGCAGTTCAGGGTACGCTCGGTGCGCGCTGGCATTGGAACGATGGGCTGTACAGTGAGTTCGCCTTCGTCGAGGACGTCAAGAGCGATTCGACATCCGATGTGCAGTTTCAGCTTGTGCTCGGCGCACGACTGAACTGAACTCAGGCGCTCAGATTTTTCGCCCGGTGCCTTCCCAGTACGCATCTCGCAGGATGCGTTTGTAGAGCTTGCCTGTCTCGTGACGCGGCATGTTGGCGACGAAATCCACGGACTTCGGTGCCTTGTAGCCCGCGAGGTGTTTGCGGCAGTGATCGATGAGATCGCGCGCCAGCGTCGCGGTTGCAACGTTGTCGCCGCGCAGTTGCACAGCCGCTTTCACTTCTTCGCCGAACTCGTCGTTCGGGATGCCGAATACCGCGGCATCCTGCACGGCCGGATGCGTCACCAGTACGGCTTCGATCTCCGCAGGATAGATGTTGACGCCACCAGAGATGATCATGTCGATCTTGCGATCGCTCATGTATAGATAGCCGTCGGCGTCCAGATAGCCGATGTCACCGAACGTGAAGACACCCGGCTCGAGGTGCGCCGCCGCGGTCTTCTCGGGCTCCTTGTGATATTCGAAGTCGGAGCCCATTCGATTCCTGACGTAGATCTGCCCGGCGGTGCCCGTGGGCGCAATGGCGCCATCGTCGGTGACGATGCGTACTTCGACGAGCGCGGTCGGCTTGCCAACGGTGCCGGGTCGCTCAGTCCACTCCTGCGCGGTGGCGGTGGTGACGATGCTGCCTTCGGTCGAACCGTAGTACTCGTTGATGACGCCGCCCCACCAATCGATCATGCGGCGCTTCACCTCTGGCGGGCACGGTGCTGCGCCGTGCCACACGACCTTGAGGCTCTTACCGGAGAACGCGTTCTTGACGTCGTCGGGCAGCCGAGTCAGCCGATGGAACTGGGTGGGTACGAGGTGCACATTGGTGACGGCATGCTCATCGATCAGGTGTAGCGTCTCCGCGGGATCAAAACGCGCGCGGCTGACCACGGTGGAGCCCGCGAGAAGGGGCAGAAAACTGAATGCCCATTGGGCAGAGTGGTACACCGGCCCGCACAGGAGCGTGGTGCCATCGGATGGAATCGACAGCATGCCGGACAGGCCCGCGCTCATCATCTCCATCGCTTCCATGCCCTGGTTGGTACTGCGAGTGGCTGCGCGCACGCCCTTTGGCCGGCCGGTGGTGCCGGAGGTATAGAACATGGGTCCGCCGAGGGTCTGTAGTTCGGGTTCACGGTCGGTGCCGGTCGCAAGGAAGGATTCGAAGTCTTCGAAGCCGTCGATCGCGCCGCGTAGCGCGATGCAGCGTTTGAGCGTGGGCGTATCGTTGCGCGCCACGGCTGCGCGCGCATTGTCCGCAAACGCGACGTCGGCAATCAGCAGCTTTGCTTCCGAGTTGTCGATCACATAGGCGAGTTCCTCAGCCGTGAAATGCCAGTTGACCGGCACGTAGATGATCCCGGCATGTCCCGCGGCGACCATGATCTCGTAGTACTGCGCGCAGTTGCCGGCGTACACGGCGATCACATCGCCTGCTTCAATACCTGCCGCGCGGAACGCGTGATAGAGGCGGTTCGCGCGCGCATTCAAATCGCTGAAGCTGCGACTGCCGGATTCGTCTATCAGCGCCGGACGGCCACTGTCGATGTGTCGCGCAATCAGTTTGACCATGGACCCACGTTCCTGAACAAAGGGACAGTTTACTTGTTCAGGTTCAGTGGCGCAGAAATTGGGGACAGAGAAATAGGGGACAGTTGACCTGTTTCGATCGAGCGACCTGACATTGCGAGGCAGGAGGGCGAAATAGGTCAACTGTCCCCTATTTCTCTGTCCCCAATTTCTTACAGCGGCGTCAGCAGGTAGTGACCATGCGCGGCGGCGATTGGCTTGCCGCGCTCTTCCTGCCAGATCTCGGTGCGCACGTTGGCGACGCGGCGGCCGTGACGGGTGACGATGGCGCGACCGTAGGTTTCCACCGGCCGGCCGGAGCGCAGGTAGTCGATGGAGATGTCGATCGTCTTTGGCAGCCGTTCACACTGATTGTCGAACAGCAGCTGTACCGTCGCCGTCATCTCGAGAAACGCGCCGATCACGCCGCCGTGAATCGCCGGCAGCATCGGATTGCCGACCAGGTGGTCGCGAAACGGCAGCACGGTCGTTATCTCGTTACCCATGCGCACCGCGCTGACACCGAGAAAGCGCGCGTAGGGAATGCTTGCGAGCAGTGCCTGCATGTCCTGGGCGCGGCCGGTGTTGCGCATTTCGACCAGCAGCTTCATAGCCGTGGCGCACTCGCAGTGCCGAGCATGAACGTCGCAACCGACGTTGCGATCGGATCGGCAGGATCGTCCTGGTAGGCGACCGCGCGGACGAAGGCAACGTTCGTTGTGATGCGGTAGCAGTGCGCATCGGCCAACAGGTCCTTGCCGGGCGCGGCGGGTCGCATGTAGTCGATGCGCAGATCGAGGGTCGCCATGCTGACGCGCTCAGCTGAGCTTTCGTCACTGCGCACGGACATGCCGGATGCGTTGTCGAGTAGTGCGGTGATGACGCCGCCGTGGATGACGCCGGTGTCGGGATCGCCCACGAGATGTTCTGCGTACGGCACGCGCAGCGTGCACTTCTGCTCACCCCATCGCTCGACCTTCATGCCGAGGGCCGCCGCGTGCGGCGTCTCTTCGAGGTGTCCGGCCATGTCTTGGTTGGCCACTATGCGGCTGCCTATGCGACGGCCGCAAGGCGACTGGCGCGTCGCGAGTACAGGAAGTAGATGAGCAGGCCCACCACGATCCACACCGCGAAGCGCATCCACGTGGTGCCGGGCAGATTGATCATCAGATAGATACAGGCGAGTACGCCAAGGGTCGTCGTTACAGGTGCCCCCGGCGTGCGGAATGGCCGCTTCATCTCCGGATGCGTGTAGCGCAACACCAATACCCCAGCACAAACGAAAGCGAACGCCGACAAGGTACCGATGTTCACCAATTGCGCGATCTGTTCGAGGGGTACGAGCCCGGCCACTGCCGCCATGACGAAGCCAGACATGACGATCAGGCGCGTCGGTGTGCGGCGGCGCTCGTGTACCTTGGCCATCGCGTCGGGAATCAAGCCATCGCGCGCCATCGCGAACAACACGCGCGTCTGGGCGTAGTAGCACACGAGCATCACCGAGGTGAGACCTGCGATCGCGCCCACGGCCACCACGATGGCCGCCCACTTATAGCCGGCTGCAAGCATGGCCGATGCGACGGGGGACGGGACGTTGAGTTCGCTGTAATGAACGAGGCCTGTAACTCCGAGCCCGACCAGCACGTACATGATCGTGCAGATGACGAGCGATGCGATGATGCCGATTGGCATGTCGCGCTGTGGATTGCGCGCCTCTTCGGCTGCGGTGGCAACCGCATCGAATCCGATGTATGCGAAGAATATGAGCGCAGCGCCCGTCATCACGCCGCCCCAGCCAAACGGCATGAATGGCACCCAGTTCGTGGGATCCACCTTGCCGGCGGCCGCGACCAGAAAGATCACGATCACCGTCACCTTGATGGCGACGATCAGCGCATTGAAACGGGCGCTGCCTTGCACGCCGGCGGCGAGTACGATGCCGAGCACGGCGATGATCAGCACCGCCGGCAGATTGACGATGCCACCCGCCGCTGGTGGTGCGATCAGCTCTGGTGGCAGCGCAAGACCTGCTCCAATGAGTGCGTCGTTGACGTAGCCGGACCAGCCGACCGCAACCGCGGACACCGCGAGCGCGTACTCGAGCAGGAGGTTCCAGCCCACCAGCCACGCGGGCAATTCACCGAACGCGGCATAGCTGTAGCCATAGGCGCCGCCAGCACCACCCATCATCGCGGCAAGTTCGGCGTAGGCCAGTGCAGTCAGGGTGCAGGCGACCGCGGCTACGGCAAAGGACAACGCAACCGCGGGACCTGCATGATTGGCGGCGGTGATGCCGGTCAGCACGAACACCCCGGCGCCGATGATGCAGCCAATCCCCAGCAGGGTGAGGTCCCAGGGTCCGAGAACCGCGTGCAGACGCGCACCGCCATGATCATGGGCAACGACCGGTTTGCGGCGTAGTACGCTCATGGCGATACCAGGGTGTGCGACGCGGTCAGTGTAGGGCCACCACGGTAAGGAGGCCAGCCGAGTCCCCTCTGCATCCGTCGTTGGGGAATGGAATTTGCCAACGCGCCGACGCCGGGTAACATCCACTGCGTTATTCGAACTGAAAAGGGAGAACCTCCATGGGCATGCAGCACACGCCGCTCTTGATGCATCGACTGCTCGACCGCGGCGCGCGCGTCGCGCCGAACGAAGAAGTGGTGACGGCTACAGCCAGTGGCACGCGGCGGCAGACGTTAGAGGCGACGCGTAAGCGTGCGTGTCAGCTTGCTCATGCTCTCGCGGGTGTCGGCATCGAGGTCGGTGATCGCGTCGGCACATTCATGTGGAACGGTTCGCGTCACCTCGAGGCGTACCATGCCACCGCTGGTATGGGCGCTGTGCTGCACACACTGAATCTGCGGCTGTCGGACACCGATCTCGAGTACATCATCGGCCACGCCAAAGATCGCATCATCATCGTCGACTCTGACGCGCTGCCGCTGCTCGAAAAGCTCAAAGGCCGCATGCCGAGCGTGGAACGGATCGTGGTGGCGACCGAAGAAGGCTTCGAGAACTGGAAGACGACACTGCCGAATCCGGTCGACTACGAAGCGTTCATAGCCGGTAAGCCGACCACGTATGAGTGGCCGGAGATCGACGAGTGCTCACCGCTCGGGTTGTGCTACACCAGCGGCACGACGGGCAATCCCAAGGGTGTCGAATACGAACACCGGGCGCAGTATCTGCACACCATGGCCCAGGGATTGACCGATTCGATGGGCCTATCCTCGGCGGATACGCTGTGCGGCATCGTGCCAATGTTCCATGCCATGGGCTGGGGTCTGCCATGGACCGCCACCATGCTCGGCATGAAGCAGGTGATGCCGAGCCGATACATGGACACGGAAAAGCTGGTCGCACTGATGGCGAGCGAAGGCGTGACCATCTCGGCTGGCGTACCCACCATCTGGCAGGGCGTGAAGGGTGTCGTGGAGAGAAACCCCGGTAAGTACGACCTGTCGAAATTGTCACGCTTGACCTGCGGCGGCTCCGCGCCGCCACCGTCTCTGATCCGCTGGTTCTGGGACGAACTCGGCGTCGAGATGATTCAGGGCTGGGGAATGACCGAAACGAGTCCACTCGCCACGATGTCGCGACGCGTTGCCAAACGCTCGCACTTGATGCTCTCCGAGGACGAGAAATTCGCCAACGTCGCCAAGGCCGGACAGATCATCCCCGGCATCGAGATCGGCATCTTCGATGAGAACTTCAAGAAGTTGCCGCACGACGGCAAGACCGTCGGCGAGATCCTGATTCGGGGCCCCTGGATCTGCCGCGAGTACTACCACAACCCGCAGCCAGACAAGTTCCACGATGGCTGGCTGATCACCGGCGACGTCGGGATGATCGATCCGCAGGAGTACCTCATCATCAGTGATCGTTCCAAGGACCTGGTGAAGAGCGGCGGTGAATGGATCTCGTCCGTCGACCTGGAAAACCACATTGTCGCAATGGCCGGTGTCACGCAGGCGTGCGTCGTGGCCCAGCCGCATCCGCGCTGGGATGAGCGCCCGGTGGCCCTCGTGATTCGTACGCCCGGTTCGGATATCGGGGCCAAGGCGATCCTCGATCACTGTGCGACCAAGTTCGCCAAGTGGCAGTTGCCGGACGAAGTGCTGTTCGTCGACAGCATTCCGCACACGAGCACCGGCAAGATGGATAAGAAGACCGTGCGTGCCCAACTCGATGCGAAGGGTTACAAACTGCCGGACCTTCGCGACAAGACCGGCTGATGAGCCTGCCCGTCTGTGGATGGACAGTTGCGTCCGATGCGCATGACGGTGCACACTCGCGCTTGACCTAAGGGGAGGCCAACGGGCCTGAGACATCGCATGCGCGATGGACCCTTGAACCTGATCCGGATCATACCGGCGTAGGAATAGGTGCAATCGGCCCGCATCCTTCTTCGCGCGTATTCCGGATGAATCGATCCGGAGCAGCGCCATGACATTGTCCCGCCTCACCCTCCTTTCGAGCCTTGCACTCACGGTGTGCCTGCAGGCTGCGGCTGCGACGCCAATCGAAGAGATCGTGGTGCGAGGAGAATTGCGGCCGGCCGGCATCGACGAACTGCCGTCGAGCCTCACCGTGATCGGCGCAGATGTAATCGAGCGGCGTAACGCCCAGCACCTGGAAAACCTCTTGGGCATCGCGCCGAACGTGAACTACGCGGCTGGCGCATCGCGCGGTCGCTACCTGCAGATCCGCGGCATTGGCGAGACAGGCCAGTTCATCGAACCACTCAACGCTTCGGTCGGCATCATCATCGACCATGTGGACTTCAGCGGCATCGGTGCTGTGACCACGCTCTACGATGCCGAGCAGGTCGAAGTGTTCCGCGGCCCGCAGGGAACCCTCTATGGCGCCAACGCGCTCGCGGGGTTGATCAACATCACAACGGCGGACCCGGGCGATGCGGCGCAGGCGGCGATCGATCTGGAAGCAGCGAACTACGGTACGTACTCGACCGGTATGCGGGCGTCAGGACCGCTCACCGACACGTTGGGCGGCCGCTTGTCGATTCAGCGCTACGCCGGCGACGGCTACGTCGATAACGACTACCTTGGCCGCGACGACACGAACGACTTCGATGAGACGACCGTGCGCGGCAAATTGAGATACGCGCCGAACGCGGACACGACCGTAAACGTCATGGCGGGCCGCGTCGACATCGACAACGGCTACGATGCGTTCTCTCTCGACAACTCACGCGACACGCGGTCGGATGAACCCGGCCGTGACACCCAGGACACACGCTTCGGCAGCGCCCATGCCGTATACGGCGGGTTCGAACGGTTTGCCGTGGAAACGACGCTTGCGTACGCCGAGTCCGACATCGCCTACGGCTATGACGAGGATTGGAGCTACGTGGGATTTCATCCGTTCGAATACCAGTCGACCGACCTGTATCTGCGCGACCGACAGACGACGACTGCCGAGTTGCGGCTGGTGTCCAATCCGGACGGTCGTCTATTCGGCGACAGCACGGAGTGGGTCACTGGCGTCTATGCGCTGAATCAGGATGAGCGCCTGGATCGACACTACACGTTTCGCAGCGATGAGTTCCGCAGCGATTTCGACATGAGGCGGATCGCGCTGTTCGGGCAGACCGAAACGCTGTTTGGCGCGGCCAATACACTGACCGTGGGACTGCGAGTCGAGCGTCACGACGCCGACTATCGCGATGTCGATGGGGCGCAGTTCGATCCGCGCGACGACTTGTGGGGCGGGCGTATCGCGATCGATCGTCTCATCGGCAGCGATACGCTCATCTACCTGAGTCTCGCCCGGGGCTACAAGGCCGGCGGCTTCAATGCCGATGCGAGCCTGCCAGCCGACCTGCGCAGCTACGACCCGGAAATCCTGTACAACCTGGAAACCGGGGTGAAAGGCAGTTGGCTAGATGACACGCTGACGACCCGCGCGGCGTTGTTCTACATGTGGCGCGAAGACATGCAGCTTGCGACTTCGGTGGTGCGCGTGCGGCCAGACGGCTCGTCGCAGTTCATCGAGTTTACCGGCAACGCCGCGGAAGGCCGCAACTACGGTCTGGAAGGCGAGTTCGAGTGGCGCCTCGCGCAGGTGACGCTGTTCGGAAGCCTCGGTCTACTCGATACGCAGTACAACGACTTCGTCAATGGCGAAGGTCGACGGCTCGATGGACGTGACCAGACTCATGCGCCGGCCTATCAGTTCTACACAGGCGTCGAGTTCGAGTCGGAGCGCGGGTTCTTCCTGCGCGCTGAACTGGAAGGCAAGGACGCGTTCTATTTTTCCGACAGTCACGATGATCAATCGTCGGACTATCGACTGCTCCATCTTTCAATGGGCTTCGATGCCAAGCATTGGGCCGTGAGTCTGTGGGGCCGGAACTTAAGCGATGCGACCTACGAGGTGCGCGGATACCATTTTGGTAACGATCCCCGCATCGACTACGAACCACGAACCTACACGCAGTTCGGTGAGCCGCGCCGTTACGGCGCAACGGTGCATTGGAAGCTCTAAGTAAACCGTCCCTGATCAGCGGTCGGTTGAGGCGAGCCACGACTCCGCAATCGTTGCGTCGGCGAACACCTCGATCGCCTGGAACATCTTGCCTGCCATCGCCTGAAACATCCGCGCGAGTCCATAAACGCGCTCGCAATCGGCGAGCACAGCGCAGCGGCTGAAGCGCAATTCGAGGGCGATTCGTTCCATGGCTTCGGTAACGATCGCGAGTTGATCGATCATCGGCACCGAGGTCTGGTTGCGAAGATCGAGCAGCAGGTTCGCGTGGATGCCGACTGTCACGTCGTTCAACAGGTCACTGAAGTGGTCGACGGTATCGGCAAGCGAGACGAACCCTTCGCAGTGAGTGCGGATCAGATTCCGTCGACTGTCGTAGCGATACGAAATTGGCGGCATGGGCGGTGGATCAGAAGCGACCTGTCCTCAACAGCACCAACGTGCACTCCCACTGTACGGTGATATTCGCTGCCTCGAGGCGGGATCGCAAGGAATCGGATTCGCTGCCTGGGTTGAAGATGACACGACGCGGCCGTGCGGCGACGATGTCGTCGAACAGCGGTTCCGACACGGCGGGCCGCACGTACACAGTGATCGTGTCGATCGGTTGGGGAACGGCTGCGAGCGTCGGCGCAACGATCACGTCATCGATTCTCGTGAGTCGCGGATTCACTGGCAACACGGTATGACCGTGACTGCGCAGACGATGCAGAGCGTCGAACGCCGTCCGGGTTGGGTCGTCCGAAGCACCGAGAATCGCGACACGCTCTGGCACGGGCTGTTCCTTGCTCATCGTCCCTTGTATGAAGGCTTGCGCTTTTCCATGAACGCCTTGGGCCCCTCCCGCGCATCCTCGGTCTGAAAGATGGGCGCAGATATTTCGCTTTCGATCTTCAGTGCCTCGAGTTCTGGCTTGCCGAGACAGGCGCGGGCGGATTTGCGAATCGCCTTGACGGCAAGCGGACCGTTGGCGGCAATCTTATCGGCGATTTCCAGGGCCTTGGCCAGCACCTGATCCGCTGGCACCACATAGTTGACGAAGCCGATGTCCCTGGCTTCGTCGGCGCTGATGAGATCACCGGTCAGCAGGAGTTCCATCGCCCTGGCGAACGGCAGTTGCGCCGGCAGTCTCACCGTCGAACCACCCGCGGGAAAGATCGCCCACTTCACTTCCTGTACGCCGAACTTGGCTTCCGGGCACGATACCCGGATGTCGGTGCCCTGCACCATCTCCATGCCACCGGCGATGGCGTGGCCATTGATCGCGGCGATCACGGGTTTGACAGTGTCGAAGTTACGCAGCAGCGCGCGCGAGGTGAGTCCGGGTTCTTTGGCAACGCGCTCGTCCCACTCGTTCTCGGGCTTGCGCGCGCCGGACATCATCGGGATCAGCTGGCCGAGATCGGCACCCGCGCAGAATGCGCTGCCGGTGCCGGTGACGATGATCACACGCACGTTGTCGTCGTCACGCGCCTTCTGCCATGCATCGGCGAGCCGCACGGCGACTTCCGGATTGATCGCATTGCGCGCATCCGGCCGATTGAGTGTGACGATTGCGACGTGTCCCTGCAGTTTGTAGTCGACCAGAGCCATGCTTGTTTCCTCAGGCTGGTTGAAGGGTGGGTTCCGATTTGAGTTCGTCGGCATCGCGCGAATCGACGATGGCTTCGATGCGGTCGAACAAGAAGTAGAAGACGAAGCAGCAGCCGGTGACGAACGTGCCGGTCAGCAGAAAATACCAGAACCACCCGAGATGTTCCGCCATCACGCCACCGATGCCGAGCGCAGCGGATGCGCAGGCGCTCGAGATCACGATATAAGCGGTGTAGTCGGTGGCGGCCTGAGTCTTGGAGGACCACTTCAGTCGCGACGCAGCCATCGCGACGCCGAGGAACGACGGCAGGATGGTGCCATTGAGCGTCACCAGGAACACCACCCACAGACTCGGATTGTCGAGTGATCCCATCCACATGATCGGAAGGACGGTGGGGATCAGAAGAAATGCCGACAGCAGAATCGTCGTCTTGTAACCGAAACGATTGAGGAACCACACCGTGAGTGACGAGCCGATCAGCGCGCCGACCAGTGTTGCCGGCGCGAGGATGAGTGGACCAATCTGCTTGACGGTGAATCCCATGTCGACGAGGTAGGCGATATAGAGGCTTGGAATCAGCGCGCCGCCGAATGCCACCAATGCAACGAGGGGCATGATGATTCGGGTGTCCGGCCGGCGTATCAATCGAATGAGACTTGGGCGCTCGCCGCGCGCGCGGCGGCGTTCCGCGGCGGCCGGTGGTGGCGGTTCGCGTCGCACGATCCCTGGTATCGAAAAGATCAGCAACAGGCTCGCGGCAACGGTCACCGCCGATGACCAACCGTGGGTGCCATAGACCCAGGCGACACCCGCCCAGGACGTGAACATGGCGACATTGCGGGCGATGTCCATCACCGCGGCGCCGACGCCGCGTTCGGCGTCGGTGAGGTTCTCCACCATGTAACCGTCGATCGCGATGTCCTGGGTCGTCATGAACGCGGTTTTGATGGTGAGGATGGTGATGATGATGGCGAGCGACTCGAGCTCCGGTTCGAACAATGCAAGCGACAGGTACGCTGCAGCGCCGAACAGGGTGCAAGGGATGAACCACGTCTTGCGCAGACCAATGCGGCGAATGCCCACGCCGTCTACCAGCGGTGCCCATAGCGGGCGCAGCCAGGTCGGCACGGCCGGGATCATGAACACCCAGAACATGTCGAGCGGCAAACCCTGCTCGCGATAGACGGCCGTGAGCATCAGGCCGAAGAACGCGGCGGGAAACACCTGGCCCATCTGCAGGCCCATCACGGCCACGAACTTCGACAGCGTGTTGCGATCGGCAAATACATCGCCAAATCCGAACTTCGGCAGCGCGGTGGGTGTGGCAGCCGGAATCGGCGCTATGGTCGATGCGATGGCTTCGCTCATGGCGATCGACTGTATGTAGAAACGCAAGGGGAGGCAATGCGCACGCAAATGCGCTCGTGCACGGGCAAGCGTGCCTGTGGTTCAATGCGCGCCGCGCACGCTGAGCGACACCGGCCCATGCCCCAGATCCTGGTCGACAATCTGGAAAAGCGCTTTCGAGTAGCGCAGCGACAACAGGGCCTGTGGGGCGCGACCAAGGGGCTCATCCGTCGCCGCTATCGCGATGTCGATGCGCTGCACGGCGTGACCTTCGCGATCGCGCCCGGTGAGCTGGTCGGCTACATCGGGCCGAACGGGGCGGGGAAGTCGACCACGATCAAGATCCTGTCCGGCATTCTCACGCCCAGCGGCGGTCGCTGCGAAGTCATGGGTCTCGTGCCCTGGCGCGACCGCATCGCCCACGTTGCCCGTATCGGTGTCGTGTTCGGACAGCGCACGCAACTGTGGTGGGACTTGCCCGTGACGGAGTCCTTCGAACTGCTCGGTGAGATCTACCGAGTACCGCGCGCGCGGTTCGCGCGCACCCGCGATGAGCTGGTCGCGCTGCTCAACCTCGAACCGCTGCTCGACGTGCCAGTGCGCCAGCTCTCGCTCGGGCAGCGCATGCGTTGCGACCTTGCGGCGGCACTCTTGCACGAGCCGCAGATTCTGTTCCTCGATGAGCCGACCATAGGCCTCGATGCGGTGTCGAAGCTCGCCATTCGTGAGTTCATCCTGGGCCTGAACCGCGAGCGCGGGGTCACTGTGCTGCTGACGACCCATGATATGGACGACATCGAAAAACTGTCGCGTCGCATCATGCTGATCAACAACGGCACGCTCGTTTCCGACGGCACACTCGCGCAATTGCGGGCGCGCTACGGCGCGCAGCGGCGAGTGACGGTCGATTTCGAGACGCTGCCTGAGATCGATGACTGGCTCGCAGAGCGGGTCGTGTCGATCGACGGCAATCGGGTTGTGTTCGGGGTTGCCGGCAGCGCCGCGCCGTTCGTGGCGGAACTGACCGCGCGATTCGAAGTGCACGACCTGGTCGTTGAGCATCCGCCGATCGAGGAAATCATTGCGCGTCTGTACGAGGCGGCCGGTCGTGAGTGAGGCTGCGGGCAATGAGGTGTCGGGCTGGGTGCGACCGTACGCAGCGGTACTGTCGGCGCGGTTTCGGATGCTGCTGCAGTATCGATCGGCGGCGTTTGCGGGCTTCACAACCCAGCTCTTCTGGGGCGCGATCAAGCTGATGATCTTCGCCGCTTTCTATGCACTGGCGTCAGCACAGGCGCCGATGACGCTTGCGCAAGTCGTGGTCTATGTCTGGCTTGGCCAGGCGCTGCTGGGTCTGTTGCCCTGGAACGTCGATCCGGAGCTCGCCGAGAAGATGCTCACCGGCGGAGTCGCGTACGAATTGCTGCGGCCGCTCGACCTGTATGCATTCTGGTTCGCTCGCACGGTGGCCCTTCGCACCGCGACCGCGACGCTGCGAGCAGTTCCGATGGTGCTGGTGGTCGGGGTCGCCTTGCCGTTGGTAGGTCTTGCCGATTGGGCGCTGCCGCCTCCGCCAACCTGGGTGGCGGCGCTGCTGTTCGCTGCGTCGCTGGTGGCAACGGTAGTGCTCGCGTCCGCTATGACCATGATCCTGCACGTCGCGCTCATCTGGACCGTCTCCGGTCGCGGGTTCAATGCGGTCATGTCCGGGCTCGTCATCGTCTTGTCCGGCATGACCGTGCCATTGCCCCTGTTCCCTGACTGGATGCAGGGATTCCTGTATTGGCAGCCGTTTCGCGGGCTCGCGGATGTGCCGTTTCGCATCTACAGCGGTCACATTGGCGCCGCGGACGCGGGATTCGAGATCGTGCTGCAGTTGTTTTGGGCCGCCGTCTTCATCTGGCTGGGTCGGCGGGCGTTGGAGATGGCCCGCTCGCGCATGGTCGTGCAGGGGGGCTGATGATCGCTGATGCGTGGCACGTGTACGTGCGCCTCATCAGTGTGGCGCTGAAGGCGCAGATGCAGTACCGCGCCTCGTTCTTGCTGCTGTCGGCGGGCCAGTTCGTGGTGACCGCCACGGAGATCGTCGGCATCTGGGCCCTGTTCGAACGATTCGGTGAACTCTCACCCTGGTCGCTCGCCGAGGTCGCCTTCTTTTACGGCGTGGTGAATGTTGCGTTTGCCGTGACCGATGCCGCCGCGCGCGGCTTCGATCTGTTCGGCGCGCAGTTCGTCAAAACCGGCAACTTCGATCGCGTGCTGCTGCGGCCGCGCAGCACGCTGCTGCAGCTCGCGGGCCATGACTTCCCGCTGTATCGCGTCGGTCGATTGCTACAGGGGCTGATCGTTCTGGTTTGGGCGGCCATCACGCTCGAGATCGACTGGACGGTCTGGCGTGTTGCGCTGCTCCTGGTCACGCTGGTTGCGACGTTTGCGTTCTTCTATGGTCTGGTCGTGTGTCAGGCCGTGCTGTCGTTCTGGACCACGGAGTCGCTGGAAGTGATGAATACCCTGACCTATGGCGGCGTCGAGACCGCGCAATACCCGATGGCGATCTATCACCCCACGTTCCGCAAGTTCTTCACTTTTGTGGTTCCGCTGGCGTGTGTCGCCTATTTTCCAGTGGTGGCCATCATCGGAATCGAAGACCCGCTCGGATCTTCCCTGCTCGTTCAGGTGTTGGCGCCGCTGGCCGGCTTCGTCTTTCTCGGCGCATCGATGTTGCTCTGGCGTGTCGGTGTGCGTCACTACACGTCCACGGGTTCGTGATGGTAGGCTGCCACGCTTTGCATCGGGGACCGTGATGTCGAGATTCGTGAGCGTTGGTGAAGCGCGCGCGGCCAAGGGTTTGCGCATGGCGTGCCTGCGCGGCGTCCCAAGCCCGTGGACGGAAGCCGCCAAGGGCATCTTCCGCGTCAAGGGGCTTGACTGTGTGTACGGCGCGCGAGCCGATGATGAACCGCAAAGCGTCATCGCGGACTGGGCGGGCGATTCGAGTGTACCGGTGGTCGCCTACGAGAACGAAAAGCTGCGCACGGGCTGGGCGGAAATTCTCATTCTCGCGGAACGCCTGGCGCCGGCACCGGCGCTGATTCCGGCGGGCGCTGCGCAGCGCACGCTGTTGTTCGGCCTCGGCCATGAAATCTGCGGGGAGATGGGGCTGGGTTGGAGCTACCGGTTGCTGATGATTCAGGATTCCCTGGGGCACAGAGAGCGCAAGGGATTTCCGCCAGCGGTCGGCAACTACCTCGGGCAGAAGTATGGCCTCACGCCGCAGCATGTGAAGATCGCGAAACAGCGCGTGCTCGACATTCTCGAGGAGCTGTCGAAACGCATCGACGGCCGCGACTATCTGCTGGGCGATGCGCTCAGCGCACTCGACATCTACTGGGCGACGTTCGCCAATCTGTTCACGCCGCTATCGGTCGCCGAGTTACCGTTCCACGGCATGATGCGCGAAGCGTACACGTGCAAGGATGCCCAGATCCTCGAAGCCATTACGCCTGCGCTGCGCGCACATCAGACGAAGATCTATCGAACGCACCTCGAGTTGCCGGTGCCCTTGTAAACCTGGAGACATGAAATCGTGAAATTCGACAATCGCATCACCCGCATGCTGGGCGTGGAAATTCCCGTCGTGCAGGCTCCCATGGGCTGGATCGCTCGTTCGCAACTGGCATCCGCGGTGTCGAACGCCGGCGGGCTCGGCATCATCGAAACGTCTTCCGGAGAGCTCGATGCGATTCGCGAAGAGATCAAGAAGATGCGCACGCTCACCGACAAACCGTTTGGCGTGAACATCGCGCAGGCGTTCGTGCGCGATCCCAACATCGCGCAATTCATCATCGATCAGGGCGTCAAATTCGTCACGACGTCTGCAGGCAGCCCGGAGCGGTATACGGAGCCACTGAAGAAGGCTGGACTCACCGTGTTCCATGTCGTTCCCAGCCTCGCTGCAGCGCTCAAGGCGGTGTCGTGCGGCGTCGATGGTTTGATCGTCGAAGGTGGCGAAGGCGGTGGCTTCAAGAATCCACGCGACGTCGCGAGCATGGTGCTGCTGCCTTTGGTGCGTTCCAAAGTCGATGTGCCGATCGTCGCGGCCGGCGGGTTCGTCGACGGCAGCAGCATGGTTGCCGCGTTTGCGCTCGGCGCCGAAGCCGTTCAGCTCGGTACGCGAATGGTCTCCGCCAAGGAATCACCGGTGCACCAGAACTGGAAGGACGCGATCATCGCCGCCAAGGAAACCGACACGGTGTTCCTCAATCGATTCCACTCGCCGGGCCTGCGCGCGCTGCGCACCGAGCGCACCACGCGATTGGAAAAGGATGGTGAAACCAACGCCATGACTCAATTCGGGACGGCGAAGGATCTGTACTTCGGTGGTGACATGGAAGCCGCCATACCCTTGTCCGGTCAGGTGGCCGGTCGAATAGACTCTGTGCGGCCAGTCGCCGAAATCATCGCGGAGATCCGCGATGAGTTCTTCGACATCGTGGGACGATTGTCCAAGCAGTATCTGTAACGGACCGACGCGGACCGTTCAGACGCCGCGTGCCGTTTCGACGACTACTTCAGGGCCAGGTACGCGCCCGGCAAGGTACGCGGCCGTGCGCGCCTGCGCATTGGCGCGGATGTTCATGTGGAACAGCGCGTAGTCGAAGATGTGATAGTTGTCTTCGCCCATCGGCTCGGCGTCGAAGTGGTCACTGCGGATCTCGGTCACCAGCAGTCGGCCATCGATACACTGAGCATCGGCGGCACCGGGTTCGAGCACGGGGTTGCGGGGCGCCACCAGCGCCGCCGGGTCCACATTCGCCGCAAAGCCGGTCGCCCCAAATGAGACCGCGCCGAGGTTCTGCGCGAAGTCGGCGCGGACGCCGTCGGTGCGCCAAGTCAGCGGATTGACGCAGATGTTGTCGCGTGGATCGCCGAAGGACGCGGCGTCGGGTCCGACGGCATTCCAGGTCACGAGGCAGCCGGTTTCTTCCGGGCCGGTGCAAACCGCGACATCGGCCGGCAGCTCGCCTGGGTCGATGCCAAAGCCGATGGGATAGGCGGCGACCAGCAGTTCACGCAGCGGCGTGCCTTCGATTCTGTCCTTCAACAGGGGTACGAGATGGCGCGAGCCCTGACTGTGGCCTGCCAGAATGAATGGCCGTCCGCGATTGAAATGCGCGACGTAGTAGTCGAAGGCCGCGAGCACGTCGCCGTAGGCGGTGTTGAGCGCCGCCGGGCCGCTGCCGGTGTCGTCCATGAACGCATACAGCGTCGCCTGCCGGTAGCGAGGTGCATAGATCGCGCCGGATGAGTTGAATACGGATGCCTGCCCGCGCATCACCGCGCCGTCCGTGATCGCATTTGCGAGTGCGTTGTCCAGTGGTTGATTCCAGGTGTCCGACTGATAGTACGTGGTGGGATGTACGAAGAAGACGTCGACGGGCGAATCTGCCTGCACATCGATGGCGCCACCGCCGGGCAGCGTATCGGCGAGGTCGACCTCGTCTGGCAGCGCGGCCCAGCTGTCCCGTTGGGAGTAGTCTGGGGCAGGAGGCGCGGGCACCTCAGCGTATGAATGGTCGGGCTTCAGCATCACCATCATGGCGAAGAACCCGAGCGTGCTGCGGTTGAAGTAGGCAATCGTGCCCAGGACGACGATCACGATCGCGAGAAGGGCGAAGAACTTCTTCAAGTGTCGGCTCCTATCGTCACTGGATGTACAAACGGGTTAAAGTCCGGCCATTCTGCAACGAAACGCGTGGATCATGCACTCCGGCGAGTCGCTCGACTCAGATCACGACCCGGCGCAGCTGCTGGCTGACGCCGAGCGGCTGTGTGTGACGCGCGGGCTCGCATTCACACCGTTGCGGCGCGAAGTGTTCGTCCTGGTGTGCGGGCACAGGAATCCAGTTGGCGCATACGAACTGCTCGACGAGTTGAAGACGATCCGTGAAGGCGCCGCTCCCGTGACCGTGTACCGCGCCCTCGACTTCCTCGTTTCGGCTGGTCTCGTGCATCGGGTCGCTGCGCTCAACGCCTACACCGCATGCCATGGGCATGAGCCCGGTCACGGCGGCTTTCTGCTGGTCTGCGGCAGCTGCTCCAACGTGATCGAGCTCGAGGACGAACAGTTGGAGCGCTCCATCGCCCGCAGCGCATCCGAAGCACGGTTCGAAACCGCGCCGGAGCCGGTGGAAGTGCGGGGCATCTGTCGCGCCTGTCGATCTGAGGCGACATGAACGCGCTCGAACGTGCGCGCCCAGCGCTGCAGAAGGTGCTGTCTGCCGGCAGCCTGATCATCGATCCGATCGCCAAGCGACCGTATGAATCGGACGGCCTGACGGCCATTCGTGAGCAGCCGGGCCTCGTCGCGTTGCCTGCGAGCGTGACCGAGTTGAAGGCGGTGCTTGCGGTGTGCCGCGCATTCGATGTGCCGGTGGTGCCGCGTGGTGCTGGCACAGGCTTGTCTGGCGGTGCCCGCCCGCAGAAGGACGGCGTGTTGTTGGGCCTTTCGCGATTGAATCGAATCATCGCGGTGGATCCGGACAACCGTGTCGCGGTGGTGCAGCCGGGCGTACGCAACCTCGCTATATCGGAAGCCGCAGCGCCACATGGACTGTTCTACGCGCCCGACCCGTCGTCTCAGATTGCCTGCTCGATCGGCGGAAACGTGGCGGAGAATTCCGGCGGCGTACACTGCCTCAAGTACGGACTCACGGTGAACAACGTGCTGGGTCTGCGTGTGCTCACGATCGATGGCGAAGAACTCGTCCTTGGTGGTGCGACTCTCGATGCGCCCGGATTCGATCTGCTTGCGCTGATGAACGGGTCTGAAGGAATGCTCGGCATCGTCACCGAGGTGACAGTTCGGTTGTTGCCGATCCCCGCCGTGAAATCAGTGCTGCTGGCGTCATTTGCGAGCCTCGAATCAGCTGCCGATGCGGTCAGCGCCATCATCGCGGCAGGCATCGTGCCGGCGGGGCTCGAGATGATGGACCAGGTCGCAACCGGCGCGGCCGAGGCGTTCGTTCAGGTCGGCTATCCGTTGGATGCCGCAGCCATTCTGCTGTGTGAGCTCGACGGCGAAGCCGCAGATGTCGCTGGACAGCGCTTGCGCGTAGAGGCGGTGTTGAATGCGGCGGGCGCAGTCGAGGTGCGTGTGGCGGCCAACGCGGCCGAAGGGGATCGCATGTGGTACGGCCGCAAGGCGGCGTTTCCGGCAGTGGGTCGCCTCGCGCCTGACTATTACTGCATGGATGGCACGATTCCGCGCGCCAAGCTCGCATCGGTTCTACGCGCCATTGCAGATCTATCTGCCGAGACGGGTCTCGGGGTCGCCAACGTTTTCCATGCAGGTGACGGCAATCTGCATCCGCTGATTTTGTATGACGCGAACAGCCCCGGGCAGCTCGATGCTGCGGTTTCCATGGGCGAGCGTGTGCTGGCGCTGTGCGTTGCGGCCGGTGGTACGGTCACTGGCGAGCATGGCGTCGGCGTCGAAAAGCTCGATGCGATGTGCGGTCAATTCGATGCACCCACGCTCACTCGGTTTCACGCAGTGAAGTCAGCATTCGATCCACGTGGATTGCTCAACCCCGGCAAGGCGATTCCGACACTTGCGAGATGCGCCGAGCTCGGCGGCATGCATGTGCATGGTGGTGCGTTGCCGTTTCCGGACATCGAGCGGTTGTAGATGAGCGATGTGCAGTTCGAGGCATCGATCATCGAACGCGTCGCTGCGGCGACGGGTCCGCTGCAGATTTGCGGCCGTGGCAGCAAGCGGTTCTTGTATGGCCGCGACATCGGTGACTACCTGCCCGTTTCGATGCATCGCGGAATCATCGACTATCAGCCATCTGAACTCGTGGTCACCGCGCGCTGCGGAACTTCGCTTGCACAACTGAATGAAGCGCTCGCCGAGCGGGGACAGGTGCTTGCTGCGGATCCGCCGCAATTCGGCGGGGATGGCACGCTTGGCGGTGCAATCGCAGTGGGCCTGTCGGGGCCGGGACGGCCCTGGTATGGGGCACTGCGCGACTGCGTGCTCGGGGTACGCCTCCTCACCGGTCATGGGGAGGTACATTCTTTCGGTGGCCAGGTGATGAAGAATGTTGCCGGCTATGACGTCGCACGCGTTCAGGTTGGTGCCCACGGCACCCTCGGTGTCGTGCTGGCGGCGAGCTTGCGTGTGTTGCCACGGCCCGCGGTGGAAGCGACCGTGACAATCGATGCTTCACGCGCCGACGCGCATGCAACGGTCGTGAAGCTCGGTCGGCGTCCGCTGCCAATTACGGCAACGTGCTGGGTGGCTGAGAAACTTCACCTTCGTCTGTCAGGAACGGATCAAGGCGTTGCGCATGCACTCGACGTGGTCGGTGGTGAGCGCGGCGATGCCAGCATCTGGTCTGTGGTGCGCGATCACCGGTTGCCGTTCTTTGATACACACACAGGCTTGGCGTTGTGGCGGATTTCGTTGCCGGTGGCGGCACCGTTTCCGGACATAGCGGGCGAGTGGCTGGTGGAGTGGGGAGGCGCGCTGCGCTGGTGCCGAACCACTGCGGACGCCGAGCATGTGCGAGCGCTCGTTGCCGCACTGGGTGGTCACGCCCATGAGTTCTCCGCCCCCGCGGGTTTTGCGCGCGTGGATGCGCTTGTCGGCACGTACCAGCAGCGGCTCAAGCACGCCTTCGACCCGAAGGGCATCTTCAATGTCGATCGCGTGCCGGGAATGGGCTGATGCAGACCAAGTTGAGTGCACGCGTTCTTGCAACGCCATCGGGTCGACGGGCGGACGAGATTCTGCGGGCCTGTGTTCACTGCGGTTTCTGTAACGCAACGTGCCCAACGTATCAATTGACGGGCGATGAGCTCGACGGTCCGCGTGGTCGCATTTACCTCATCAAGGATGTGCTCGAACGCGACGAAGGATCGAAGATCGCGCAGCAGCACCTGGATCGGTGTCTCACCTGTCGGGCCTGTGAGACGACCTGCCCGTCGGGTGTCGCCTACGGTGAACTGGCCGAGATCGGACGCGCGCGTCTGGAAGTGGAAATTCCGCGCGGGTTGGTGGAGCGCGCGGTTCGGTGGTGGATGCTGACGGTGATGCCGCGCCGCGACCTGTTCGCGCTGTTCGTGCGGTTGGGGAACATGTTCCGAGGCATTCTCCCGCGCGTACTGGCGCGAGCGGTGCCGCATCCGGGCGCGGCGCGTGTCTGGCACACCCATCCGTCGACGCGGCGGGTGTTGCTGCTCGAGGGTTGCGCGCAGGCGGTTGTCACGCCGCAGGTGAATGCGGCGCTGGCGCAGCTCCTTTCGCGTTGTGGCGTGGAAGCGATTCGAACATCGGCCGAGCGCTGCTGTGGTTCGCTGCCATTACACCTCGGCGCGCAAGACAGGGCTCGCGTGACCATGACCGCGAACGTCAATGCGATCTACGAAGCGGCGCAGGGCTGCGAAGCCATCATCTCCTCGGCCAGCGGCTGCGGTGTCACCATCAAAGAATACGATCGGCTGCTTGCAGGCGACGACGCACTTGCAACACGTGCGCGCTGGGTTGCCGAGCACACGCGGGACGCCGCGGAGTTTGTATCGACCTTGGCGCTGCCGACGTCAACGCAGTCGACGCGTCGTCGCGTCGCCTGGCATTCACCGTGCACACTGCAGCACGGTCAGCATGTCACCGGCCTGGTGGAGCGTGTGTTGCGCAGTGCCGGGTTCGACCTCGTCGCCGTGTCGGATGCACACCTGTGCTGCGGATCTGCTGGCACGTATTCCGTGCTGCAATCACAGATGGCGGAGCGCCTGCTCGAGAACAAGGTGGCTGGCCTCACCGTCGATGCACCTGATGTCATCGCCACCGCCAACATCGGCTGCGCACTCCACATCGCCCACGGCACATCGGTGCCCGTAGTGCATTGGATCGAACTGATCAATGACCGACTGGAAATAGGGGACAGTTGACCTAATTCGGCTACGAACCATCATGGCACTGAGCCGCTTGGCGAATTAGGTCAACTGTCCCCTATTTCTCCCTATTTCTTAATCTGTCCCTTTGTTCAGGTTTATCAGAGAGGAGCTACCCCATGCACGACTTCCCCCACGTTTACCGCGTCGTTACGACCGCGGACAGTGACGATTCGGATGTGATCCTCAAGTCCGAAGGTCGTGCGGATCTCGCGACCGCTCCACCGGCCGAGGTTCGGTATCAGGGCGAGGTGGTGGTAGGCTGACCAGTCCGGGGAGGGGTTTCCATGGCCGATGCTCGCGTCGAACCGCGTCACTACGCGTTTCTTGGATTCCTGACACTGCTGAACGTGATGAACTTCGTCGATCGGCAGCTGCTTGCGAGCTTTGCCAACTTCATCATCCCCGATCTCGGGCTCACTAACGCGCAATTCGGATGGCTCACGGGATTTGCGTTCATCGTGTTCTATGCGGCCATGGGTCTGTTCATGGGCGTGCTCGCGGATCGCGTCAATCGACCGCGATTGGTGGCGACCGGGCTTGCGTTGTGGAGCGGACTGACGGCGGTTTCCGGACTCGCGCGTGGATTCTGGAGTCTGGCGATGCCGCGGATGTTCATCGGCGTCGGCGAATCGATTCTCACACCGACATCGATGTCGATGCTGGCGGATCGCTTTCCGGCATCGCGGCTGGGTTTTGCGTCTGGCTTCTACTACATGGGCGTGCCGATCGGCGTCGGCGTGAGTTTGCTCATCGTCGGCTACCTGGGACCCGCGATCGGTTGGCGCAATTGCTTCTATCTGCTCGGTGCGATTGGCCTTGCGCTCGCCGTGGTCATGCTGTTCGTCAAGGAAACACCGCGCAAACACATCGCTTCGGTATCGGTCGATGGTAAGACACCGTCACTGGGTGAGATTGCGCGCGTCGCGATCGGCGCGCTGCGCGCATCGCCGGCGCTGTCATTGACCATCGGCGGCGGCGTGGCAACCCACTTCATTCTCGGTGCCGCGACATTCGATCAGCTGTGGTTCGTCCAGGAACGTGGCTTCGAGCGCGCCGAGATTGCGCGCCTGACGGGGTGGATCGGCATGGCTGGCGGTGTACTCGGCAACCTGTTCGGAGGCATCGGTGGCGATTGGTGGTTGCGGCGCACGGGAATGGGTCGGGCGATGTTTCTATTCTGGATCATGCTGTTGCTTGTGCCGATCAATCTGGCATACCGCATCGTCGATCCAGCGAGCAGCTGGTTCTGGATCGGCGTATTCATGGGCTACTTTCAGCTCGGCTGCTTTTACGGGCCGACGTTTTCCACGGTGCAGGAACTGGTGCCGCCACAAATCCGAGCGACCGTCGTTGCCTTCTACATACTGACGCTGAACCTGATCGGACTTGGCATCGGTATCACTGCCGGCGGCTATTTGATCGACTATCTGATATCGATCGACGTGGCGCAGCCGTATACGTGGACACTGGTCGTGTTCACGGTGCTGTCGGCGTTCTCGATTCCGCTCTTCTATCTCGCCGGTCGTCGCTTCAGCACCGATCGGGCACGACTGTATGCGACCGCATCGTGAGTGACCCGCTGCTGATCGATGTACCCGCGGAATTTCTGACCGAGCGCCTGCGCATCCGCGCTCCACGTCCTGGTGATGGTGCGTTGGTCAATGCCGCGATCAGCGAGTCGTTTGCGGAATTGACCCGGTGGATGCCGTGGGCGGCGACCCTGCCGACCGCGACCCAGTCGGAACTGTGGGCGCGTCGCGCAGCGGTGGACTACGCATCGCGCACGGACCTACCGATGCTCCTGTTTTCACGTGTCGACGATTCGTTTATTGGTGCGACGGGTCTGCATCGCGTGGACTGGCAGGTACCCCGATTCGAGATCGGCTACTGGATCCGCACACCGCTGGCTGGACGCGGACTCATCAGCGAAGCGGTGCGGTCACTCACGCTGCTGTGTTTCGAGCGCCTCGCCGCGGTGCGCGTGGAGATTCGCATGGATCCCGAAAACGTCCGCAGCCGGGCGATTCCCCAGCGTCTCGGCTTCACGCTGGAGGGTACGCTGCGGCGTGATACGCGCGGCGCCAACGGCGAACTGAGGGACACTTGCATCTATGCGATGACCGATGTGGCAGAGCTGATGCCGTGAACGTGCGCATCGAGACGGAACGATTGAATCTACGCGAGTACACGGTGGGCGACCTGTATCTCCTTTCGAGCCTGCTGAGCGATGCCACCACCATGGCGCATTGGCCAGCGCCACTCACAGAGACTCAAGTAAGTGCCTGGCTCGAACGAGCGCTGGATGACTATGCGAGTCCGCACTACGGGCGGCTCGCTGTGATGCTCAAGACCGGCGAGTACATTGGCGATGCGGGCATCGTGCGGACCATGATCGACGGCGTGCTCGAAAACGACCTCGGCTACATCATCGACCACCGCTACTGGGGCCGTGGCTATGGTCTCGAGGCCGCACGTGCCCTACGCGACTACGGACATCGTCACGGCATGACGCGCATCGTCGCGAACATGGCGACGAGCAATGTGTCATCTGTGCGAGTGGCCGAGAAGCTCGGCATGACGCTTGCGCGTACCTTCATCAATGCCGGCAACCGCGACCTCGAAACGCGACTGTACGTTTCGCACAAGGCCCGCGCATGATGTCAGCGCTCCCGCTGTGCCCGGGAAATGATCAGATAGGCTTGTTGTTCCAGATCGTGCCGAGTGCGCGTGTACAAGAGCGCTTTGCGGGCGAACTGCTCGGCGCCGACGGCATCACCTTCTTCGAGATGCAGACTGGCCAGATCAATCCAGAGTTCCGGACGGTCCGGTTCGATGCGAATGGCGCGCTCGATCAGCGCGATTGCCTCTGCGGTATCGCCGCGCGCGGCGGCCGAGAGGCTCTCCTCGCGAAGCGCCAGGGTCACTGAAGGATCTGGCCGTGGCTGGGCTGGCACTGGCGCCGGTCCGGGCGGCGGTGCTTCTGGGTACTGAGCCGTTGCCGGCGGCGGTGTGCCGGGCGGCGTGTAAATGGGTGGCGGCTGTTGGCTGCCGGTAGGCTGACTCGGTGGATAACTCGGCGCCGACACACAACCCGCGAGCACGAGGGTCGCACACAGCATCAACGTCTTGATATCGATCAGTCGTTCAACCATCGGCGCAGGCGATCCGTCAATCGTTCCATGGTGCCGCCACACCCGGGTTTGAGCGGTAATTCGACATTGTACGGTATCGGGATCGCCACCGGCTCGCCGCAACTCGCATCGGCGCGCGCGCCGGTTGCGTAGTCGACGCTTTCGATCCGTGTGCCATAGGGTTCCGGCAGCGTCAGCGGCGTCGGATACAGGGTCGCAAGCAGTCCATCCCAGACGCGCAGAGCGCCTGTGCTGCCGGTCAATCCGGTGCTTCGATTGTCGTCATATCCCACCCAGATCACGCTCAAGTAGTTGGCGTCGAAGCCCGCAAACCAGCTGTCGCGATACTCATCCGACGTGCCCGTCTTGCCGGCGACGCCGTGTCCGGACCAGCGCGACCGCTCGCCCGTGCCTTTCAGCATCACTGCCATGAGCGCATGGTTGATCAGCGCAATGGTGTCGGGCTCGGCAATTTGCGTCACTGCGATCGGATACCGTTCGAGCGCCGTGCCCGACTCGTCTTCGACGCTGATGACGGCCTTCGGTGATGTGCTGAAGCCGCCGCTGGCGAACACGCCATACATTCGGGTCAGGTCGAGCGGCGCCAGGTCCATCGAACCGAGCAGGATCGACGGATACGGATTGGGTGGCGGCAGATCCAGCAGTTCCCCCATCCGACGCGCGATGGGTTCCAGCCCAACGGCCATGCCGAGGCGTACGGTGGCCAGGTTCAGCGAGTCGCCCAACGCCCGCACGAGCGGTACCGGTCCCTTGGGCTCCTCGTCGAAGTTGCTCGGTGTCCACGGGCCGCTGTGTACATCAGGTACAACGATCGGCGCATCATCGACGAGCGTTGCGAGGTTGTAGCGGCCGGTCTCGAGCGCGCTCAGGTACACGACGGGTTTGAGCACTGAACCGACGGGTCGCTTCGCTGCGAGCGCCCGGTTGAACCCCTGGAATCCAGCGCGTCTGCCACCGACCACTGCGGACACTTCACCCGTCTGGGCGCGTGAAACGATCACGGCGGCCTCGAGTTCGCCCGCCGCCAGGTCGCGATCCTTTTCGATTTGCGTGAGCGCGGTGTTCACCGCGGACTCCGCTGCGTCCTGGATCCACGGTTCGAGGGTGGTGAATACGCGGTAGCCGCGGGAGGCGAGCGCATCGGCGTCGTAGCCGGCCGCCAACTGCGCGCGTAGCAGATCGAGGAAAGCGGGATAGTAGCCGCCGCCGCGACGTGAACCGGCAGCCACCGTGAGCGGCTTTGCGGTGGCAGCCCTGAAGTCTGGCTCGCTGATCGCGCCGAATTCCGCCATCTGGGCCAGCACGCGATCGCGCCGCGCCTTGGCGCGCTCCGGATGTTTGAATGGGTTGTAGTAGGAAGGCCCGCGGATCACGGCGATGAGCAGCGCGATCTCGGATGCGTCGAGTTCAGTGAGCGGCTTGTTGAAGTAAAATTGGCTGCCAAGGCCGAATCCGTGGACCGCGCGGGTGCCATCCTGGCCGAGAAAAATCTCATTGATATAGGCGTTGAGCAGGTCCTCCTTTTCGAATCGTGATTCGAGAATCACGGCCATGGCGAGCTCTTTGAGCTTGCGCGTCACGGTGCGGCGATTGTCGAGGAAGTAGCTCTTCACGAGCTGCTGAGTGAGCGTGCTGCCGCCTTGCTGCACGTCACCGCTGCGCAAATTCACCCAGGCCGCACGCGCGATCGCGGCGAGGTCGAAGCCGCGATGCCGGTCGAAGTTGCGGTCTTCGACTACCTTCAGACCGTCGGTCAGCAGCTTTGGTGTATCGGCGGGTGCGACGATCAGTCGGTCTTCGCCGTGGGACGGAAAGAAGCTGCCAATGAGCGGTGCATCGAGGCGAGCCAGGTGGGCTTTGCGGCCCGCTTCTTCCATCGCGATGATGACCGCACCTGCGAATCGAACCGTGAAGTCGGTTTCTTCCCGCACGCGATCGTCGAACACGAAGCGGCGGGCGCGGATGCGCACTTCGTTGCCGCTGCGCACGAATGTCCCGGACTGGCGAGCGGACGATTGCCGGTAGCCAAGCCGTCGCAGCTCGACAACGAGATCCTCAGGTCGCAGCGACCGACCCGGATACAGTTCGACCGGCTGGGCGTAGACGCGCGCCGGCACGGACCAGCGCCGGCCCTCGAAGGTCTGCGTGATCAGTCGGTCGAGGTAGACGAGGTAACCGGCGAGCAGCCCAGCCACCACGATGCCGGCGATGAGCAACACCGCAAGTACGCGCTGCCAGATCGGTCTGTCCGACTTGGATTTGCGGCGCGCACTACGGGGCATGGAGACCCCGGTTCAAGGGGTGGATACGGGCTCGCTCCGACCTTTGAAAAACGCGGCGATGCGGCGAAACACGACGACAATGCCGCGCCAGAGCTTTGGCAGGAGCCAACATAACAACAACAGGAACGCGACCAGAAGAACGAGAAATATAACGGGATGCGACAGCGCTGCCCAGAGACCGACGAATACGGCGACATCTTCTGCGATGGATGCGAACCAGTTAGTGAAGGGTTCTGGTGACGTGTTGATCAGTACGCGGGTCCCGGCCTTGGTCGCATGCGTCGCAGCTGTGACCCCGCCGCCGAGGATGCCGGCGGTGATCGAGAGCGCAGGGCTCACGTCGCCCACCGCGCCGGCTGCCAGCAGCGCTCCGGCAGGAATTCGAATGAAGGTGTGTAGACCGTCCCAAGCGGTATCGACGCCTGGCGTTTTGTCAGCGAAGAACTCGACGCAGTACATGAATCCCGCCGCGAGAATCACCAGTGGATCCTCGACGATCGCGAGCGTCTCGGGCAGTTCGACATAGCCGCCTGCGCCGGCGATGCCGAGCATGGCGAGCGCCGCATACAGATTGATCCCGCTTGCCCAGGCCACGCCCATGGTGAGCGAGATCGTCTGAATCAGAGTCTGATAGTCGTCCATCGCCGGTCCTCGTTGGATCGCACGGCGCCAGTAAACCACGCGCGCCTGAACCCAACCTGAACGCTTCTCCGGGGACGTGGTGAGACGGGTGTCAGCCCTCCTTCACGACCTTGGCTACGAGGAACTCGACCACCTCGAACGCCTGGCTGCGCGGGACCTCTGCGAGATTGACCACATAGCGATCGGCAACGACCAGTGACGGGACGCCGTTGATCTTCTGTTCTTCCGCACGCCTGTTGGCGTCACTCGCCGCACGGCGCACCGCTGGCGAATCGTAGGCACGCAGGAACTCGTCTTTCGTGACGCCGTGTCCGTCGAGGAAATCCGCCATCATGGCCGGCGACAGGAATTGCCGATTGTTCTCGTGGATCGCGCGGAACAGACGCGGATGATTTTCGTCCAGCGCGCCGAGGTTCGCGAGCGCGTAGTAAGTCTGCGCCAGAATGCCCCAGGTCGGTGAGAATGCGACGGGGTTGCGTTCGAACTTGACGTCGCTCGGCGCGTCCTCGCGCCAGGCCTCCACCTGCGGGTCGAAGTTCATGCAGTGAATGCATGCGTACGAAAAATACTCGCGTACCGTGACCGGCGTGCCAGCTACAGCCCGCGTACCCTCCAATACTGTGAAGTGCTTGCCTTCTACGAAGGTATCCGGTGCAGCAATATCTGTGGAATAGAAGAGGCCGAAACCGACGACGATGGCAACGACTGCAACGATGCTGCCGATGATGACGTTGCGGACTCGGTTGACTTTGGCATCAGGCTTCTGCGTCACGCGATGACTCCACTGGTGTGCTTGCGTTTCAGTTTACCGGCGCATGGGGCCAATGTGCATAATGGGCGCCATGGAAAATCTCACTCTGTACCAGTTCGAAACATGCCCCTTCTGCGCCAGGGTTCGGAAGTTTCTGGCTGAGCACAGCATGACGCTTGCCATGAAGGATGTTCAGCGTGATCCCGCGGCTCATCGAGAGCTGATGGCCGGCGGGGGTAGCGGCATGGTGCCGTGTCTGCGCATCGAGCGCGACGGTGTGGTTTCCTGGCTGTATGAATCCCTCGACATCATCGAGTATCTGCGCAAACGGTTGCCTGCCGCCGCGATTTAGCCTCGTTCATGTGCGCACTGACTCGATGAATGCCGAGATGTAATTGATCGCCCGTCGCCCCTCTGGTAGCACGTCAGCAAATATCGGAAACACGTGTGGCATCTCCTTCCAGACCTTGAGCTGCGCCCCGTTCATGCGCTGCGCGACCCGGCGTGAGTCATCGAGCAGAATCTCGGTGGAACCAACGTGAATCGCGATTGGCGGCAAACCCGCAAAGTCACCGAACAGCGGCGACACGTGAGGATGTGCGAGATCGTGATTGCCGGCGTACATGGCGGCGGCCTCCGCGATGCGATTGGCCGGCAGCATCGGATCCGCATCGGCGTTGCTCTGCACCGATTCACCGCTGCCGGTGAGATCCGTCCAGGGTGAAAGCAGCACTGCGCCGCTTGGCAGCGGCAGACCTGATTCCTTGATGCGCAGTAGTGTCACGAGCGCAAGGTTGCCACCCGCCGAGTCTCCGGCGATAACGATTTGCCGCGGGTCCTGACTGGCATCAATCAGGGCTCGATAACCGGCGAGGGCATCGTCGGGCGCAGCGGGGTACGGATGCTCCGGTGCGAGCCGGTAGTCGATGACCGCCACATCGTAGCCTGTGGCCGCGGCCAGCCGATTGGCGAAGCGCCGGTACGCCACCGGCGAGCCAACGATGTAGCCACCCCCGTGGCAGTAGTAAATGATGCCGCGTGGTGCGTCGATCCGCGTGAACTCCGTGGCGACACCCCCGAGATGCCCAGACTCCCGCCGCTGCCCATCGGCGGGTTTCGCCGACGCACCGAAGCGATCGAGCCCCGCCCGTGCCTGGGCGATCGCAGCCGCATCCAGTTCCATGGCAACCAGACGCCGCTTGGCGGTGTGACGCACGACCGCGTTGATCAGCTTGCTGCGCAGGCTGGGCACCAAAAGTCTCCGGCTGTTCCAAGGCCTGCCGAGTCTAGCGCACGCCACTCGCCCCGGGGCCAGTGACCAGTTCCGAGGCGAGTTTCCCGGCTGGCGCCGACTTGCTAGGCTGGTGGTCTTCTTCTACGCGGATGCATGGCAATGAAACTGGGTTTGATCACTGGCTATTCCGGGCGCGGCATGGGCTTGCCGCTCGATCTCATCAAGCACGCCGAACGGCTCGGCTACGAATCGGTGTGGACCTCGGAGGCGTACGGCTCCGATGCCGTCACGCCGGCGACTTGGATTCTCGCCAATACCACCAAGATCAAGGTCGGCACCGCGATCATGCAGATGCCCGCTCGCACGCCCGCGATGACGGCGATGACCGCCATGACCCTCGCACAGCTTTCGGGCAATCGCTTCATCGTCGGCCTCGGCGCATCCGGGCCGCAGGTCGTCGAAGGCTGGCACGGCGTCGCTTACGGGCGACCCGTTACGCGACTCAAGGAATACATCGAGGTGATGCGACTGATCTTCGCCCGCCAGGGAGTGCTCACCTATGATGGCAAGGAGTACCAAGTGCCGTACAAGGGCCCTGGTGCGACGGGTCTGGGAAAGCCGCTCAAGAGCATCCTGCACTGCGAAGAGCGCATCCCCATCTACGCGGCAACGCTTACCCCTGCAGGTGTCGAAGCAGCGGCTGAGGTTGCCGATGGATTCTTCCCGGTATGGATGGATCCCGAGCAATACAACGTATTCAAGGCCCCCATCGAAAAGGGGTTTGCGAAGGCCGGCGACAAGTCACTCGGCGAATTCGACGTGGCACCGTTCGTTACCGCGATCATGGGTCCCGATGTCAAACAATGCATGATGCCTGTGCGCGGCAACATGGCGTTGTACATCGGTGGCATGGGCGCGCGCGGCAAGAACTTCTACAACGATTACGCCACGCGTCTTGGCTTTGGCGATGCGGCAGCCAAGATCCAGGATCTGTTCCTGTCGGGCCGCAAGGACGAAGCGATGGCGGCAGTGCCGGAAGATCTGATCGATGCATGCCATCTGATCGGCCCTGCCGATCGAATCAAGCAGCGGCTGGCCCGGTGGAAGAAGGCAGGTGCGAGCAACCAGGTGGGATCGATGCTGATCGGCAGCGGTCAGCCCGAGGTGCTCGAACTGATCGCCAAGGAAATGCTCTAGCCAGCCGCAGTGCAGGAGCCGGCTTGCCCGTGAAGTCCGCTCCTGCCGCTGACCTATAGCTTCTCGACCAGACCCCAGGCGCGTTCAGCCCGCATTCGGCACGCATCCTTGAAGTCGAGCGCGCTCGCGGAGCTAGCGTTGCCATCCAGACCGCGTTTGTACACGCCCTGAATGATGCCCGCCGACCGGAAGAGGTTGTAGATCACATAGAAGTCCCAGTGCTCGATCGATGAGCGGCGCGCGAATTTGCAGTACGTGGCCACGAACTGGTCCTCCGATGGCACGCCGAAATCCGCCAGATCCGGCCGCGCAAGTCCGGCGGTGGTGTAGGAGTCGGCGTGATAGTCCATGCACACGTATCCAAGGTCCGCAAGCGGATGACCGAGCGTGGAAAGCTCCCAGTCGAGAACGCCGACGATCCGTGGCTGCGTGGGGTGAATCAGGACGTTTCCGAGACGATAGTCGCCGTGCACGATCACGGTCTCCGTGCTCGGCGGTATGTTCTGCGGCAACCAAGCCATGAGCTTGTCCATCGCGGGGATGTTCTCGGTCTTCGATGCAAGATATTGCTTGGACCAGCGAGAAATCTGACGCTCGTAGTAGTTGCCGGGCTTGCCGAATGACGTAAGGCCCACGGCGTCGTAGTCGACGGTGTGTAGCGCAGCGAGGACGCGCGCGAGATCGGTGTAGATCGCGCTTCGACCCGCATTGTCGAAGTCCGGCAGCATGAGGTCGGTGAACACGCGACCGGCAACCTTCTCCATTACGTAGAATTTGGTGCCGAGCACCGTCGTGTCTTCACACAGTGCGTACATCCGTGGCACCGGCACGTCGCTGCCGGCTAGCGCCTTCATGACGCGATACTCGCGGTCGACCTGATGTGCGGACTTGAGCAGCTCACCCGGTGGTTGCTTGCGCAGCACGTATTCCGCCGAGGGTGTGCGCAGCGCGAAGGTCGGATTGCTTTGTCCGCCTTCGAACTGCCGCACTTCGAGAGGACCTCGGAACCCATCGACGTGCTCGGCCATGAACGACGCCAACGCAGCTTCGTCGAAACGATGCGCCTGCCGGACCGGGATGAGTGTGACCGTATCGGGCATGGTTCGGATCCTTGAGCAGGCGGCGTTGAGAGGGCGGCAAGGATACGGCTTGATTCGCCGCGTCGCAAAATGCGAGTCTTGAGAGCTGACAGCACTAATACTGCGAACTTTGGGGGAACGATGGCCGTACAGAAGAGAATGGCAGTAACACTGCCGGCAGGACCTTTCATCAAGGACACTGTTGCGCGCGTGAAGTGGGCTGCTGACAACGGCTATGCGGATGCGTGGTTTGGCGACGGCGGCGCCCCCGACGCGTTGACGACCGCTGCAGCCCTTGGCGGCGTGGCGCCATCGGTACGAATCGGAATTGCGGTGACTCCTGTCTACACGCGAACGCCCGCCGTGCTTGCCGCGACCGCGAATGTGATTGGTCAGGTCTTGCCTGGGAAGTTTGTGATGGGGCTCGGCTCATCGAGTCAGACGATGATGGGTGGCTGGCATGGAATTCCCCTTGATAAGCCCGTTAGCAGGGTGCGAGACACCGCGATCATGGTGCGTTCGATGCTCAAGGGTGAGAAGTCGGATTTCGACCTCACGGTCAGCAGCCATGGCTATCGTCAGTACCCATTGCAGGACCCGCCACCGATCTACCTTGCGGCGCTGCGCCCGAACATGATCGAGATGGCCGCCGAAGTAGGTGACGGCGTGATCTTCAACCTGTGGCCGAAGGGCGCACTGCCAAAGATGATGGAGCATGTGAAGATCGGCGCCGAGCGTGCCGGCAAGAACTGGCGCGACGTCGAGATCGTCAATCGCGCGATGGTGCTGGTTACCGATGACAAGCAGGACGCGAGGAATCGATTTCGAGGAGCGTTCGCGCCCTACTATGCGACACCGGTGTACAACAAGTTTCTCGCGTGGGCCGGATATCAGGATGCTGCGGACACGATCAACGAAGGTTGGGCCGCGAAAGATCGCAACAAGACCGGCGGCGCATTGACCGATGCATTGATCGACGAGATCGCGATCATCGGTACCGAAGATGAATGTCGTCAGCGCATTCTGGAAGATGCGCACGGCGGTATTCACACTCACATCGTCGCGCCGCTCGCGGGCGCGAACAACGACGAAGTGCAGCGCACGTTCAATGCGTTCACGCCGCGCGTCTTCAAGTTCGGCTGAGGCGAATCGAATATCGAGGGAGGGCAGATGGATTACCAGAAGATCATCGTCGATCGACCTGCGGCGCGCGTGCAGCGCATCACGCTGAATCGACCGGATAAGCGCAATCCGCTGTCCAATGAGCTGCGCGGTGAGATATTTCACGCCCTTGATCTGGCCGATCGTGACCCGGAGATCGGTTGCACTGTGATTCGCGGCGCCGGTCCGAGCTTTTCCGCCGGCTACGACTTGAAGTCCGACACCAGCAAGGATCAGCCGTTTTACACGGCTGGCGGTATCGGCAATTGGCCGCGTCACGTGGTGGATGGGTTCCTGCACATGTGGGACCTGGGTAAGCCGGTGATCGCGCAAGTCCATGGCTTCTGCCTTGCAGGCGGTACCGAACTCGCCACCGCCTGTGATCTCGTCTACGTCGCCGAGGATGCGCAGATCGGTTATCCCGTGGTGCGCTCGATCAGTCCGCCAGACAACCAGTTCTATCCCTGGATCGTGGGCTTGCGGCGCGCGATGGAACTCATGCTCACGGGTGACGCGATGTCCGGACTCGAGGCTGTCGAGTCGGGTTTCGCGAACCGGGCGTTTCCAGCCGATGAACTCGACTCGCGTGTGCTCGAGATTGCGGTGCGAGTGGCCAAGGTGCCGAGCGATGTACAGCAGTTCAACAAGCGCGCTGTGCATCGGCAGATGGAAATCATGGGAATTCGCGCGGGCATTCGCGCAGGTACCGAAATGCAGGCGCTGGCGACTTTCACCCGCACCGCGCAGAACACGTTCGGCGAGATGCGCAAGGGCCTGACCGAGGCATTGACTAAGCGCGATCAGGAGTTCGGCGACTACCGTACTTCGAAAAAACCTTAACGCAGGCCATGGCAATGAAGGTTGCTGAGCTCGCAAGCGCCGCGGCAGTCACTCCGGATACGGTTCGCTATTACTCGCGAATCGGTCTGCTGGAACCCGCGCGTGATCCGGGCAATGGCTACAAGGCGTTCACGGGTGCTGATCTTTCTCGACTGAAGTTCATCCGCCAGGCCCGAGAGCTCGGGCTGACCCTCAATGAAGTGCGTGCCGTACTCGATGAAGCAGCAGCGGGCGCCTCCCCCTGTCCCCTGGTGCGTGAACTGGTCACGCGCCACCTCGAAGAACTGCGCGGCAAGATCCGAGAACTCACCGATCTCGAAGCGCGCCTGAACGGTGCGCTCGCGACCTGGGACTCCATGCCCGACGGACTGCCCCAGGGAGAACACGTCTGCCACCTGATCGAGACCTGGTCCGACGGCTAGCGCCGGAAACTAGCCCCGGAGCTGGTAACTGGCCCCGGAGCTGGTACCTGGCCCCGGAGCACTAGCGCAGCACGTCGGTCGTTTGGCGCCCCAGAAGTGCGGGTGCGCTGGTGCTCCGGGGCCAGTTACCAGCTCCGGGGTGGCATGCGGGACTTGACCTGGGTGTGGCACACAGGCGATTCAATCGGCCCATGAACACGCCCAACCGATCCTTTCGCAACGAAGATGGCACGTACGTCGATCCCGTGTGTGGGATGACCGTGCGTACTGATGGCCCGCACGTGCACGTGCATGACGGCGACACCTATCGTTTCTGCAACCCGCATTGCCGCGACAAGTTCGTCGCCGACCCGATGCGCTATCTGAACCCCCAGCTGCAAGCGAGGTCCGAGGTGCCTGCGGGCACGCGCTACGTCTGCCCGATGTGCCCCAACGTTGTCGCGTTCGCTCCGGGACCGTGTCCGACCTGCGGTATGGCGCTCGAGCCCGAGTCGCCCCACGTCCAGCATGACCACGGCGAATACGATGACATGCGGCGGCGATTCATCATTGCTGCGACGCTGACGGTACCGGTGCTCGTGCTGGCCATGGGCGACATGCTGCCGGGCGCACCAATGACCACCGCGCTCGGTGGCTTGCGTGGTTGGCTCGAATTCGCCTTCGCGGCGCCCGTGTGCATCTGGGCAGCCTGGCCGTTCCATCGACGCGCTGTGCGGTCGATTGCGACTCGGGCGTTCAACATGTTCACGCTGATTGGGCTCGGCGTGAGCGTAGCGTTCGCCTTCAGCGTGCTGGCGCTGGTTGCACCGCAGCTCTTCCCCGCGGCGTTCACAATGGCTGACGGCCATGTCGGGATGTACTTCGAAGCGGCTGCGGTGATCGTTACGCTGATTCTGCTCGGTCAGGTGCTCGAACTGCGCGCGCGTGCGCAGACGGGCGCGGCAATACGCGCGCTGTTGTCACTGGTGCCGCCGCGGGCCGTGCGATTGATGGCGGACGGCGCCGAGGTCGAAATCGACCTCGCGGCGGTTGCTGTTGGTGATCGCCTGCGTGTGCGCCCCGGCACAAAGGTGCCTGTCGATGGCATCGTCGTCAGCGGCCAGAGCGCAGTGGATGAATCGATGCTCACCGGCGAAAGTATGCCGGTGTCGAAAACGATCGGTGACGCAGTCGCCGGTGCGACGGTGAACGGCACGGGTTCACTCATCATCGAAGCGAAGAAAGTGGGCGCCGATACCTTGCTCGCCCGCATCGTCGCGCTCGTCGCGCAAGCTCAGCGAAGCCGTGCCCCAGCCCAGAAGCTCGCCGACAGCGTCGCGAGTGTCTTCGTTCCCTTCGTGGTGGTGATCGCGTTGCTGTCATTCATCGTATGGACTTTGGTTGGACCAGCGCCAGCGATGGCACATGGACTGATTTCTGCGGTAGCAGTGCTCATCATCGCGTGTCCGTGTGCACTCGGACTTGCGACACCCATGTCGATCATGGTGGCGACCGGGCGCGGAGCTGCGATGGGCGTGTTGTTTCGCGACGCGCAGGCATTGGAGCGACTGCGCGATGTCGACGTGCTGGTAGTCGACAAGACCGGCACCCTCACGCTGGGACGGCCCGAACTCGTTCACGTGGAGGCGATCGCACCGTGGAGCGAGGAACGCGTTCTTGCTCATGCCGCCGCAGTGGAAGTTTCGAGCGAGCACCCGCTTGCCGCGGCCATCGTTGCCGGCGCGAAGGCGCGTCGTGTCGACATACCGAGCGCAGAAGGCTTTGCCGGGGACACCGGTGCCGGTGTTCATGGCCGAGTCGACGGCCAGGTGATCCGGCTCGGCAATGCATCGATGATGGCTGCCGCCAACATATCGATCGCTGCATTGCAGTCGAGCGCGGACCAATGGGGTCGTCAGGGCGCGACGGCGATGTATGTGGCGGCAGGCGACACCCTTGTCGGAATGATCGTGGTTGCGGATCCGATCAAGGAGCGATCAGCCGCGGCGGTGGCGGCACTGCAAAAGGATGGCGTTGAAATCGTCATGGCGACAGGTGACGCTCAGGCCACGGCCGAGTCGGTTGCCAGACAGCTTGGGATTGCGCGCGTCGTTGCCCAGGCGACGCCGCAAAGGAAACTGGAACTGGTCGAGTCACTCGAAGCACAAGGGCGCGTGGTCGCGGTAGCGGGAGACGGTATCAATGATGCACCCGCACTATCGCGCGCGGCTGTGGGCATTGCGATGGGTACAGGCACGGACGTTGCGATGGAAAGCGCCGATGTCACGCTCATCAAAGGTGATCTCACGGCGATCAGCCGTGCCCGAGCGCTGTCCCGAGCCGCCTCGCGCAACATCCGTCAGAACCTGTTCTTTGCCTTCGCATACAACGCGCTGGGGGTGCCGATCGCGGCCGGTGTGCTGTATCCACTGTTTGGCGTACTGCTATCGCCCATGATCGCCGCCGCCGCGATGAGCGCGTCGTCCGTGTCGGTGATCGGCAACGCGCTGCGGCTCAGGACATCGCGGCTCGACTGATCTCAGGCTTGGCTGCGCAGTGCCGCGATGCGTGCATCGAGCGGCGGGTGCGATGCGAACAGTGCCGACAGTCCCTGCCGTAGACCGCTCGAGATACCGAACGCCGTCATCGTATCGGGCATCGTGTCCGGCATCTGGCTCGCGCCCTTCAGCCGCTCCAAGGCTGCGATCATCGCATTGCGTCCAGCCAGCTTTGCGCCGGCGTCGTCGGCGCGGAATTCCCGATAGCGGCTGAACCACATCACGATCATGCTGGCGAGAATGCCCAGCACGATCTGCGCGACGATGGTGACGATGAAGAAGCCGGGGCCGTGGCCGTTCTCGCTCTTGAACACCGCGCGGTCGACCACGCTGCCGATGATGCGGGAAAAGAAGATCACGAAGGTATTCATCACCCCTTGTATGAGTGTGAGCGTCACCATGTCGCCATTGGCGACATGGCCGATCTCGTGACCGAGTACTGCCCGCACCTCGTCCTCGCGCATGTGTTCGAGGAGGCCGGTTGAAACCGCCACCAAGGCGCTGTTCTTGGAAGCGCCGGTGGCGAATGCGTTAGGCTGCGGTGACGGGAATATCGCCACCTCGGGCATGCCGATGCCGGCGTCCTTCGCGAGTCTGGCGACCGTATCCTTCAGCCAGCGCTCGCTCTGTGTGCGTGGCTCATCGATCACTTCGGCATGGGTCGACTTCTTGGCCAGCCACTTCGACATCAGGAGCGAGATGAACGAACCGCCCATGCCGAAGATCGCGGCGAACGCGAGCATGCCGGTCAGATTCGTGTCCATGCCCTGGTTGTAGAGGAAGTCCTCGAGACCGAGCAGCCGAAAAGTGATGCTGGCCAGCGCCAGCACGGCAATGTTGGTGGCGAGAAACAACGCAATGCGCATCATGGGCCTGTACGACTCCTCATCGGGGCGAATTGCCCCGCTTGGTTAGATGGGGTAGCGGGCCCGGAGTTTCAAGGCGCCTGCTGTATGATGCCCGGCCGATGGAATCGCTCTATCTCGTCCGTCACGGCCAGACCCACTGGAATGTGCAGCAGCGCATGCAGGGGCGGCTCGACTCACCCCTCACCGAAGCAGGGCAGGGCCATGCGCGCGCCAACGCGGATTGGCTGGTCAGCGAAGGTATCGATGGCATGCTTGCCTCGCCCCTGGGTCGAACCCGCACCACTGCAGCGATCGTTGCCGGCCGGATCGGCGTCGATGTCGAGTTCGACGACCGGTTGGTCGAGCGCCATTGCGGCGACTGGGAGGGCCTGACCCTGGCGGACATTGAGCGCCGCTGGCCCGATGAGTTCGCGGACTGGCGGGCGGATCCGTTTTTCTTTCGGCCGCCGGGGGGCGAAAACCTGCCCGACATGATCGCTCGTGTCGCGCCCCTGCTCGACCAGCTGATCGAGCGCGCCGAGGCCCGTGTGGTCATCGTCTCCCATGGCATGCTGGGCCGAGCGATGCTGACCCACCTGCTGGCTCTTGCGCCGGACGTCGCCAGCACGGCGCGGCAGCCGAACGATCTCGTCTATCGGTTGCGCTTTGCCGGCGGGCGGCCGGATTGCGAGCACTACCGCGGAGGGGTCGGCCCCACCGCGGGTCTCTTCACCCCGCAGCCTTCGTGATGGCAAGACTCTTGTAGGCGCGGTCGACGAAGTTCGTCGAATCGCCCTGCTTCTCGTCGTACTTCGCAGTCGGCTTGGCCGCGACTACTTCTTCGAGTGTTGCACCCTGGGTGACGAGGGCGGCAATCGTCGCGCGCAGATCCGTGAGCATCGCGATGTAGCCTTCGAGGTCGGCGTAGCCGGCGACCGGCCCGTGTCCCGGAATGACGATGCTCTTTGGGTCGAGCTGGGCGAGCACCGCGCTGCAGAATGCGATGACACCGTCGAGGCTGCCGCCATTGTCCACATCGATGAATGGATAGCCCGAGTTGTTATAGACGTCGCCGAGATGCACCGCGTTGCGACCGCGGAAGATGACGGCTGTATCGCCTGTGGTATGTGCAGGCCCGGCGTGGACGAGATCGATCTTCTCGCCATTGAAGTGCAGCTGCATGGTGTCGTCGAACGTGATGACTGGCAGCGCGTCGTCGGGATATGCCTGCTGCGCGTATGTCATGGTGACGAGGTTGACGATGTGCGGCGATCGCATCATCTCCCGGGAGTTGGCCTGGGCGACGATCCAGGTTCCTTTCGGGCCGAGCGCGAGATTGCCTTCGGCGTGGTCGAAGTGCCAGTGCGTGTTGATTGCGAAATCGACGCCGCCATCACCGCCGAGTTCGGCGATCTTCGCCTCGATCTTCGGCATCAGCTGCGGGAACTGATCGTCGACGATCATGACCCCTTGCGGACCCATCGAGACGGCGATGTTGCCGCCAACCCCGAACAGCACGTAGAAGCCGTCGGCGAGGCGCTCTGCCTTGATCTCGGCGGTGTCGAAACTCCAGCCGAATGCTTCCATCAGCTGCGGCAGCGTGAGCGGGTCGTGGGCCCGGGCGGGCATGGCCAGTGCGGCCGAGATGGACAATGCAAGCGCAAACGAGCGTAGCTGTATTGACACAGTGGTTCCTCCCCAAAGCAGGCAGCCTACCGCGTCGGCCGCGCGGCGCAAACCCTGTTAGGCTTTCCCCTTTTGGGGCACAGTCCAAGACAATCATTCGAAAACCAGATACGGGAGACGGCACATGAAAGTTGACGGCGGCATCGGTTGGGATCTTGCGACCGTGGGCGCAGAGGCAAAGGCGCTGGAAGAGATGGGCTACAGCGGCATTCTGTCCGCGGAGACGTCGCACGATCCGTTCTTTCCACTGGCGATCGCTGCCCTCAGCACCGAGCGTGTTGAATTGATGACCTCGATTGCGGTTGCGTTCGCGCGCTCACCGATGATCCTGGCCAATATCGGCCACGATCTGAATGCAGCGTCCAAGGGCCGATTCGTACTGGGGCTCGGGTCTCAGATCAAACCGCACATCGCCAAACGCTTTTCAATGCCATGGTCTTCACCGGCCGCGCGAATGCGCGAGTTCATTCTCGCGATGCGCGCGATCTGGGCGAACTGGAATGATAAAAAGCCGCTCGAGTTCACTGGCAAGTTCTACACCCACACGCTGATGACACCATTCTTCACGCCAACCAACACGCAGTACGGTCCGCCCAAGGTATTCCTCGCCGCCGTCGGGCCCAAGATGACCGAGGTGGCAGGTGAAGTAGCCGACGGCATCATCATTCACGCATTCACGACAGAAAAGTACCTGCGTGAGACCACGCTGCCGTCACTCGAGCGTGGTTTTGCCCGCGCAGGCAAAAAGCGATCCGATTTCGAGATCAGCTATCCGGTATTCGTGGTGACGGGCAAGGACGCAAAGGAGATCGATGCCGCCCGCGTTGCTACCCGCCGGCAGATCGCATTCTACGGGTCGACCCCCGCGTATCGGCCGGTGCTCGACTCGATTGGCGTTGGCGATCTGCAGAGTGATCTCAATTCCATGTCGAAACAGGGACGTTGGGAGGAGATGGGAACGCTCATCACCGACGAGATACTCGATGCGTTTGCGGTCGTTGGTGAGCCGTCGAGCATTCCGGGTCAGATCAAGTCCCGATACGGCGATATCATCGACCGCACGTCAGCAGCGTACGCGAACATCGCGAAGGCGGATCGCGTGAAGATCATCTCTGAACTGACGGCGGCATAAGGGGGCGTAGATGAAAGTAGATGCAGGACTGCCGATCGAACTCGATCGGGTCGCGAAGTCGGCGCGGGATCTCGAGGCGATGGGATTCGACGGATTGCGCACAGCTGAGATGAACCATGATCCGTTCTTTCCGCTGGTGCTGGCCGCAGAGCACACCAAACAGGTCGAGTTGGCTACGTCGATAGCGGTGGGCTTCGCCCGCAGCCCGATGCTGCTGGCGAACATCGGTCACGACCTGAATGCGTTTTCGAAAGGGCGCATGACGATCGGGCTCGGTTCGCAGATCAAGCCCCACATCACCAAGCGATTTTCCATGCCGTGGGGCGCACCGGCGGAGAAGATGCGCGAGTTGGTGCTCGCCATGCGCGCGATCTGGGCCAGCTGGTACGACGGCAAGAAGCTCGAGTTCGTGGGCCGCCACTACACCCACACCCTGATGACGCCGGCATTCACGCCGGAGAATCGCGAATTCGGGGCACCCAAGGTGATTCTCGCCGCGGTCGGACCGCGCATGACCGAGGTGGCGGGTGAAGTCGCCGACGGCATGATCATTCATCCGTTCTCGAATGTGCCCTTCATCGAACAGGTGACATTGCCGGCGATCGAGCGTGGCCTCGCCAAGGGTGGACGGCAGCGCGAGAACTTCGAGATCTCCTATTCGAACTTCGTCGTGTCCGGCCGCAACGAACAGGAGTTCGAGCAATCCAAGCGCGTTGCGAAGGAGCGGATTGCGTTCTACGGCTCGACGCCGGCCTATAAGGAAGTACTCGACGTGATCGGTGCTGGGCATCTGCAGGGTGAGCTGAACACGATGTCGAAGCGGGGTCGCTGGAAGGAAATGGGTTCGCTCATCGGCGATGACTTGCTCGCCGAGTTTGCGGTCGTTGGCGAGCCCAAGGACATCGTACCGGAAATGAAGCGGAGGTACGGTGCGTTCACTGACCGAACGTCCGCTTCGTTTCCCTTCGTCGACGACGCCACGCGCAAGCAGATGATCGCTGCGCTCAAGGCGGCCTGACAATGACGGCCACCGAGCTCGACGCCGCGGCAGTTGGACTGCCGCAGTTTGACTTGGCCGCGTCCGGTGCCGCGGGTGCACGGGCGTTCGATCTGTCGAGTCACGCGATGGCACGGCAGGCGTTGTCATTCGGTCTGAATACGCCAGGCACGGACTTCAACATCTACGTGCTGGGCCCCGACCGCGCCGGGCGGATGACCGCGACGCGTGAGTTCGTCGAATCCTGGGCGGCGCGGCGGCCGCCA